>JAGBYI010000004.1 GCA_017628845.1 Bacteroidaceae bacterium
AACTTTAGGACTGCTCAAGGCATATTTGCGGCAACATGCTCCTTTGGACATTCCTGAGGAATAATAGTCACGAAGAATTAATAAGCGTTCTTCTTCACTGTAACGTTCGCCTTTCTTTCTCATACTGTTTACACATTTTATAATTGTTATCAAATGTGTCTACCTATATCAGTATAAGACATTATTTTGCTTTTCGCTTGGTTAATCGTACAATTGAGGCGATGCCTCTAAGGTACTCATGCTTTGAAAATCAAATTTAAGTGCACTTTATTTTGAATTTCGCTCGCTTAATCGTACCTTTGCAAGCAAAATAACATTTTATTATATATGGCAAAAGAATTGGATTTCCTTACAAAGAGAAGTGAGGACTACTCTAAATGGTATAACGAACTGGTGGTGAAGGCCGACCTGGCCGAACAGAGCGATGTGCGTGGCTGTATGGTGATAAAGCCTTACGGTTATGCTATCTGGGAGAAGATGCAGCGTGTGCTGGACGATAAGTTCAAGGAGACCGGCGTGCAGAATGCGTACTTCCCCTTGCTTATCCCCAAGAGTTTCCTGTCGCGCGAGGCAGAGCACGTGGAGGGCTTCGCCAAGGAGTGCGCCGTGGTGACTCACTATCGTCTGAAGACAAACGAGACTAAGGACGGTGTGGTGGTGGACCCCTCTGCGAAGCTGGAGGAGGAACTTATCATCCGTCCCACTTCTGAGACAATCATCTGGAATACCTTCAAGAACTGGATACAGTCCTACCGCGACCTGCCCCTGCTGGTGAACCAGTGGTGCAACGTGATGCGCTGGGAGATGCGTACACGCCTGTTCCTGCGTACTGCCGAGTTCCTGTGGCAGGAGGGTCATACCGCTCATGCTACACGCGAGGAGGCTGAGGAGCGTGCTCGCCAGATGCTGAAGGTGTATGCCGACTTTGCCGAGAACTACATGGCAGTGCCCGTGGTGCAGGGTGTGAAGAGCGAGACCGAGCGCTTTGCCGGTGCGCTGGATACATACACCATAGAGGCTATGATGCAGGACGGCAAGGCTCTGCAGAGCGGTACAAGCCACTTCCTGGGTCAGAACTTCGGCAAGGCTTTCGACGTTCAGTTCCTGAACAAGGAGAACAAGCCCGAATATGCTTGGGCTACCAGTTGGGGTGTGAGCACACGTCTGATGGGTGCCCTGATCATGACCCACTCGGACGACAACGGCCTGGTGCTGCCTCCTGCACTGGCTCCCATACAGGTGGTGATAATCCCCATAGGCAAGCCTGCACAGATGGAGCAGCTGGATGCCAAGGCTACAGAGATAATGAACAACCTGAAGGCTATGGGCGTGAGCGTGAAGTACGACAATGCCGACAACAAGCGTCCCGGTTTCAAGTTTGCTGACTATGAGCTGAAGGGTGTGCCCGTGCGTCTGGTACTGGGTGCCCGTGACCTGGAGCAGGGTCTGGTAGAGGTAATGCGCCGCGACACTCTGGAGAAGGAGAACATTGCCGTGGAGGGCATAGAGCAGTATATCAAGAACCTGCTGGACGAGATTCAGCAGAATATATTCAAGAAGGCCAAGGATGCCCGCGATGCCCGCATCTACGAGTGCGACAACTACGAGGAGTTCAAGGAGCGTGTGAAGGATGGCGGCTTCTTCCTGTGCCACTGGGACGGTACTGCCGAGACCGAGGCAAAGATAAAGGAGGAGACACAGGCTACCATCCGTTGTGTGCCCTTCGGCGTGGAGCAGACACCCGGCGTGGATATGGTAAGCGGCAAGCCTTCTGTGGCTCGCGTGCTGATAGCGAGATCGTATTAGAACGGAAAACGGAAAACTGAGGACTATCCACCCCCTCCGCTTCGCTCGTCCACCCTGTCTCAGGGGGACAGTTAGTTACTACTGCTAACGCTATCACCCACTTTCTCCCCCTGAGACAGGGGCGAGTACCCCGCAGGGGGGAGGGGGTGGATAAACCCTCTGCGTACTCTTGTCGTAACGAAGTTTACGACCCTCCAGCGCCAGCGTGAAATAGGAAAGGCAATAAATCTCTGCGCTCTTTGCGCTCTCTGCGTGCAAAACAAAAGCACTCCTATCTTTTACCTCACGCAAAGGACGCAAAGGACGCAGAGGGGGGGGAAAGGTATAATCCACCCCCTCCGTCGCTTCGCTCCTCGTCCCCCTGTCTCAGAGGGACAAAGTGAACGGAAAGGTGAAAACTCCGAAAACTCTGAAAACCCTAAATAACCATTATACCTTTCACTATAAGGAATAATGAAAAGCAACGAAGGAGGTCTTTGGACCATAACACTATTTGCCGCCAACGAGATACCATCGGTGGTGGTGACCTTCGTGGCTCTGATAATGTTTTTGCAAATGAGCATGGGGGTGGCTTTGTCCACCCTTTTTGCTGCCGTGCTGTTGCTGCCTTGGGTGGCACAGCCGTTGATGCGGCGCCTGTTGCCCGGAATGGAGGGGAACAGGTGGTGGCTGAACCTGGTGGAGGTGATGCTTGCAGGTACATTGGTCTTCTTTGCCCTGACAATGAAGTACGGTATATGGTGGACCGTGGCCATGCTGGCCCTGGCAAGCGTGCTGAGCGCATGGCACGACCTGTTGGCACGCGCCTACTACAGGCGCAGGACACAGCATGCCGCCGAGCAGTACCATAAGGTGCTGAGGGCTACAGCCTCGCAGATGGCAACGGTGCTGACCTATGGACTGCTGATAATGGCGGTGGGAGTGCTGCAGATATACTTCAGGCAAAGGTCGCAGACATACTCCTGGGCCTTGGGATGCTACCTGCTGGCAGGAGCATATATGTTGCTGACACTGGCAAACATGCTTCTGCTGAGAGGTACCGGCAATGAACCGGCTGGAACACGGCAGCAATGGCCGTGGCAACGCTCGGGATGGGCCAGTCAGGTGGCAATGCTGGTGCTGATGCTGTTGCCCCAGGGCCTGATGTTCTACAGCCGTACCATTTTCCTCATTGCTCGCCCACAGCAGGGCGGGCTGGGATGCACTTTGCAGGAGGTGGGGTTTGCCCAAGGCACAATAGGCGTGATATCCTTCCTGGCAGGAGTAGCATTTGGACGTGCCATGGAGAACAGGTGGGGCGACGCCCGCATGCAATGGCCCTTGGCCCTGTGCCTTGGACTCTCGCCGGCAGTGTACCTGGCCATGACGCAGTGGCGCCCGGAAAATGTGTGGATGCTGTCGGCATACACCTTTGCCGCACAACTGTTCTTTGGCATGGGACTGAATGCCTGCCGCAGGTACATAGAGAATATTTCAGGTGAACGCTACAGGAATGCTGTAAACCCTCTGTATATCCCAATAATCAGCATGTGCATACTGCTGCCTATGGTGCTGAGCGGCTTTATACTGGAATGGCTGACATACGCGCAGTTCTTCATGCTGGATGCCCTGTGTGCCCTGCCCATGTTGCTGGTTATATTTTACAAAAGGTATCTGCACCCTCTGAGACGCCCAGCATGACGGGACGCTCATGGAATGAACGATAAAACAGGATGAAAAAGACTAAGCATATATCTCCCGTCTCGTGGGTTCCCACGCTGTACTTTGCCGAGGCACTGCCATATATGGTGGTGATGGCATTGTCCACGATCATGTACACCAACATGGGGCTGAGCAATACGGAACTGGCACTGTACACCTCGTGGCTGTATCTGCCGTGGGTTATAAAACCCTTGTGGAGTCCGCTGGTGGACAGCCTGCGGACAAAACGCTGGTGGATAATAGCTATGCAGGTGCTGGTGGGCGCTTCGCTGGCAGGAGTGGCATTGACGCTGCAGACGGAGTGGTGGCTGCAGCTGTCGCTGGCCCTCTTTTGGCTGATGGCATTCAGCAGTGCCACGCATGATATTGCGGCAGACGGTTTTTATATCATAGGGCTGACGGAAAAGGAACAGGCCTTCTATGTGGGATGGCGCTCAACCTTCTACCGCATAGGCACCATCTTCTGCCAGGGCGGCCTGGTGGTACTGGCAGGTGTGCTGCAGAAGGGACACAGCATGTCTGCGGCATGGGCAATGACCCTGGTCCTGGCAGGACTGATAATGCTTGCCCTGGCCCTGTGGCACTCTAAGGTCCTTAAAGTCTCTAAGGTCTCTAAGGACTCTAAAGACTTTAGGGTCTTTAAGGTTCTGGTTCCTTTTATAGACACCCTGCGTGTATTCTTCAGCAAGAAGGGGGTGCTGCCAGCCTTGCTGTTCATGCTCCTGTTCCGTTTTCCCGAGGCACAGTTGGCAAAGATGGCGCAACCCTTTATGCTCAGGGGACTGGAAGAGGGCGGACTGGGACTGTCCACAGAAACCGTGGGTCTGGCATACGGCACAATAGGCGTGATAGCCCTGTTGGCAGGCGGAATATTGGGCGGATGGCTTGTGAGCAGGAACGGTCTGAAACACTGGTGGTGGCCGATGATAGCAGCCATTTCTCTGCCCGATGCAGTATATATCTATCTGGCCATGGCACAGCCCACTTCGTTGTGGATAATAGAAACGTGTGTGGCGGTAGAACAGTTTGGTTACGGTTTTGGCTTTACGGCATACATGCTCTTCCTGGTGTACTTCTCCAAGGGCGACAGAAGTACCAGCGTGTTCAGCATCTGTACAGCCCTGCAGGCCCTGGGCATGATGCTGCCCGGAATGATGGCAGGCTATCTGGCAGACCAGTGGGGGTTTGCCACCTTCTTCTGGTGGGTGATGGGATGCTGCCTGGTAACGGTGGTGGTGAGTGCGATGGTGAAGGTGGAACGATGAACGTTGAATGTTGAATGTTGAATGTTTAACGATTAACGTTGAAGGATGAGAGGAAGGTAGGGACGCTGCGTGCAGCGTCCGGGAATAAGTTCCTCGTGGTATATGGGCGTCCCTACAAGCGTGAAAGACGAAAGAGAATAAAATCTCTGTGCTCTCTGTGCTCTTTGCGTGCAAAACAAAAACGTCCTTATCTTTTATCTCACGCAAAGACCGCAAAGGACGCAGAGTTCCAGAGCAAACAGCGCTGTCGCTGGAGTTGTCGCTGGCTACGCGCGACAGGAGAACGCAGAGGAACAATGTGAACGGAAAACGGAAAGCCATCCACCCCCTCCGCTTCGCTCGTCCACCCTGTCTCAGGGGGACAGTTGGTTACTACTGCTAACACTATCACCCTGCCCAACGTCGCACTGAGGGAGTGCGACCCTCAGAGGGTACAGAAGCAGATTTACTGCTTCTTCTAAAGACCCTCTTTGCCCCCTGAGACAGGGGCGAGTACCCCGTAAGGGGGGAGGGGGTGGATAAAATCTCTGCGCACTTTTGTCGTAACGAAGTTTGCGACCCTCCAGCGCAAGCGTGAAAGACGAAAGGGAATAAAATCTCTGCGCCCTTTGCGCTCTTTGCGTGCCAAATAAAAACTATCTGCTGGGTGGATAAAACAATGATTAACGATTAAGTATGTATATTATCTTTGATATAGGAAACACACGCATGAAGGTCTGCATGGCAGACGCCGAGGGCATACGTCCCATTGAGGACTGGGAGCAGTATCTGCAAGATGCTGAGGCTGTGTTGGTGAGTAATGTGGCTGGCGATCAGGCCATGCCAAAGGAAGTGCTGGAGCATCCACGATGCATGATGTTGACATGGCAGTCCCCCGAGGCAGGGAAGTGGCTGAAGGGTATCCCTGCTGGACTGGGCTCGGACCGCGTGGCTGCCGACATCGGGGCAAGGAGCCTGTGCCCCGGGCATACATTACTAATTATAGATGCCGGAACGTGCCTCACCTTTGATGTGATAGGAGCCGATGGCAAGGTGTTGGGAGGGAGCATTTCGCCCGGAGTGAACCTGAGGCTGAAGGCAATGCACGAGCACACGGCAGCCCTGCCACTGCTTGATGCCAATGGCGAGCACCCCGTGCTGGGATACGATACCCCCACAGCCATGCGAGGCGGTGCCGTGAACGGAATGAGGTGGGAGATAGAAGGATACATCCGCACCATACGGGCACAGTACCCCGACCTGCACGTCTTCATGACTGGAGGCGACAGCATGGACTTCCCACAGGAATTGGCAGGGATTATAACATGCGATTCCCTGTTGGTGCTGAAGGGTTTGCTGGCAGTGTGGGCAAAGAGACGTGTGCAGTAATGGATAGGGTAGTTTTTGTTTTGAAAAATATTCGAAGAGCGGTACGCTGGATGCTGATTCTGTTCTTTGTCACTTCTATATTGGCTGTGTTTGCGTATAAGTGGTTGCCGGTGCAGATAACGCCCTTGATGGTGATACGTTGTTGCCAGCAGATGGGAAGAGGGGAGAAGATACGCCTGAAACACCATTGGGTGGATATGGACAAGGGTATGGTGGCTGATATGCCATTGGCTGTTGTGGCAAGCGAGGACCAAAGATTTCTGACCCACAACGGCTTTGACTTTGATGCCATATCCAAGGCATGGGAAGAAAGGCAGAGCGGAAAACGCAAGCGTGGAGCCAGCACTATCAGCCAGCAGACGGCAAAGAACGTGTTCCTGTGGCCCGGAGGCGGGTGGTTTCGGAAAGGATTGGAAGCATACTTTACCATGCTGATAGAGCTGATGTGGGACAAGCACAGGATAATGGAGGTGTACCTGAATGTCATAGAGACTGGTGATGGAATCTATGGCGTGGATGCCGTGGCATGGCAGAATTTCGGTCGTGGAGCAGACAGGCTGACAAGGGCAAACTGTGCCCTGATAGCAGCCACACTGCCCAATCCCCTGCGCTATAGTTCCAAGAATCCTTCAAGATACATGCTCAAAAGGCAGACGCAGATTATGAGGCAGATGAGGAATTTGGGCAAACTGGAGTGGTAGTCTGACCAATGCTCTCAAACATCACGGAGTTTCAGAAGAACATTTGAAACCTTAAGGGATTTGTTGCCCTTAGTTTCCGTTGACGGCGCTTTTTTGTCACGTGTACTTTGCAATTTGCCAAAAAAAATGTATCTTTGCCCACGTAAATATACGTTCAGAGTACGCAAATACATCTTACAAGTATGTTGGAAACCCTGTTTAGAACGCACCAGTATCTGCTGGAACATTTGGGTGAACCCGTTCACCGCTCGCTGATGGACGAGATAAACTGGCGCGACCGCCTGATAGGTATCAAGGGCAGCCGTGGGGTGGGCAAGACCACTTTCCTGCTGCAGTATGCCAAGGAGAACTTCTCGCCAAAGGACAGAAGGTGCCTGTATGTGAATATGAACAACTTCCTGTTCCAGACATACAGTCTGGTAAGGTTTGCAGGAGAGTTTTATAAGGCAGGCGGCCAGGTCCTGCTCATAGACCAGATATTCAAGGTTTCGTCGTGGAGCCATGTGCTGCACGAATGCTACGAGAAGTTCCCGATGCTGAAGATAATATTCACGGGAAGTACCGTGATGAGGCTGAAGGATGAGAACCCGGAACTGAATGGTATATGCCACAGTTACAGCCTGAGAGGGTTTTCATTCAGAGAGTATTTGAACATGATGGCAGGTACGGACATTCGTCCATATACCTTGCGTGAGCTGGAGAACCGTCATGAACGCATAGCAAAAGAGGTGTGCGAAAAGTGCAATCCTCTGGAGCATTTCCAGGCTTATTTGCATCATGGCTATTATCCTTTCTTCCTGGAGAAAAAGAACTTCAGCGAAAACCTCCTCAAGACCATGAACATGATGGTGGAGGTGGACATTCTGCTGATAAACCAGATGGAACAGAAGAACCTGAACAGAATAAAGAAACTTCTATATCTGCTGGCAACGGGGAGTACGGGAGCACCGAACGTGAGCCAACTGGCGGCAGAGGTGCAGACTTCAAGGACAACGATAATGAACTACATAAAGTTCTTGAGTGATGCCCGTCTGGTGAATATGATATACAAAAAGGGAGAGGGCTACCCGAAGAAGCCTGCACGACTGCTGATGCATAATACCAATTTGATGCACGGGTTGACTCCGGGGAAAGTGAACGTTGCAGACATGATGGAGACATTCTTCCAGAATGCCGTGTCCGGCAAGTACAAACTGAATGTCGGAGACAGGTCGTGTAACTTCATCCTGGACGGCAAGTCGCGATTCCGTATACAGGAGGATGTTCCAAAGCGTAAGGCGACGGACGTGATATACATAAGCAAGGACAAACTGCAGGGAGAGGGACAGGAGATTCCTTTGTGGATGTTTGGTCTGCTGTATTAAAGGGGGATAGGAAGATATAGGAAACCCTAGAAATCCTAGGAGGACCTAGGAAGTCCTAGGAATCTTAGGAAAACCTAAGATGGCTTGAGAGAAAAATAAAAGAAAAGAAAATAATCATTAACCGCAATCAGGCCGAGTGCCTGACGATAAAACAACAATAACAATGGCAAAAGAAAAGAAATTTGTGACATGGGACGGTAATACCTGTGCCGGACATGTGGCATACATGTTTAGCGAGGTTGCCGCCATCTATCCCATCACTCCTTCGTCTCCAATGGCGGAGCATGTGGACGAATGGGCAGCACAGGGCAGAAAGAACCTGTTCGGTGATACTGTCCTGGTTCAGGAAATGCAGTCCGAGGCCGGTGCTGCAGGTGCCGTGCACGGTTCTCTGCAGGCAGGTGCCCTGACATCTACCTTTACCGCCAGCCAGGGTCTGCTGCTGATGATCCCCAATATGTACAAGATCGCCGGTGAGTTGCTCCCCAGCGTATTCCACGTGAGCGCACGTACCGTGGCAACACATTCTCTGTGTATCTTCGGTGACCACAGCGACGTGATGGCTTGTCGCCAGACTGGTTTCGCAATGCTGGCAGAGGGCAGCGTGCAGGAGGTTATGGACCTCAGTGCTGTGGCCCATCTGGCTTCTATAGAATCTCGTGTTCCCTTCATCAACTTCTTTGACGGTTTCCGTACCTCTCATGAGTACCAGAAGGTGGAGCTCATTGAGGAAGATGATGTTCGCGACCTGGTGGACATGAAGGCTGTGAGCGAGTTCCGTTCTCGTGCACTGACACCCGAACGCCCCATGGCAAAGGGTATGGCAGAGAACCCCGAGACATTCTTCGCTCACCGCGAGAGCTGCAACCGCTACTACGACGCTGTTCCTGCCATCGTGGAGAAGTACATGGCTGCAATCAGCGAGCGCACAGGCCGCAAGTATGACCTGTTTACATACTATGGTGCTGAGGATGCAGAGAACATCATCATCCTGATGGGTTCTGCTACCGAGGCTGCACGCGAGGCTATAGACCACGCAAATGCTAACGGCAAGAAGTATGGTATGGTGAGCGTTCACCTGTATCGTCCCTTCTCTGTGAAGCATCTGCTGAAGGCTGTGCCCGAAAGCTGCAAGCGCATTGCAGTTCTGGACCGTACCAAGGAGCCTGGTAGCAATGGAGAACCTCTGTTGCTGGACGTGAAGGATGCTTTCTACGGCGTAGAGAATGCTCCTCTTATCGTAGGCGGCCGCTATGGTCTGGGCAGTGCCGACGTTACTCCCACCATGATTCTGGGTGTATTCGAGAACCTGGAACTGGCTATGCCCAAGGATCACTTCACCGTAGGTATCGTGGACGACCTTACCTTCACCTCTCTGCCCAAGAAGGAAGAGATGGCTCTGGGTGGCAAGGGTATCTTCGAGGCTAAGTTCTTCGGTCTGGGTGCCGATGGTACCGTGGGTGCCAACAAGAACTCTGTGAAGATTATCGGTGACAATACCAACAAGTACTGTCAGGCATACTTCTCCTATGACTCAAAGAAGAGCGGTGGCTTTACCTGTTCTCACCTGCGTTTCGGTGACACTCCCATCCGCAGCACATACCAGATCAAGACTCCCAACTTCGTAGCATGCCACGTTCAGGCTTATATGCGCATGTACGATGTTATCCGTGGTCTGCAGCCCGGTGGCCAGTTCCTGCTGAACACTATCTTCGAGGGTGAGGAACTGGTTAACTTCATCCCCAACAACCTGAAGAAGTACTTCGCCGAGAAGAACATCACCGTATATTATATAAACGCAACAAAGATTGCTCAGGAGATTGGTCTGGGCAACCGTACAAATACCATCCTGCAGTCTGCATTCTTCCGCATCACTGAGGTTATCCCCGTGGAGATGGCTGTAGAACAGATGAAGAAGGCTATCGTGAAGTCCTATGGCAAGAAGGGTGAGGACGTGGTGAACATGAACTTTGCCGCTGTGGACCGTGGTGGTGAGTACAAGGTGCTGCCCGTGGATCCTGCATGGGCCAACCTTCCTGCAGATGAGGCTCCAAAGTATGACGAGCCCGAGTACATCACCAGTCTGGTACGTCCCATCAACGCCCAGAACGGTGACCTGTTGCCAGTGAGTGCATACAAGGGTATCGAAGACGGTGCATGGGAACAGGGCACTTCTGCTTTCGAGAAGCGTGGTGTGGCTGGTTTCGTGCCTGTATGGAACAGCGAGAACTGTATACAGTGCAACAAGTGTGCATTTGTTTGTCCTCATGCAGCAATCCGTCCCATTGTGATGACCGACGAGGAGTTGGCTGGTTACGAGGGCGAGAGCATCGAGATGAAGGCTCCTGCTACAATGAAGGGCATGCACTTCGTTATCGCAGTGGACGACAAGGACTGTCTGGGTTGCGGTAACTGTGCTGATGTATGTCCTGGCAATCCCAAGAAGGGTGTGGCTCTGACCATGAAGGCATACGACGACTCTTCAGAGGAGGCACAGAAGAATGCAGCCGACTGGAAGTACTTCATGCAGAAGGTGACAAGCAAGCAGCACCTGGTGGACATCAAGCAGAGTCCCAAGAACAGCCAGTTCGCACAGCCCTTGTTTGAGTTCAGCGGTGCTTGTGCCGGTTGTGGCGAGACTCCATATGTGAAGCTCATCAGCCAGTTGTTCGGCGACCGCCAGATGGTGGCTAACGCTACTGGTTGCTCTTCTATCTACTCTGGTTCTATCCCCTCTACTCCCTATACAAAGAATGCCGAGGGTCAGGGTCCCGCATGGGCAAACTCTCTGTTCGAGGACTTCTGCGAGTTCGGTCTGGGTATGGTACTGGCCAACAAGAAGATGAAGGCACGTATCAATGACCTGCTGAAGGAGGCTATGGCTTCTGAAGAGACTCCTGCCGAATTCAAGGAGGCTGCACAGCAGTGGATAGACGGCCAGAATGATACCGACGCTTCAAAGGCTGCAGCTGCTGCCTTGAAGCCCATGATTGCCGCAGGTGTTGAGGCCGGTTGCCCTGTTTGCCTGCAGCTGAAGGAACTGGAGCACTATCTGGTTAAGCGTAGCCAGTGGATTATCGGTGGTGACGGTGCTTCATACGATATCGGTTATGGTGGTCTGGACCACGTTATCGGTTCTGGCGAGGACGTGAACGTATTCGTTCTTGATACTGAGGTTTACTCAAATACCGGTGGTCAGGCTTCAAAGGCTACTCCTATCGGTGCCATTGCACAGTTTGCCGCCAACGGTAAGCGTGTGGGCAAGAAGGATTTGGGTCTGATGCAGGCTACATACGGCAATGTCTACGTGTCCCAGGTGGCTATGGGTGCCGACCAGGCTCAGTGCCTGAAGGCTATCAAGGAGGCTGAGGCATGGAACGGTCCTTCACTGGTAATCGCTTATGCTCCCTGTATCAACCATGGTCTGAAGGCCAAGGGTGGTATGGGTAAGAGCCAGGCTGAGGAGGCTAAGGCTGTAGAGTGCGGTTACTGGCACCTGTGGCGTTACAACCCCGCTTTGGGCGAAGAGGGCAAGAACCCCTTCCAGCTGGACAGCAAGGAGCCTGCATGGGATAAGTTCCAGGACTTCCTCGAGGGTGAGGTTCGCTTCCTCTCTCTGAAGAAGGCTGCTCCACAGGAGGCTCAAGAACTGTTTGACGCATGTAAGGAGGCTGCACAGCGCCGTTACAAGTCTTACATCCGCAAGACTCAGGAGGACTGGTCTCTGTAAGAAACGACAAACGTAATTAATGATATATGACAGACACCTCTTCGCCTAAACAACGGAGGGGTGTCTGTGTGAAAACGGAAAACTATGCGGACGCTGCAGCGCCCCCGTAATGTGTGCCATAAACAAACTTTCCGTCGTTTAGGACAATATTAAAAAGAAAGAAAATGAATGAGTTAGGTAATAGCGAATACATAAAGGATTTGATAGATAAGGGCATTGACCTTGGAGTGGAGGCCGGAAAGAGCATTCTCATTGCCATAATCATATATTTTGTGGGTAAGGCATTGATATCGCTGGTAAACCGTATGCTTCGTGGGGTTATGGATCGTAGGAAGGTAGATTCTGCTATCCAGAGTTTCTTGGGAAGTCTGGTGAACATACTGCTGATGATACTCCTGGCCATAAGCGTAGTCAGCGCTTTGGGAGTGAATACCACAAGTTTTGCCGCATTATTGGCTTCTGCTGGTGTTGCCGTAGGTATGGCATTGTCTGGCAATCTGCAGAATTTGGCTGGCGGTATAGTAATATTGTTGTTCCGTCCCTTCAAGGTGGGAGACTATATAGAGGCTCAGGGAACAGGCGGTACGGTGTCGGAGATACAGATATTCCACACTATCCTGACCACTCCTGATAACAAGAAGATTTATCTTCCAAACGGCGCATTGTCCAGTGGAAATATAACCAACTACAGCAAGGAACCCCTTCGTCGTGTAGATTTTACTGTTGCAGTAGAGTATGGTGAGGATATTGATAAGGTGCGCAAGGCACTGAAGGATATTCTGGACAAGGATGCAAGGGTGCTTCAGGAACCTGCGCCGGTGATTGTGCTGGGTGCCCTGGCGGACAGC
Source organism: Bacteroidaceae bacterium (assembly GCA_017628845.1). Lineage (GTDB taxonomy): Bacteria > Bacteroidota > Bacteroidia > Bacteroidales > Bacteroidaceae > Physcousia. Next base: position 12,784 of record JAGBYI010000004.1, read on the forward strand.
AGTGTGAATATGACAGTGCGTGTGTGGGTTAAGAGTGAGGATTACTGGAGTGTATTCTTCGAAACCAATGAGACTATATACAACGAGTTCAACCGACTGGGCATCAACTTCCCATACCCGCAGTTGACTATTCATCAGGGATGAAGCAAGGACTTTAGTTTTTTCAGGTTTACTGATAGTTTGCCAAGAAAATGCTGCTATCTTTTGTTATTCCTGCATATAATGCAGCACCCTATATCAAGTCTTGTATCAAGAGCATTTTTGCTCTTGATATGAGAGGATATGCCTTTGAAGTTATCGTTGTTGATGATGGGTCGACCGACGATACGGCATTTGTATTGCAGCAATGTATGAAGGAATATCCTTTGAATGTTATAAGCCAGGAGAACGGTGGGCTGAGTGTGGCGAGAAACGTGGGAATGTCGCATGCTGCCGGCAAGTATATTGCTTTTGTTGATGCCGACGACGAACTGATAGGAACATCGGACTTGTCGGTATTGTTGTCGTTGATGGAGCGGGGGACTGTTGACATAATAGGTGTAAATGTCATACAGCGTGATTTCTTGCAAATAGAAAAGCCATATCGGCGTTATGTGCCGTCATATGGTAGAGTTTATTCTCCTGCTTATACATTCATGACGGGAAGGAATATTTTTCCGTGCGTACCAGCTTATATGTTCAGAAGAGATTTCCTTGATAAGGAGAGACTTGGATTTTGTCCGCAACTGATTCATGAAGACGAGGAGTTTACACCAAAGGCATTTGCGTTGGCACAGAGTTTTGTGGCGGTAGACGTAAAATGGTACCTTAGAATACTTCGTGAAGGGAGTATTACGACAACAATAGACAGGGAAAAACAGAAGCAGGGAATTAGGGACATGGTGCAGGTAGTTAGGAAGCTAACCGAGTTTAGTATGGATGCATCACACATTGGAAATAGCATTTCCTGCAAACTGGATTATCTTGTTGTTGACATTTTGTTGTTGCTGCACAGACAAGGACATGACAGTGATTTTAAGAGGGATATTTTGAACGAACTGAGGAAAATGAATCGTTTCCCTTTGCGTTGGAGATGCGAATTAAAGTATATGATGTTTAGTGTATGGACAAGAATATTTCTGTGATGTTGTCTGTTGTGGTCCCTGTCTATAATGTGGAGAAGACCTTGGACCGTTGCGTAAATAGTATACTGAAGCAAGGTGTTGACAATATGGAAATTATTCTTGTGGATGACGGTTCTCTTGACGGAAGTCCTGCTTTATGCGATGCCTGGAGCAAACGTAATGAGAGAATAAAAGTGATACATAAGAGCAATGGAGGGTTAAGTGATGCGCGCAATGCCGGAATAGAACAGGCAAGAGGAGGGTATGTCACATTTGTTGACAGTGATGATTATTTAGAGGAGGGGACATATAAGGGGCTGCTGGATTGGTTGAGGAAGAATGAAGCATGCGATATTCTTGAATACCCACTCAAGCATATAGGAACTGATAAAAGAATAACATCCAGATGTACCGATATGCAGTTTGCTTCTGCGAGGCATTATTGGTTTGCTACAGAGGCTTGGGAACATGCCTATGCCGTGAATAAAATATACAGAAGGACGTTGTTTGAGTATGTGCGTTTTCCTGTAGAAAGAGTATTTGAAGATATATATACGTTGCCGCAGTTGTTGTGCAAAAATCCGCATGTAGCGACATCGTCGCATGGTGCATATTGTTATGTGTGGAACGAAGGTGGAATATCAGCGTTGTCTTCAAAAAACGTAGTAAGCACTAAGCAACACCTTGAGGCATTGATGCTTGCTGCCAAAACAATGGAGACACGGTTGTGGTCGTCAAATGGTTACAAGATTTATCTGTCGATGCTATACAGACAGTTAGACATATACGGTATGAGCGGTGAAATAGTGCTAAAGTGGCCTTTGATACGTCTTGTATGTTGGCTTCACAACAAGCTGAGGTAGAGTTGTTCGTATTGCTTGGCTACCTTGATGTAATCGTGATGGCGGTGTATGTATTCAACACTCTGCCTTTTTAGTTCAGCAAGTTTTTCCGGATGCAGTACAATGTGTTCCAGTTCAGTATAGCAGCTTTCGTATGTGGGAAGCACATTGATGATTGGACGAAGTTCTGTTTCGTGGATAATCTGATAATTTTCTTCTTCTCCTCCTCCTACATTTACAATACCTTTGCTCATTGCCATGAGTGCATTCATGGCAGGAGTATATGAGTAGAGTTGGTCGAGTATGAGGTCGCTGCTTTCAACCATCTTATGGTATTTCTCGTATGGTACTCCGCTGGCAACAATAAGTTCTGCTTTCTCAGGGTATTTGGCGACGATGTCTTCGGCTGCCTTGAGCATTATATCGGTACCTTTGTACACAGAACGAGATTTGCTTATACCGATGAAGATGCGTATTTTATTGTTAGCAGTTTTATCTTTAACCGGGTCTTTTGCCATTTCTATAGGGAAAGGTATGAATGACATTTTCTTTCTAAGGTCGACCACCTCATTGTATGTGGCCCAGTACTCTTGTAGTCCTGCTACAATCCAGTCAGATGTACCGGCTATGTGTTTGCAGAGTGTTTCTTTTGGCGTATTAAGCCAGTCATACCGTATGCATTCTGCTATTTCATCTGTTCGTATGGAGTCACCGATGTTGAAGTCGCTGTATCTCAGAGGCCTGATATCGGTATTTACCTTGACCCAATAGTAGTCTATGCCGAATGCACCAAGAACAATGCGTTTGTTGTGCCTTTTAAGATAGTTATATATATATATAAGGTGTTCGGCTTTGAGTTCAAGAAATATTGGGTTGATGAGTTGGACAATATCATATCCACGCATTTGTGGCAGATGGCGAAGCAGCTTGGTCAGGAACTCCAATGTGCCCAATGCTCCATGTTTGCGCTCGAGGTCAATGTCGCGTCCATACTGTTTCCAGAAGTCTCCGTTGCTGGCAACGATACATTCGTGTCCAAGGCATCTGAGTCCTTTGGCAAGTGTGGCATGGACATTGGAGTATTCTCCGAGAAGCAGTATTTTCATAAGTAGATATAACTCAACGTGGTTGCGTGCATTTAGACTTTGTTACTCATTACTTATTTCTCGGCGAATTGAGAACAGGCTATATGCCGCTGTTGCAATAACCAGGGGAATGCCTAAGGCAAAACGCAAAGTTATGTTTGGCTGTAAGCACAATGCTATGGTTATGCCGACAAGTGTTGTGCAGAGCATGATGTTCAGTATGTTGGGTAATGATACTGAAACATTGTAGCAGTATTTATTTACGAAATAGAGTATAGTGGAATTTGTTAAACCTACGACAGATAAGGCTATGCCTGTTCCAGGCAGTCCATAACTGTGGTAGAAGATGTATATGAAGAATATGACAAGCAGATTGTATATGCTTTCGAGGATAAGGAACATCCATGATTGCCCGTGTGCCAAAGATACATATTCGAGTGGATGTGCCACCGAACGATGTACAAGAAAAAGACCTGCCCAAATACACATGTTCGTTATCGGCATGAAATCAGGAGTCAAAAGTATTATTACAATTAGAGGCATAGCAAGGAGAAATACCATAGTAAGGGGTGTGGTAATGTGGAGACCTGCCATGATTTGCTTGTTAATGGCTTTGTTCTTCTGCTTTGTGTCGTGGCAAATGCTGGTTAATCGAGGGAAATAGTCGGTGGCATTTGAACTGAGCACTATGCCGGTAAAGTACATGATGAATACAAAGCCTGTCTTGTATAACCCTATCTCTTCTGTGGTGGAAATAAACTTATATGTAATAGTTGTAGTAATTGCGGTTAGGAGTGATGTAATGAAGTACGGTATTCCGAATTTTAGTAGTGGAAGACCTCTTTTCCAAGTATCGGTGGAGAAGGGGCTAATGCGATATGGGTATATGCTGTAGCAAAAGAGTATGTGCAGAATGGCTTCTATGGCAATGCAAAGATTGATTACAAGCACAATGCCTTTTAATTTCAGTATGGAGTATATGGCAATTGTGCAGATAGCAGTGCAGACTGTTACAAGAAGTTCTACCGTGGCAACGCGCTTTAGTTTGTGTGTCCCCTTGAGAATGGCGCATTCTCCAATGGCAATGGGTGCGAAGAAGGCTGCTGGAAGTAATAGTATAAGGTCAAAAGATTGATCAGGTGTTAGATCGAAAAGTGTGGTGCCTAATGAAAAAGCAAAAAGCAGACATACAGGGATGCTGAGAAGGGCTGTGCCAAAAGACCAGGTCCTGATTACTTTTGCCACATGGAGGATTTGCTCCTTCTCTTTATTGGTGTCTATTTCGCTTAGACGCTGAATGCCGGCTGTCTCCAGTCCGATATTGGTGCATGAACGTATATTGTCCAGTATATTTATATATATGGCTATTATACCGGCACCTATTGGACCAAGTAGGAAGGCGGTTGTTTTTCCTTTAACAAGATTGGCAAGTATCTTTAGCATCTCTACGCTGCCAAAGACGCCTATATATTTCAGTATGTGCTGGGTTGATGTATATTCCTTATTTTTCATTGTTTGGATGAGTGCGGATGCCTATGAGCGCAAGCTCAAAACCTTGTGTTAACACGGGTATATCCCACTATTCTGTCGTATCGTCCTCCCAGTTCCTTATAGTATATGAATGTCTGGTATTCGTTTTCCGTCTGCCAGAAGTCGCCCATCGTCTCGATGGTGGCTCCATCGGATGTGATGTACTGATAGTCGTAGTATCCCTGTTTCAGCAGGATGGAGGCTTCGTAGCATCCGTATTCTTCGTTATACTGCATAAGGCATTCTTCGGCAAACTCGCCGTTGCTCCATTCGCCGTTGACATACATTTGTTGTTGCAGACGAGGCGATTGCAGGGCAAAGTGCACAATCACGTATTCCGATTGGGTGTCGTTGTCCTCCTGATCGTCTGTTCTGGGATAGAAGGCTCCGTTACGGTCTTCGGAGGTGAGGTAATTACGTGGTACTTCATCCATCCACAGTGTGGCATGATAGAAAGGTTCAAACCATCTCATGTAATCTACGTTCATGCCCGATTGGTTTACGTCAAGAATCTCAAACTTGTGGTACTCGTTTCCGGCAGGGAAGATAAGTTCCTCGCAATGCCTCCATTCCAGACCGTTTGCCTTGTTTATGTCCGGCCGCACCCCAGCAACAGTTCGGGAGGACCTCCGGTTCTGCATCACCACAGCATGTATCTGTTTGTACGGGTCGGTTACTCTGGTGTTCCCGTAGTTCAGTGCCAATGCCACCTGCTGGTGTCTGTCGTTTACATCTATGTCAGTGTTGTGTGCCACCTGCATGGTCACTCCCATTTCTGTCTCCACCACATGGAAACGCACCTCTATTGAGGGTGGGGCGTCCGTTTTCCCGTCTTCATATATCAAAAGTTTATAGTTCCCGCTCAGCAGTACAGAAGCGTTGCGGTTGGGGAACGTAAGAGAATAGTGAGTATATATCTGTGTGGTATTGAAACTTGTCTCGTAGTTTTCTACCGGCAAATCGTTAGTGCCATGCAGATAGTCGCTTTCGAAGAGGCCTTCGGTTGGTTCCCAATCGCGTGTGCAATGCTGTATGCGGTAGGTATACCGATGATAGTCGTGTGACATCTCGTCCCATGAAATCTTCAGATACGAGGAATATCCCAACTTCAGTACCGGTGGCAGTAGGGGATTGCCGTTCGGGGTGACCTGTAATGTACGCACATTCTTGTCATAAACAATGTGCTGACCATGCAACAGTATGGTCAGAATCGTTGCCGTTATGGTCAGGATTATGCGCTTCATCCGTGTTACAGTTACTCCCCTTTTACAATAGGCAGATGCCAGTGGAACTTAACAGAAAAGCATCTTACAGCTATCACTACAATGCTGGAGAACAATGCGCTTATATTGGGGTTGAAATCCATGGTGTGCAGTATGGAATATACGATGCCACCAGCCACACAGGCAAGGGCATATATATCCTTGCGGAAGATCAGAGGCACCTCGTTGATGAGGACATCGCGGATGACACCACCTGCGGCACCAGTTACAGAGCCCATGGTGATGGCGGTCCACAACGGGAACCCCATTTGCAGGGTTTTTTCTATGCCGACTACATTGAAGAGCGCCAGTCCAATGGTGTCAAAGATAAACCATGTGTTCTTCTGCTTAACCAGATATTTTGCGAAAATATGTACGAATAGAACAGCCAAGGCACACCAGATGAAATAAATCTCGTTTGTCATCCAGAAAGGATTGACACCCAACATGACATCGCGGAATGTTCCGCCTCCGATGGCTGTGGCCATACCCACAATCCATGCTCCGAAGACGTCAAACTGCTTGGCACTGGCCAGACGTATGCCTGACAGAGCAAAGGCGAATGTTCCTATGAATTCAATCAGCAGGAATGATGTCGGTATGCGCAACGTTTGTGCCAGCAGGTTGATCCATTCTGCCGCATCTTGCATTATTTGTTCCATTTCTAAGATTTATTTTTTATTGTTATATCGGGGTGTGTTATTCAATAAGTCCTATTTCCTTCCACTCGTGTACTGCTCGTGTCACATCTTCCCTCACTTTGTCTTCCTCCGCGTCATAGACATCCAGAAGTGCTGTTACCAGTTCTTCTGTGCAGAAATCCTTTCCTACGACCGCATTCCACATAACGGTGGCCGATTCATTAAGACTTATTACCTTTGAAAAGTCTATATTCTTGTCCCCATGGGCCATTACTATGTGTTCTCCGCATACTTCGCGTAGTTCAAATCCTTCTTTTATTCTCATTTGTCTGTGTGTTATATTATTGCTTTGTATATTATCAGCAGGAATCTTCTTATGGGGCGCAACCTAATCCATAGTCTGATGTCTTTCATTAGTTCCCTGGAATCTGCCTTGATGGTCCTGTTTGGACGGATATAGTGTGTCACCGTTCCGCAGATGTCCTTGCGCAAGCATAGTTCTGTGCCCCGTATGTTTCCGTCACCCATTAGGGTTATTTCGTCGCAGGCATGGTCTTCTTTATTCTGCTTTATGCCTATTATCCTGTGCAGAACAAATTTTCCAGGTGCTATCTCTGCCAACACAGCATCGTGCAGTTTCGCATCTGCCGGAGAATCCAAAACCACCTTATCTCTCTGGTGTTCCAGGAACGGGCGCATGCTCCATCCCCTAACCAGAATAGTGGCAGTGTGTCCTTCCTTTATAGCATCTCTGACAGCTCCGAGCAGTATATGGTTTGGCACTTCCATGCTTGGCTCAGTGTTTGTGGTGCCATTTTTCATGGCATAAAACCGGTGACATGGATATAACAGGACCTTCAGTATGTGCTTAATCGCTTTCTTTGCAGATTGTGTCATGGCACAGGATGGCGGCTTCTGTATTTGGCAGGCACCCAAGTTCCCAGATGCTGCAGGTTTGTATGAATTTAGTTATGCTGTCGCATACTCCTTTGTACACTCTTGCATCCCACTTCATGTTGCTGCATGCTGGCAACAACATCGTGAACGCCTCTATTGTTCCCAGGCGTCGGATGGCGTTTTCTGGTTGCTGCTTTATGCGGACAATTCCTCCTATGGGTGCCTGTATGTTTCTGTAGCATGGGGTCTTGCCACTCCACGGGGAACCATATACGATTGCCTTGTTGTCCAGTATCCTTATGATGGGATTGTCGTCGTTCATCAAGTCGCATCCGGGTATGGCGGTGTGCCACATATACGTGTGAGTGCTTTTACCGGTTCCGCTTGGTGCGGTCATCAGGTAACCCTTGCCATTGCATCTTATCACGCTGGAGTGGATAAGAATCGTATCCATCGTGGCAGTAGCAAAAGCATATGCCATCATTAGGCAGTTGTTCAGACCGTAGTTGCGTTGCAAATGGGTGCCAGGATAGAGGGTTGCATGACAATTGCCGAAATCGGGACTTGCCTGCATGCGACAACAAAGGTGCCCTTTTGTATCATAGATATTGAACAGGTAACCTCCATCGGATGTGCGGAACACTTCGTGGTTACTGCCGCCAACATCGAAACAGCCGATTTCTGTCAGTCCCTCATCCCATTGAATGTCGTCTGCTACTATAACAGTGAGAACCGCCTCTTCACCGCCATTATATTCAAATGGGGTAAAGTTGGGCAGCAGTTCTTCTATTGTGCCGGAACAGTTGAGGGCTATAGATACAATATGTCCGCCTATCCTATAATCTTTCATGTTCGGACCACTCTTGGGGTATGAACTTGAATTTGCCAGTGTCAATGGTTTTAAGTACGGTAGAGTCGTCCTTTCTTATCTTGTCGCGGACCTTGACGTATTTGCTTTCCAATTTACTCTTGTTCTTGCTGAAAAATATGGTGCATGTGGTGTTGGGCTGCTTCATGTTGTATTCTATCCATATCTGCAGTTGCTGGGAATAGATGCTGCGGTCATACAGGAATCCCGTCTTTGTATCAATGTATGCAGGGTCTATGGTCTGCACATCTGTAATGTATGTCACCGAGTCGGTGAAGTTGATACTTACACCGAATACGTAGACTTTTGCCTGTTTAGGTTTTGCCACGGCATCCGTAGTGCATAGGGCGAGCAGTGCAATAAGAATGAGGCAGAATATTTTACTTCCGTTTTTCATAATTGATAGTTGTGTTTATCCGTGCGCAAAGATACGAAATAATGTGGAGAAAAGACATCGGGCGGAAAAAAAAAGCGAGGCAATGCCGTTAATGTGCACATGAGGGAGAAAAAATGCCCTGCCTGGTATCCCGGCAGGGCATGAAGTAAGTCCTGTGATATGCGATTATTTCCCGTTCAGTTCTATTACAAAACTCTGTTTGCGACCACTTGGTGCGATTGCTTTTATCCATAGAGTCCTGTCTGCACTCTGGTTGGCTTCCTTGATGGCCTTTTCCCAGTCTTCAGCGCTTTCCATTCTTGTATCGTTTACTGCAAGGATAATAGTTCCCTTTGAAGCTCCTGCTTTCTGCATTTTACCTCCGTTGCGTATGGCCTTGACCTGCAATCCGTAGGGTATGCCCAGACGTGCTTTCTCTTCTTGTGACAGGGCTTCCAGGGCAACTCCCATCTCGTCAACGTCCACTTCCTGCAGCATCTTGGTAGAACCCTGTGTGTTCTTCAGAGTTACGGTTTCGGTGTGTTTCTTCTTGTCTCTAAGCCATGTTATGCTCACCTTGTCTCCAGGACGATGCTGTGCTATGGCTTCCTGCATTTCCGACATCTTGTGCACTTCCTTGCCGTTGAACTGTATTATGGCGTCACCTTTCTGCAATCCGGCTTCTGCCGCGGCAGAACCTTCCGTTACACTGTTTACCCATATGCCGGTAAGAGTACCAAGGTCGGGGGTGTTTCCTTTAGCCTTTTCACTGTCTATATAGTTGGTTACGTCGCCACCCGTCACACCCAGTACGGCACGCTGCACAGTACCGTAGGCCTTGAGGTCGGCTACCACTTTGTTCATTATGGATGTCGGTATTGCAAATCCATAACCGCTGTAACTGCCTGTCTGGGAATAGAGCATGGCATTGATGCCAACAAGTTCGCCCTTGGCATTGACCAAGGCACCGCCCGAGTTACCCTGATTGATAGCAGCATCCGTTTGGATGAAACTCTCTATGCCGTTTGCTCCCAGACTTCTGGCTTTGGCGGAAACTATACCGGCAGTGACGGTGCTTGTAAGGTTGAAAGGGTTGCCAACAGCCAGTACCCACTCGCCTATTTTTAGGTTGTCACTATTGCCAATGGGCAGGGTTGGCAAGTCTTTGCCGTCTATCTTTATAAGTGCCAGGTCTGTGTTGGCATCCAGGCCTACTATACGTCCGGAGAACTCGCGGTTGTCGTTCAGTTTTACGAGAATCTCGTCGGCACCTGCCACAACGTGATTGTTGGTTACGATGTATCCGTCGGCTGAGATTATCACGCCAGAACCAGAACCTCTGCGGTCCGGTTCCTTGTACTCGCGTTGCTGGGGTGTTCTGTTGCCCTGCCCGAAGAAATCCCCGAAGAAATCTTCAAAAGGATGTCGGTACGTCACCTTGTGCGTCTTGCCTGTTTGGGTCACCTTTATGTAAACTACGGCATTTACGCTATGTTCTGCAGCGTGTGTCAGGTCTATGTAACCGCCTTGGATGACTGGTACAGGTGTGCTTTTCTCTTCTATCTTCTGTTCCTGTGCAGTTGAGATTGTGGTCTCTGCATTGCCGGAGCAGGCAATCAGTGTTGAACCGATAATGATGAATAATGCTTTCTTCATAATATATATTTTATGGTTTGAATAATTCACGTGCAGTTGTCCTTGCGTTTTCCTGTTGCAAAAGTACGTAGAAAAGAAGTCCGTTGTCATTTTCCTTGTCTTATTTTAACCTTTTAGTTGTTGTGCTTTTGTCATTTTAAGGAATATTCGTAAATTTGCACACAAAGAAACAGTGGTCCGGTCTGTCGCTGGTCTTTCTCCTGCGGGAGGAGGCGAGAGGAAAGTCCGGGCAACGCAGGACAATCCGCTACCTAACGGGTAGGAGTCAGTGATGGCTGGTCTGTGCAGAAGAAAAATACCGCCTGCAATGCAGGTAAGGGTGAGAAGGCGGGGTAAGAGCCCACCAGGCGTGTGGTGACATACGTGCTGTGCACACCGGATGTTGAAAGTTCGCGTATACCGGCAATGCTCCAATCTTGAATGGTGGGGTGAGAGGGCTGTCCGTCCGAGCCGGAGGGTAGAACGATAGATGCCGGTGGTGACACCGGTACTGGATAAATGACAGACACTGGTGTACAGGTTATGCACCTGTTACTGGTACAGAACCCGGCTTACAGGACCTCTGTTTTTCTTTTTTGTAATAACATCGCGAGAAGGCATATATGACGTTTGAAGAAAGGATGGAATCTTGGTGGAACATGGACGAGCGTGATTGCAAGTGCTTCCAGCGCTGGTCCCTGCTCCTGTTTAAGCGTGTCTACATTACAGTGGACCATTTCATCCACAACAATCTGGGTTCCTATGCATCAGCCTTGACCTACAATACCACATTGGCTGTAGTACCTGTACTTGCCATTATATTTGCCATAGCACGAGGATTTGGTTTTGATAATATAATAGAATCCCGTATACGAATAGCTTTGGATTCGTTCAATCCTGAAATAACCGCAACGGTACTTAACTTTGTAGACAGTTATCTGCAACATACCAAAAGCGGAGTGTTTTTGGGTGTAGGTATTCTCTTATTGTTCTACACGTTGGTGAACCTGACCATGAATATAGAGACTGCATTCAATACGGTATGGCAGGTGACCAATACACGCAATATATACAGGCGCATTACTGATTATATTTCGGTATTCCTGCTCTTGCCCATCCTCATGATTCTGACCAATGGTGTCAATGTGGTGTTGCTCACACTAGAGTCATGGTTGGAGGTTTCTTTCTCTATGGGAAGCACTTTCCATATTATAGTGGTGATGCTGCCATTCTTTATCAGCAGTCTGGTTTTTGTACTACTTTACAAGCTCATGCCTAACACTCATGTCCGATGGAGTGCGTGTATAGGTCCTGGTATCATTGCTGGTCTGCTGTTCCAGGGTCTGGAATTCTTCTATATCCACTACCAGATAAAATTGTCATCATACAATGCTATCTACGGTTCTTTTGCTGCTATTCCGCTGTTGCTTATATTTCTGCAGTTCACGTGGTATATATGCCTGATAGGTTGTCAGTTGAGCTATGCCAATCAGATGGTGCAGGAGTATGCTTTTGAACGATCTACCAGAGAAATGAGCCGTCGTTTTCGCGATACGCTTTCCTTGCTGCTTGTAAGCCATGTAGCCAAAGAGTTTGTCGCTGGCAATAGGCCTTTGTCGCAGCACAAACTGTCCCGTTCGGTACGTTTGCCTGAGACTCTGGTGAAGGTGCTTCTGGAAGAATTGGTCAGCGTGGGTGTGCTTGCCATTACCCACAACAATTCTGGTACGGAAATGCTTTATATCCCGGCCATAGATATTCACAGGCTGACGGTTCGTATGGTTATAGATCGTCTTGATGCACGCGGAACGGAAAACTTTTCACCAGCATGGATGTTGCATAATCCAGAGTGGAAGCGTCTGCGACAGTACAGGTATTACAGTGCAGAGGATGCTTTGATTATGGATTTGTAGTCTGCTTGGATGAGGATAGGGTCTCCGCCGATTTCATGACCTTAACCTTAGAACTCGTGAAATATCTCTCCGTCAAAATCATTCTCAAACGTGACGCCTCCTGACTCAGAACTATAAGGAAAGAATTTTCCGCTGTAGTTGGTAGAGTAGTTTATCTTCATTGGAACGCCTGTGAAAGTCTTGCTTTCCATAATCATGCCCTCTTGGTCCAATACATTCACGGTTATGTCAACTCCAGTGCTATCCTGAGGTAGGAAACAGTAACTTGTTATAGTTATAGGTGATTTCAGTTTTTCGTTGACGTGCAGTGTGCGTTGGTACTCGCAGATGTGATTGCAGTGTCTTGTTTCGCTGTTCAACGTGTTTCCCGATTTGGAGAAACTGACGCAGAAACTACCTATTCCCTCGGGGATGTACTCATCTTTCAATGTGAGTTTGAATTTAGCAACACATCTTTTCAGCGACAGGGTTCTTGTGTCTGAGTAGTTTTCGCTTACAATAATGTTCTGCAAGCACAGGAAAGTGTTGGGGACCCATTTCTCGCTGAAAGTAATGCTATCCAGTTGGTGTACCTGGCACTTTTGTGTTCCGTTCCAACCCAGAGCAAGAATCTTGTATTTCCCATATCTGAGAGTTCGTGAGAAGGTACCATATATTATAGTCGTGTCGTCCTTGTGCTGGTATGTTATGCTGTCTACAATGTTCCCGTCCATGTCGTAGATACCCATAAGCAGATTGTCCGAAACATCCTTTTCTCCGCTTGCTGCTTTTGTTCCGCTTTCTGCGGATGTAATTTCGCTGATATCGTCCATATTGATGCCGGTCATTCGGAAATACATGGTCTTTACTCCTGTGGTGGCTTCTGGATTTTTGTCAACATCATCTTCAAATAGCATGGTCTGACATGCAGAGAACAGCACGGAGAAGGTAAGGAGAGTGTAGAAAGTGTGTTTTTTCATAGGTTTGGAAATCGTTTACTTTTGTTTGAATAGGTAAAAAGAAACCTGCGAGATAGGTCAGTGGTAATCTCGCAGGCATATCTATTTATGGTGATTTCGTTTTAGTGTGTATTACTTTGCAGCTTCGTCCTTAATGGCAAATACCAGTGCTACTATGCTTGAAGCGAGTCCGAGTATGCTGGCACCAGCCGTGAGGAATGTGTAGAAAGCGCTGCTCTTGACACCAAGGCTTCTGTTGGGCTCAATGTAGATCATGTCGTTCTGCTGTACATAAAAAGCAGGACTATTGAAGATGTTAACATCGGTCAGGTCTAAGGTATACATCTGTCTTTCCCCATTGGTTTCCCTGAAGAGTTTCACGTTTTCTCTCATAGAGGTGACGTCAAGGTCGCCGCATTGTGCCAAAATGTCTATTATGGTGTTTCGTTCACTCGTAAGGTTTACGCTGCGTGGGTTTTTAGCCGCACCTACAATGGTAACGCGTGCGTTTAGCAAGCGGACGGTGACTTCAGGGATGCTTATAAGTTTCTTTTCAATTACTTCTTCCTCTATGGCACGTGCCGCTTCTTCACATGTCATATTGTTGACATATACGCGTCCTACTGCCGGGAGAATGACATAACCGCTATTGTTGACGGTATATCCGTAAGCATTGGAAAGAGTGCCTCCTTGATTTGATATTTGTGTTGTACCTAAAGTTCCCATTGTTACGTCCCGTGCAAAAACCTGCAACAGTTCGGGTGCTGGACCGGCGGTGGTTATCTTTACCATTATCTGGTCTGCAGGCTTCAGTCTCATTTCATATTGCTGTGGTATTTTTTGCGCTTGAGCGTACAAGGTGTCCGCACCCTGGAAGTATACCAGTTTCTTCTTGCTGACACAACTTGTGGACATGATGCCTGCCATAAGGATAAGTATGCAACTGGCAAATAGGTTTCTCTTTTTCATATCAGTGATTTTTGTTTTTGGCAATGAATTGAAAACGTGTGTATGATTGGCGATTTACTGTATTAGAACGGCCACCAAAAGGTTTTGCGCTTTTTGTCTTCCCGGATAGGTATTCCGCATTCCATCATGATTTCCTCATATGTTTTCTTTTCGGAAATGATCTGGTAGATAGTTCCCCAGTCTGGCAGTCCGCCCACGTTGCGATCGTCAATCCAAATGTCTGCCTTTATCTTGCGCGAGTACTTGATGTTCTTGCTTATTTCCTCTTCGGGATAGTCCTTGTTTACGGCATAGAACTCCAGACCGCGTTCGCTACACCACTTGACGGCATCCTCCAGCAATGAACCTTCGCGGACGCTCCATAGAATTAGATTGTGGCCTTCGGCGGCCAGCATCTTAAGAGTTTGTACAGCAAAGGGTATTTCCTTGCCTATGTTGGGGTATTCGTGGGTGACGATAGTTCCGTCAAAGTCTACGGCAATGGTCATCTTACTTGGCGTATGCTACGGAGCGTGTTTCACGTATAACGGTTATCTTGACCTGTCCAGGATAGGTCATCTCGTTTTGGATGCGGAGTGCGATTTCACCAGACAGTTTCTCGGTCTGCTTGTCGTCTATCTTGTCTGCACCGACAATCACTCGTAGTTCGCGACCAGCCTGTATGGCGTATGTCTTGTTGACACCAGGATAGGACATGGCAATGTCTTCCAGGTCTTTCAACCTCTTTATATATGCTTCTACAATTTCCCTGCGTGCTCCGGGGCGTGCTCCACTGATGGCATCGCAAACCTGTACGATGGGAGCTATGAGCGAGGTCATCTCCATTTCTTCGTGGTGTGCTCCGATGGCATTGCAAATGTCAGGTTTTTCCTTATATTTTTCTGCAAGTTTGGCACCATAAAGTGCATGTGGCATCTCTGGTTCCTCGTCGGGTACCTTTCCTATATCATGAAGCAGTCCGGCACGCTTTGCCTTTTTGGGATTCAGTCCAAGTTCGCTGGCCATCACGGCACAGAGGTTGGCTGTTTCTCTGGCATGCTGGAGAAGGTTCTGACCATAGGAACTGCGGTATTTCATTTTGCCTATGATACGCACCAACTCTGGATGCAGACCATGTATGCCAAGGTCTATTGTGGTACGTTTGCCGGTTTCCATTATTTCTTCTTCCACTTGTTTTTTTACTTTGGCAACAACCTCCTCGATGCGTGCAGGGTGTATTCTGCCGTCGGAAACAAGTTGGTGCAGGGCCAAGCGGCATATCTCGCGACGCACTGGGTCAAAGGCACTGATTACGATTGCCTCAGGTGTGTCGTCAACTACGATTTCCACACCGGTGGCATTTTCCAAAGCACGAATGTTTCGGCCTTCACGTCCGATGACTCTGCCCTTTACTTCGTCGTTTTCTATGTGGAAGACGGTAACGCTGTTTTCAACGGCGGTTTCCGTTGCAACTCGCTGAATGCTTTGAATGATGATTCGTTTTGCTTCCTTGTTGGCATTTATCTTTGCCTCGTCCATTATCTCGTTGATGTAGGCCTGGGCATCGGTTCTGGCCTCGTCTTTAAGGGAGTCTATGAGTTGCTGCTTGGCTTCTTCGGAAGACAAACCAGATAACTCCTCAAGTTTTGTACGCTCCTTGTTGATAAGATCGGATTGGCGTATGTCCAGTTCTTCCTCCTTTTTCTCAAGCAGCAGTTGCTGGTTTTCAAGACGGTTACGCAAAGATTCCGTTTCCTGCTTACGTCGGTTCAATTCGTCCTGACGCTGGTTCAAAGTCATTTCGCGTTGCTTGTTACGGTTTTCCGCTTGCTGGATCTGCTGGTTGCGTTGGTGTATCTCCTTGTCTAATTCGTTCTTCTTTGAAAGGAACTTTTCCTTTATTTCAAGGAGTTTCTTCTGTTTCTCAATTTCTGCTTCTTTGATGGCTTCGGCTTCCATCTTCTTCTGCTTTTGGGGCACTACTACAAAGTACCAGATGCACCACCATATAAGTACGGTGGATAATCCGCATACTATTCCAATAATTATCTCGGTCATTGTAATTTAATGTTTGGTTGTTTTGGGTTTATATTATGTATTAAGTTATCTATTCTCTAATAGTTTTTCCACTTCGTCGGCTAACGGAACTAACTTTTCAAACAGTTCGGCGTTTCCAGCTCTCTCTTTGGTATGCTCCAGCCTGACGGCGATGTCAAGCATACACATAATCATATAGCGTTCTGTGGCAAGACCTTTATAGTTGCGGGTATAGAAGGCATATCTTTCTTTCATCAGCGCTTCTGCGTTTCTGTAGATATGTTCGTCTTTACGCAATACGGTCATTGGCAAATCCCATGAACCGAAACGTATGTTTATTTTTTGTTTGTCTTCCATAGATTATTGTATTTTCAAAGTTGCCAAACACTTGTCAACGGATGCTATCATCTTGTTGATGCGTTTTCGGCTGTTCCTTAAGTCGTCGTCATCGGCCATGTCCATCAGTCGTGCCATTTTCAACCTGGCATACTTTTCTTGAAGAGCAGCATTTTCCTCTTTAAGTATAGTACAATGCTGTTTTTGCTCCACAAGTTTCTGCTCGGTATTTGCCAATTGTTGCTTTAATTCGCTATATTGTAGCATCAGTTGGCGTGTACGTGTTTCAAGCCGTGTGACTATGGAAATGGCGTCGTGCTCCATGTTTGTTACTTGTTTTTAGGAGTTTTTTCTTTTTTAGCAAGCATGATATAGTTGTAAGCGAATTCAGTCATCCATGTTTCGCTATAGGATAATGATGCCTGGTATTTGCGTACATTTGCACATGTCCGTCTAACGGCATCGTCTTTCCAGTCGTTGCGTGTCATTATTTCGTGAATCTGCTTCTCTACCATTGCGTGCATTGCCTTGCTGAATAACAGGGGGAGACGGAACTTCCATTGCATGAGGTTGCCCATCAGCATCAGAAGTTCCTGGTTGAATCCTTGGAACTTAAGTAGATAGTTTTGGGCATCTTGGTGTGTACGGCATTTCTTTTTTATGCTGTTGTCAATTTCACTGAAGAAATTGTCGCTGATGCGGTATATGCCTTGAAGAATCTTTTTGCAATGTTTCTTTTCAGCAAGACCTAATTTGTTGTTAAGTGTTGCAACGTGATAGGTTTGCTTGAAGATTCTCAGGTCGGGCAGTGACATTATGTTGTTTATCCCGATTTGGGCAGCAATAGATGCCTGAAAATAGACTCTTATAAGAAGCATGAAGTCTTCAATGCCTCCGACATTGTCCTGTTGCTTCTTGCTAAAAAGCTTACTTAGTATATTCATCGTATTCTTGTTGGTTGTCGAAAAGTGTTGGTTCCTCTTTTGTTAGATTTCCGTTGTCTGCTATAGGGCATTTGTCTTGGGATATAAATTCGTCCGTGGTTGTTTGTTTGGGTGTGTATGTTTCTTCATATTGAGCAACTTGTTCTTCTGCACTATTGTTGATATCCGGTAACTTGATGGAGTAGATGTCCCACATGGATATTGTTCCGAAAAGAATATTAAAGGCTATTGGAGTATAGTTAATGATGGTGTTGCCTTTGATAATTTGCGGTGTGATGAAGGCCGCAGTGAAAGAAGGGCCGTTTGTAACCTGTATATCGCGAAAAGCGATAGTTGCATCTGGCCTGTACTTTTTAGAACAAAGGTGATAGATGGTGTGTATAAAAAGGATAAGTGGGAATAATGTCAGCAGGAAGGCAAGCGAACATACGATGTCTGCTAATCTTTTGAGTGTCCGGTTTAGAGGACTTGCCAGCCAGTTTGTTTCCATAATGCGGTAAATCCACTGTCTTAACGCAATTACGGCAATATTGTTAAACGCCAACAATCCCCACAGCCAGTCCATTTCCAGAAGAAACGCATAGGCAATGGTGATGCAGCACGCATTCAAAATGATTATATCTATAAAATAAATCAAATACATAGTCAAGTATGTCCGTTTTGTCTCGGTGCATAATTTGTCTTCGGCAAAGATACATATTTATTTTAATAATGAGAGGTAAGTACGCTATTTTTGTTGGCGAGTGTAAGTTTTTTGTGTTTGTGTATGGGATTTAGAGGGAAATAATGTATTTTTGCTACCTAAATTCATGACGTGCAATATAATTTATACAAATAAATAAGGTTTTATGGCAGACTTCAACGAAAAGGATTACCTTCAGAAAGAAGAAGAGGGTAACGGACTTTTTAGTCTTAAATCAATCTGGACTTTGTTCTATCAGAATTGGTATTGGGTATTGTTGTCAGTTATTATCTGTCTTAGCTTTGCTGTGGTCTACCTCAGGTACAAAGCTCCTGTCTATTCTGTATCCATGAAGGTGCTGATAAAGGATTCGGAGCAAAATAATCGTTCCTTCTCCGGTATGGGACTGGATGAGATGGGGTTGCTTTCAAGTTCGAACGGATTTGATAATGAACTTGAAATCCTTACCAGTACGACTGTAGCAACAAGGGTTGTAAAAAGGCTTAAGTTGTATGTTGCATACTCATTGGAGGGGAGTGTTGTAGATACAGAACTTTACAAGAACAGCCCTGTGGCAGTTGACCTTGAGGAAAGTTGTTTGGAAAATATAAAGAAGCCGGTTCCGTTGATTCTGACAAAGAGCAAGGAAGGGGTGAAGGTGGAAGGGTGCTTTGATCCGGAAGACCCCGAATTGGTGACCTATACCCGGGTCGTGACGCAATTGCCAGCCAATCTCGAGTCTCCTGCCGGCATGCTTTTGCTCCAGTCTAATATACTGTTGAAACAGGATACCGTTAAAGCCGATCCGGTGAGCGAAGCATGGAATGACGGCCATAAACTGATGGTGACCATATATCCTCCCAAGATGGTTGGGCGTATGTACTCTAAGGGTAGGCTGAATGCGGCCTCCACGTCAAAGACCACTACGGTGGCCAATGTCAGTCTGGTTGATACAAAAAGAGACAGAGCATTGGATTATCTGAACGAACTGTTGGACTGCTACAACGAAGATGCCAACGAGGATAAGAATGAAGTGGCACGCAAAACAGAAGAATTCATCTCCGAACGCCTGAACAGTATCCGTGAGGAACTGGATGAAACGGAGGGAAGCATGGAGACCTACAAGAAGACCAACGAACTGATAAACCTGTCGAACGACGCAACGACGGCATTGCAGAAGACAACAGATTACAGAAAGGAACTGGTAAGTCTGCAGACGCAACTGTCATTGTTGAAGTCATTGATGGATTATATGGATTCTCCAGACAATTACCTTCAGATAATACCTGTAAATCTTGGTTTGGGCAACACGGCAATGATAACACCTTTGGTTACTACTATAACCAAGTTTAACGAGATGGTGCTGAACCGCAACCGTTTCCTTAAGGGAAGCGGAGAGGATAATCCAATGGTGATACAGATGACTCAGCAATTGTCTGACATGTGGCCCACAATACGTCAGAATATGAAGAACATCTATGACAACATGGAGACTCAGAAAAACAGTATTGCACAGCAATATGAGTTATATTCTGGACGTATTTTAAAGACTCCTACTCAGGAACGTGTCTTGACAAACATCACACGGCGTCAGTCCTTGCAATCGGAACTTTACTTGACCCTATTGCAAAAACGAGAGGAAAACTATATTCAACTCTATAGCACGGCAGCCAAGGCGCGCATTATTGAAGAACCGTATGTGTTAGGAAAGATAAGTCCGAAGAACAACATGGTATTAGGCGGTGCCTTTTTGCTTGGTGTATGTATTCCCATGGGGCTTCTGCTTGGTCTCAGTTTGTTGCGGACAAAGATTACTTCTCGTGAGGAAGTGGAACAACTGACCAAATTGCCCATATTGGCAGACATCCCCTTTGCTAAAAATATGGTTGAGAACGACCGTTCCATCGTAGTACGTGCAAACAGGAATAATATGATGGAGGAAGCCTTTCGCGGTCTAAGAACCAATATGAATTTTGTGTTGAAACCAGGCGAGCGAGTTGTAATGCTTACATCATGTGTGCCAGGAGAGGGTAAGACATTTGTGGCTTCAAATCTGGCGATGTCGCTCGCATTGATGGGCAAGAAAGTGATTATTGTTGGTTTGGATGTACGCAAACCACGCTTGATAAACCTGTTTAAATTGAAACCTAGTAAGCAGGGAATTGTTAATTTCCTATGTGGCAATGATGCAGACTATACTTTATTGGAGGAGCAGATAATATCCTCAGGAATAAATGACAATATGGACGTATTGCCTGCGGGTGTCATTCCACCCAATCCGGCAGAGTTGCTTAGCGGAACTTTGTTGAAGTCTGCCATTGATTATCTTGCTGCCAAATATGATTACGTGATATTGGATACGCCTCCTGTAGGACTTGTTGCCGATACTTTGGCTATCGGACACTTGGCAAATGTTACTATATTTGTTGCTCGTGCCAATTATTCTCCTAAGTCAACATTTGAATTGATAAACGATATACACGCAAATCAGAAATTGCCTAATTGTAACGTTGTTGTCAATTCTGTTGATTTTGAAAAACGTCAATATGGTTATGCTCCTGGCTACAAGAAATATGGATATTATGGAATGTATGGAACGTATGGGCAGAGTGATGGAGAACATTACCGCGTTGAGGATTAATATGAGACTCAGGGCAATACTTTCTATTCTATTCATGTGCACCTGCCTCTTCTCGTATGCACAAAACGAGGGGTGGCAGGTGTACCCCGCTTATACAGAGGCGGTGCAAGTTGAGGCAGCAGGTAACTACTTGTATTGTGTAATGAAGGGTAGTGGGAAGGTTGGTTCCAAAACAGGCAATCTCGTGCGTTATGATACTGAGGACGGTAGCGTAAAGACTTATGATTGCTTGCATGAATTGAGTGACAAGGAGGTTTTGCACATTTCTTACAATAAATTTACTAAGCGTTTGCTTGTAGTATATGAAAATGGCAATATAGATATAGTTGATGCGGATGACCAAATCATCAATCAACCCGCTCTTAAGGAAAAATCAATTCCAGGAGGTAGTATCAATAACATAAATCATGTCGATGAAGTTGCTTATATTTGCACATCCGATTTAATAATCAAATTAGATGTAAATGAAGGAACGGTTCTTGATACATATAAGGTGGGACAAAATGTATATGGACTTTTCTTCATTGGTGGCAAATTGTATGTTGCATTGGATGACGGTATCTATGCTGTAGATGAAGAAAGACTGTTGTCTAATCCGCATTCGTGGACGCATGTATGTGAAGTGGCTATTAGTAGGATAGTGGAGTTTTCCAGCATATTATATGTGATAACACCAGCATCGCAGTTGTATTATGTTTTGTTTGAGAATGATTCTTTTCATCTTGTAGAAACTGGTTATTCGTTCTCCCATATCTTTACATCTGAACATTATCTTCTTTGTTTTAATTATGGTGATTGGTTTGGCCTGTATGACGAAGCTCATCCCACTTCGCCTTCAGTTTTTATGCAAGATCATGATTGGGTAGATGTTGGAATTATACATGATGTATTATATGTAGTAGACATGTCGTGTAGATTGTTGGAGTATAGGTACGATAAGGAAAAAAAAGGATTCACATCTCAGACAGATGAAACTATTTTGAATATTAATTCGCCCAAGCGTGATTATTTTTATAACATGCACTATGTAGGTTCCCGATTGTTGGTTGCTGGTGGAGTTAATCCGGTAGAACCTGCATACCATCCTGTTACATTTATGTATATGGAACCAGACGGCAGATGGGTTAACTTTGACGAGACCCAGGTCTTGGCAGAATATCCTCAGATGAATAACCTTAATGCTCTCAATTTAGTTCAGGATCCAATTGATGACAGACATTTTTACGGTGCGGTGTGGCGCAATGGTTTGCATGAATATTATATGAATAATGACGGTTATCTGGAACTTATAAATTTCTTCAATTATTACAATTCTCCAATAAAGAATATAGATGTTCCTGTTTCTAATCCATGGAATTATACTACATGCACAGCTCTTCAGTATGATTTGAAGGGCAATCTTTGGATGGCAAATCAGCATACAGACACAATAGTGCGTATTGTGCGCCCTAATGGCAAGTGGATGTCATTATATTATCCAGAAATAGTTAGGTCGGAGTATGTTTTCCAATATTTGTTCAGTTCTTATGGGATTAACTTCATTGTTGCATACGGAGGAGATAAACGTGGATTCTTTGGGTTTGACACTGGAGGGACATTGAATTTGCAGGACGATGATAGACATCTTTTAAGAAAGACAATAACCAACCAAGATGGAGTCACGGTCACCCCCAATCTGTTTTTTTGTATGTCGGAAGACCACGATAATCAGATTTGGTGCGGAACCAACGAAGGACTTTTCGTCATTACGCGTCCGCAGGATTGGTTTGATTCCGATTTTCGATTCCATCAGATTAAACGCAACCGTAATGATGGAAGTGGTTTCGCAGATTATTTGTTGTCTGGCGTTAACATTACCTGTATTGAAGTCGATCCTTCAAACCGAAAATGGATAGGTACACAAAGCGATGGTGTATACTTGGTGAGTCATGATGGACAGGAGACGATACACCACTTCACAAAGGCAAATTCCCCATTGTTGTCAGATTATATATATAGTATTGCGGTACATCCGCATGATGGTCGTGTGATGTTTGGTACAGATGCCGGACTTTGTAGTTATGAAGAAAATGTTACGGTGCCTGCAGAAGAATTAACAGAGGAATCGGTTCTTGTCTATCCTAATCCGGTACGTCCTAATACAGATGCCATTGTGACTATTTGTGGTCTGACGGATGGAAGTGAGGTGAAAATATTAAGTTCATCTGGACAAGTTGTCTGGGGAACAAAAAGCATAGGTGGTAGTGTACGTTGGAATTGTTGCAATATGCTTGGAGAACGTGTTGCCAGTGGTGTTTACCATATTGTCTGTAACACTGGTGATGCAAAGCAGACAGTTGTAAAACGTGTTGTTGTTCTGAAATAGTTTTTGTCATGAGGAGATACATTATATATATATTATTGTCTGTTGTTTTTGCTTGTGCTAAGGCCCAGATATCGCGTTTAGGCGAGAATGTTCAGTACTCATTTACTGCCCAAGGAACCGCTGGTGGAGGTGATAATGCCCCATTTTGGTTTACGAACAATCGTTACGGATTAGGTACAACAGAAAACTTCAGTGGATTGGCACGTGTGGCGTTATGGCGTACGGTTGAAACAGATTCAATTTGGTTCTGGCGTATGGGATATGGTGTGGACTTAGCATCGCCTATAAACGGAGAAAATGGTTATTTCTGTATCCAACAGGCCTATGCCGACATTGAATGGAAGATGTTGCGTCTAAGTCTTGGTCAGAAAGAGCGTCCGTCTGAACTTAAGAATCCTTATTTGTCAACAGGTGGCTTGACTCTTGGTATGAATGCTCGTCCATTGCCTCAAGTAAGGTTTGAACTGCCAGATTTCTGGGCAATTCCAGGGACAAGGGGGATATTTTCCTTCAAGGGACACATTGCATATGGTTGGTATACCGATGGTGCATGGCAACGCAAGTTCAATGCGGGAACATCTAATATCTATACTTCTGGCAGCATGTTTCATTCCAAAGCACTTTTAATAAGGCTTGGCAACAGAGAACTGTTTCCACTGGAAGTTGCCGGTGGTCTTGAGATGGCATGCCAATTTGGTGGAACAGGATGGAATATTCTACCCTATGTGGGCACAACCTTGCTTCAAGACGTGGCCTTAGGTGGAAACATTTTGACCGCATTTGTTCCAGGGGGAGGCGATGTCAATGACGAAAACTTCACCAATGCCGCTGGCAATCATATAGGTTCATGGCATCTGCGTATGGATTGGAAGGAAGAAAAATGGAATATCGGGATATATATGGAGCATTTGTTTGAGGACCATAGTCAGATGTTTATGCAATATGGTTTCTGGAAGGATATGCTCCTTGGTGTAGAGGCCAATTTGCCCAAAAATCCGTTCCTGTCCACAATCGTATACGAATATAATCACACAATGGACCAGTCTGGTACCATTTACCATGATGCGACTGCGGAAATTCCTGTTCAAGTAAGTGCACGTGATGACTATTACAACAATCACATTTATGGCGCATGGCAGATGGGCGGATTTGTTATGGGCAATCCTCTTATCCTATCTCCTGTCTACAATCCCTATTTTAATAAACGAGGTTCTCTTACAATTCAGCACAACCGTCTGGCGGTTCATCATATCGGTTTGGCTGGAAATCCTTCTGACGAGTGGGCATGGCGCACCTTGTATACCCATCAGGTTAGTTATGGCAGTTATAATATGCCACTTCTAAATCCGCAAAGTTCTAATTATCTGTTGTTGGAGGCGACCTATAGTCCTCGTTGGTGCCGAGGATTGTCTTTCTCATCGTCATATGGTCACAATATAGGCGATTTGATAGGAAACTCTTATGGAGCGATGCTGAGTGTGAGATTTGACGGATGGTTGAACAGAACCCAGTGGTAGCCACTGGATTTATAAAACTACAAAATCAATTGTCATGAGGAATATTTATATAAAGTTAATATCACTGTGTGTGTGTTGCCTGATGTTTGTATCTTGCGATAAAATTGATGACTTGGGTGGTTTGGAAGGCCAATGGCAAATGACGGAATGGGTAGATGCAACAGGACAACTTTATGCCACTCAGGAGATACAAATATATTATCGTTTCCAGTTGGGGCTGATGGCCTTTCATAAGGTGTCCCAGCCAGATGGTTTTATTCATGCGTGCTTTGAGAATAAGGATGGCATAATTTGCATACATTCTCCATTTGAGTATGCAGGTTCCGGACATAGCAATATCCTGCCCATGAATACACTGCAAAAGTATGGCGTCCCACAGGATGGAAAGATGAAAATAGAGGAACTGACATCAAGCAAACTTGTTCTGAGTAGCCCAGATGTCGGAACCCTATCGTTTAGGAAATATTAGCAGATGTTATTGCGCCCGTTTCTTGATAAACGGGCGTTCTGCTATGTACCACATCAGGTATGCTATGACAATCGTAGATAGCATGCTTAGAAAAAGTGTCCCTATAGGATAATCTTTATGGAGTCCAAAATGAATAAAAGTTTGGATTATAGGGAAGTGTACGAGATACATGCTATAGGAGATATTGGGAAGTCTGCCCACCCAATAAAGATACTTGAATTTGATGGCAAAGGTGATTACAATCAATGCCATGCATGCGGGAGCAGCCAACTCCAGCAAAGCGTATCTGCTGTGTAGGATATATATCATGATTGCAAATGGTATGATGATTCTTGTTCGCGACATGATGTACTCTCGGTATATATAGGTTGCTGCTCCAGAGTAGAAATAGATCAATTGTCCACCCATTTGCCTGTACATGATGTTGTATATCTCGTCCCCAGTGCTGTTGTAAAGACAGTTCATTGATATGCGGTAGAGAGTGGATATTAGGAAAATCAATATCAGAGTTTTGGCTCTTCCGATTTTTTCCATTGTTTTATATGCAATAGGTACAGTGATTAAGAGCATCAGTTCCACTTTCATTGTCCATAAAGCCCCATTGACGGCTGTCATAGGGTTGCTTTCAAATACTCCGGGTAGACTTGGATGAAGGAAATTGGCAAATGCAAGATTGGAGATTAAATATGAATATGTTTGGTCGTTTACCCAAAATTCACTTAGACCCATGTTGCTGGAAAAGGATAGTAGTACAACGGAGAGTATTATGGTTAACCAATAAGCAGGGATAAGACGTTTGATACGTTTAATGGCAAAGTGCTTTGGTTCAGGTATACGCTGGTACATCATAAAGGAAAAAAAACCGCTAATGATGAAGAATATACTTACTCTGTTGCTGATTACATCAAAGTTGTTCAGTAGATGTGTTCCCGACAATACAGAATAGTGCGCTGTTGTAATAAGCAGTGCCAAAATGTATCTGGTTGCATCAAAGCAATTGCAGTTCTTGTCAAACATAGACTGTTCCTTCGCGATAAAAGATTTACAAATATAGTGAATAATACAGAATCTTCCTGTGATATTAACCATAAACTATATTTAATTTGATAAAATGCATAGTATACGGACAATATTACATTATACCGACACGTTATTTATAATATAGTAGTGGGTATGACAATTTCCTTGCTTATGAAAGAGTTTTTCTATCTCATATTTGCATTTCTTAGTTCGGCGGCAGTTGTGTATATGTTGTTGACTTGGTTACAAGAGTTACCCAAGTCCACATCTCGTCGCAGGTACATACATTTTAACGAGGAGATGCTTTCCGGATTGCCTGGTATGGTTATTTTTCCGGCTTCTCTTATTGGTGGCTGCTTGGCTGTAGCTGTATTGTTGGAGAACAACATCGCAGATTTTGTTGTTAAATTATCTATGCAACTAATAGGTGCCGGAGCTATACTGATATACTTGTTCGGATTATTAGATGACTTGATAGGTTTAAGACACAGGGTCCGGTACATGCTACAGTTTGTTGTCGCTTTGTCTTTTCCCTGTTGCAACTTGTATATAAATAACTTGTGTGGGTTCTGTGGTATTGGCGAACTCTCGTTTTTCTGTGGCGGCCTTATAACAGTGTTGCTTGTGATGATGATTTTCAGTGCATTATTTGTACTTGAAAGGTCAAGCGCATTTTGCATCTCCTTCCCCATAATAGTTCTTTTGGCATATTGTGGTGTGTTCTTTTTATGGGAGCTACCCCTATTCTATATTACTTGTATGGCCGTAGTAGGGGCGTTGGTGTCATTCCTGTTGTTCCGAAAGATCAATTTAGTGTCAGAAGGCAAATCGTTCCATATAGGCAGCAGCGGCAGTTTATTTGTTGCAACAATAATTTCTTATTTTGCATTAAAATCTTCTATGATAAATGAGCATGTCATTTTATCCAATAAGGAAGGTTTTGCCATAACGGTGGCGTTGTTGTTTTTGCCATGTGCAGATTTATTGCGTGTTCTTTTATGTAGATTGCTGCAAAAGAAGAAT
The DNA here is from genome assembly GCA_017628845.1 of Bacteroidaceae bacterium. Classification (GTDB taxonomy): domain Bacteria; phylum Bacteroidota; class Bacteroidia; order Bacteroidales; family Bacteroidaceae; genus Physcousia. Next base: position 39,856 of record JAGBYI010000004.1, read on the forward strand.
ACAAAACAAAACCAAAGGATTTTTTTGTATGACAAGTTAAAGGCTATGCACATATCAGGTAATATGGCATCAACGTTACAGTTGGCGTTGTATGTTGTATTTCTTATGGTAGATGCGATTTTCATTGCTTGGGAAATCAATGTGACATGGATGGTAATAACGAACATCATGCTCTTCAGTCTTGTCAATATATGGATCCCTAATCCCGATGTTGCGGATGAGAGTCATGAGCGTAAACGTATATTGTTTTGTGACAACACACTTTGGGGACTAGTAAATTTCAGAGGCGATGTAATACGCTATTTTGTTAACCACGGTTATGATGTATATGTCGTTGCCCCCGAAAAGGAGGATGAGCAGATGAGGATAGATATACCAGAGAAGGTTGCGTTTATCCCAATCGTTATGGGCAGAACCAGTACCTCCCCATTGAATGACTTGCGTTATTTCATTTCCTTGTGGAAGATATATGGTCGGGTACAGCCAGACTATTGCTTCCATTATACAATAAAGCCCAATATTTATGGAAGTATTGTGGCATCATTGCGTGGAGTGCCAACCACAACGGCTATGGTTGCAGGTTTGGGCTATGTGTTTAATAGTAGAAATTTGTCTGCCTTTATTGCAAGAATATTATACAAGATTGGATTAAAGTTTACAGACTATCTTTTTGTCTTGAACGAAGGCAATAGGTTGCTTATATTGGAAAAAGGGTTATGTACGGAGAAAAAGACCATACTGTTGCGTGGAGGTGAGGGCATAGATATTCACAAATTTCCCGTCTTCCCTAATTCGCCAACCATGCCGGTCGTTTTTACGTTTGTCGGGAGAGTCCTTTATGACAAGGGATATGCAGAGTTTATAGAGGCAGCAGAAATAGTCAAGGCGCAATATCCGGAGACTAAATTCGAAATATGGGGTTCGCTGGATCCTCAATTCCCCAATGCTGTACCTTTGCACACACTTCAGTACGATGTTGGCAGAAATCTTGTTGCCTATAAGGGTTTTACACAGAATATTTCAGATGTATATAATCGTAGCGGTATCGTAGTGGTAATCCCCTCGTATCACGAAGGAATGAACAGGGCGTTGATGGAGGCATGTTCAGTTGGAAAACCTATAATCTGCTCACGAATCCATGGATGTATGGAGATGGTCCTGGAAGGACAGAATGGGTATACCGTTCCTACCCGTGATGGACAGGCATTGGCAGATGCCATGTTGCGCTATATTCGCCTATCCGAGGATGCCAAGTTAAGAATGGGTGAAATGTCACGTTCTTTGGCAGAGAACAGGTTCTCTATAGAATCTGTTATAGAGGAATATAAGGAAATTGTCAATCAAAGCAGTATTAACTTTGCCTAAGGTAAATCATCATCATTGTAGACAAAAAAACTCGTGTAAACTAGTGATGTTCGAAATATTTTACTAACTTTGTATACGTTTGAATATAGTTACATTGACTAATTAATTCTAAACGCATATATGATACCTAAGATTATACATTATTGCTGGTTGAGCAACGACCCGTTGCCAAAAGATATTCAAGAATATATCAACTCCTGGAAGGAAAAACTTCCAGAGTATCAGATAATGAAGTGGGATTTCTCCATATTTGACAAATCAAGCAGTAAATGGGTCGAACAGGCATTTGACCAGAAGAAATATGCTTTTGCATCAGATTTCATAAGACTGTATGCTGTATACAATTACGGAGGAATCTATCTTGATTCGGATGTGCAGGTCTTGAAAACTTTTGAACCTTTCTTGTGTTTGAAGACAATGATAGGATGGCAATGCAATAAGAATGGATTGGAGATAGCATGTTTCGGTGCCGAGAAAGGGACGGAGTGGGTAAGGAAATGTCTGGATTACTATGATGGCAGGGAATTCATTAACCCCAATGGTTCCTTAAACACAAAGACACTGCCTCTGATTATAGAAGAGACGCTAAAGGCCAATGGCTACAAGTTGGTAGATGTAGACAATGTTACTGATGCCGTAAAGATTACAGGTAATAATGAGATACCAGTCTTCGCACAGGATTTCTTTAGTCCCAAGGACTTCAATGGCAGACTGACTATAACAGAGCGAACAGTATCCATTCATCATTTTGTGGCTTCGTGGGTATCTCCAGCACATAGGATAATACGTAAAATGGTTTTGCTCCTGGGAGGACCTAAATTGAGAACATGTGTTGCAAAATTGTATGCCAGGTTAAATGCCTTTTTAAAAGACTAACGTAGGTACTTTCTCCTTATTCATGAAATAATAGTTCTCGGGGAAATGCCGTCTTTGGGGAAAGCGTATAGAGTGACGTTATCTATAGATAACTATATGATGAAAAGGAATATCTATTTATATCTGTGCTTGTTAATTGTCAAGACATCCTTTTCACGTAATAGTCTCAATGAAGTTTTATCCCCCAAAGTATCAAGAATTGCTTCTGATGTATTGTCAATACGTATACCAATACAGTAATGTGTTCCTATGGTACAAAAAGAAGGAAATGTCACGTTTGCTGGCGGAGATAGAAATGTCTTTGGAGTGAGTAATAGAGTAATACAATACGATAGTAGGATTGCATATTCAAATTTAAGTTTAGAGATTCATCAAAAACAGCCTATTGAGCAAGTATATGTCAAGCATCAAAAGTAACCTCTTGTATAATTCTTCATTGACAATTCTAAATTACATTGTTCCTTTAATTACGTTTCCTTACATCACACGTATGTTAGGCGTAGATAAAATAGGAATGTGCGATTTTGTTGATAGTATAATAAACTATTTTTGTTTATTGTCGGTGATGGGAATTAGCACAATAGGTGTTAGAGAGATAGCAAGATGTAAAAGTGATAAAAGGCAATTAAGCAATGTATTTTCTTCATTAGTAACGATAGTTCTGGTATCGACAATAATTATATCAGTTGTATTGGTAGTAAGTATTTTTACGATTGAAGAATTTTATGCAAATCGTCAATTGCTATATGTAGGCGCTTTGAAGTTAGTATTTAATTCACTACTTGTTGAATGGTTTTTTGCGGGAACAGAGAATTTTAAATACATTACGATAAGAAGTACTATAATCAGAATAATATACGTATTGTTAGTCTTCCTATTTGTTAATGAATCAGAAGACTATTATATTTACTATTGTTTAACAGTAGGTACTATTGTTTTAAACGCAGTTGTAAACTTTGTATATTCATGCAGTTATGTACGATTTTCTATAAGAGGGATTTCATGTAAGGAATATATAAAACCCTTTTTAATATTCGGCATATATGGTGTTTTCACCTCCTTGTATACTACGTTTAATGTAATATATTTAGGTTTGGTGTCCAGTGATTCTGAAGTGGGATTTTATTCTACCGCAACCAAATTAGATCGTATAATCTTAGCGTTGTTTACTGCATTTACAGGTGTCATGATGCCGCGAATGGCATCTCTTGCCAGTTCAGGAAATCGTGAAGACTTTAATGCATTGTATGTAAAATCCATTCAGATGCTATTTTCCTATTCATTCCCTTTAATTTGCTTCTGTTCCATTTTTGCTGACCAAATCGTAAACGTGATAGCAGGACCAGGATATGAACAGTCTGTGGTTTGTCTAAGAATAGCATTACCATTGATATTTATTATTGGGTTTGAGCAGGTGCAAATCTTTCAGATACTGATTCCTTTAAAAAAGGATAATGCAGTTTTGCTTAATTCTATGATAGGCGGTCTGGTGGGACTTCTTCTTAACTTTATCATAGTTCCTCATTATCAAAGTGCTGGTTCATCCATTGTGTGGCTTGTTTCTGAAATTTCTGTGTTATTGCTTTCGCAACATGTTGTGTATAAATCTTGTAAATTTGCTTTCCCATATAGGATGTTGGGAAAATATGTTGCCATTTCACTTCCGGTTCTGATGTTGTTGTTTCTTCTCCATAAGTATCAAGTATTTGCTGGTTTTACAATGTATTTCTCATTGTTGCTGCTACTCCCTTATTATATATTTGTAGAAATTAGATATATGCGCAATCAGATAATTATAGATGTGTTGGGCAAGATATGTAGTAAAATTAAGATGTAAGTCAATACTCGTTAGTTGGAAAGAATGCTATTTCTTTCTTTGATATTAGGTGTAAGAATTCTGATATACATTATCTTTAAAATACAATGTTTATGATATCACTTGCAATGCCCACATATAACGGAGAAAGGTTCTTAAGAGAGCAGTTAGACAGTATATATAATCAAACAATCGTACCAGACGAGGTTATTGTCGTAGACGATTGTTCAACAGATGGAACCATTTCCATTTTAGAAGAGTACAAGAAAAAATACGGGTTGAAGTATTGGGTTAACGAAAAAAATCTTGGATACAATAAAAACTTTGAAAAAGCTATCTCATTGTGTACAGGGGATTATATCGCTTTATCTGACCAAGACGATGTTTGGTTTCCTCAGAAGATAGAGGAAAGTTATAATCGTATAATAGAATATCCCAGCGATGAACCATCTTTGGTCTCGTCTCACTCAATAGCAGTAGACGAAAACCTAACCCCGTTGCCTATTGTGGCAAGTGATATTCAAGGAGGAGATTGGAGATTGAATTTGACTAGATATTATTCTCAAGGCTGCACCCTCATGATGAATCGGGCTCTACTTAAGTATATATTGCCCTTTCCGGATGAGATGATCTATGATGCTTATATAGGTTTGACAGCATCGTTAATCGGTAATCGTTTATATATCCCCAAGAATTTGATGTTCTATAGATTTCATGGCGCCAATTCTTATGCAGGTGAAGTCTCTAAAAGTCCTTTTTTCATCTTCACGCGCTTATGCGAACTACATGCGTACGTGCCATTTTGGTATAAAAAAGATGATCAATATCGCTTTCTGTTGTTTATGAAAAACAAATTGAAGGGTAAGATAAGTCCTGAACGTGAATTGGTTATGGATAAGGTCATAAGAATTTTTGAAGTAGGAAAGATAAGACGAATGTTTCTTTTCTTGTCTTTAAAAGGTCCCAGCACTTATCAAAAAATTAAAATAAGTATTGCTCTAATCTTAAAGACGTTGTTTTTTATAGAAGATAAATATTAGTAAATATTAGGAAAGACTATTGCCGGAATTAGTGTAGCACTAAATTCTGCCAATAGTTTTTCTGTTGCAACAGTTAGACCTTTCCTTCCCCTCCAATATGGTATATGGACGTATTATTGCTTTTTGCCAAGTGGGTGTAGTATATGCCCAATAAATTCCTTACCCTTTACGCCAATAACCTTCAAGGTTAATTCTCGGATTTTGTTGTAAAGGGGATTTCGCCATGAAGATGCATAATGGTGTATGGAATATGTGTGTTCCGTTATTGTAATAACATCGTTTCGCTTTGGACAGAAGTATTCTTTGGGATATATCCATATTCCTGCAACATGTTGTATGCCATTGCCTGTAGTTAATCCGTTTTCTGCCAGAAGATTGGTGGTGTGGAAAACGATTGTGGTATCGTTGATTTTACCATTTGGCAGGATGAAAAGCGTATTCTCGTAGTAGTTGATGAGTTTCTGGTATATAGGCATGCCAACTTCCGCAGCAAGTCCCAGACCTGGCGCAATGGCTGGATGCACACCGTTTATGATACAGTCGCTTTCTGCTCCCATAAAAGGGCCTTTGGATATGATATCATCAAGTGGTTTCAGAAGTTCTACATCCGTATCGAAATATACTCCGCCATGATGGTATAAAATCCAAAATCTGGCAAAGTCGCTGACGAAAGCGAATTTCTTCGCCTCATAAGCTTCTTTGGTATATGGGATCATGTTAACGTCGAAATTGTCTTCGTTCCACTCCTTTATTTCATAGTCGGGCATGTGCTTTTTCCACGATTCGATGCACTTAATTCCCAACTCAGGGATGGGACCACGTCCGAACCAGCAATAGTGTATTACTTTGGGGATCATTTTTTATAGGAGGTATATATTGTTTGTAAACTATCTATAATTCCGTTGATGGAATATCCCTGAGAAATGATTTCTTCTGCTCCATGGTGCCTGTTTGTAACGATACCAACAGTACATATTTCTTGTGCCCAAAGTTTTGCTGGAGTTGTTAAGGAGAAGAATTTGGTAGAAGGTAAAAGAGCGGAACTTTTGCTGACGTTGTTAGAGACATAGCAAGGGAGTCCTGCGCATTGTGCCTCGACAAGTACAAACGGTAGCCCCTCAAATGTTGAGGGCATCACGAAGCAATCCATTACTTGCATTAATCTGTTCACATCTTGTCTCAATCCCATGAAAAGTACATTTGTCGAAAGTTCAAGTGTATTAACCTTGTTCTTGATTTCTTCTTGTAGTTCTCCAATCCCAACAAGCAATAGAATAGCCTTGTTGTTGGTTTTATGTATTTCTTGGAAAACATCAATCAGGAACGTGTGGTTTTTTTCGGAACAGAATCTGCCTACATGTCCAATGACAAAGGCATCCTGGTTTATGCCCAGCGTTTTTCGCATTTCATTACGGACATTCTCGTTGTATCGGAATGATTCCACGTCAATGCCGTTGTTTACGATTTTTGAAGGTCCCTTGTCGAAAAACCATTTTGCAGCCAAATCCGAGCATGCCAGATGGTGTGTTGCTATTTTATAAATCCCCAGGCGGTTGATGCAATGTAATATTTTGTTGTGCAAGCCATGTGCATAGGAATTATGTGAATGTGCTATGCGAACAGGTATTTTATATTTCCAGGCAAAGTAGAGTGGGGCTATTGAGGTGAGTGAACCTCCGCAAAAATGTACCGCCTGATATTCGTCCTTGTGTTTATAGAAGAAGTGATTCAGTTCTTGGTAATATTTTAGGGGTGTTTCTTTGCGGTTGGGCAGTATGTGAATTTTGCCTCCATTATCTCTCACTTCTTGTGTATATATGGTTTCCTCCTCTGTGAAAATCAGGAAATCTATACTGAACTGTGTCTTGTCAATGTTATGGAACACGTTCATCATGAATTTTTCTGTACCATTTTGTCGTAGGTATTGTGTGATGAATAGGATATTTGTCATAGATGCGTTGTGTTATCGTATATCTCTGGTACCTTCGTCACTGACTGTTTGTTCAACAGATTCTTTGTGAACTTCTTCTCTGAACCATACGTCCTTGTTCTCGTTTATGATGCAACGATATGGGGTATATCTTTGGAAGAAGTACACCTCATTTTTTGGATAATAAGTAAAATGCAATTGCCATAACAGCATGAATATCGTTGCGACAAGTGTTCCTGTCCTTAGCAAAAAATGTTCTTTCTTTCTGAAAAGAGTGAAAATAAAATCACTGAGCATAATCAGGTAATATATTTCCATGTAGTTCCTGAATCTGGAAAATCCGGCAAGCGAACAGGCACATACAGCCAGTACCAAATAGAAAGATATCAATTTTTGTTTTTTCCTTTTTATATCTTCGTCTTCTTCCCAGAGAAACGAATAGTACATCACAATAAAAGGCAGAATCAGGAATCTCAACACATTTCCAATAAAACCATTCAAATTGTTTGCTTGGGTTGAATATTTTATAATTTTGGTCGCAAACGCTCCTGTGCCTCCCAATACAGAATTGACAATTTTGCCCATGGCAATATCGCTGAGTGTCCAAAAGACAAGTGATATGAGTATTGTAAATGCTAGCGTTTTGAATGTGATTTTTAATCTGAGAAGAGGGAAAACAATAACGACTGCTGCCGAAACATGGAACAATATTGCCAATATGTAGCAAAGGTAGAAGTTTCTTTTATTTCCATTCATATACGCTTCCATACCGACCATACAGATTGCTATGGCAATACCTTCGCGCATAATTTCTGTATTGAAGATAAAATATGTGAGAGTTAGGAAGTATACTATTATAAAGCAAAAGTTGCGATGGGTATACTTTGATGCTATGTAAAAAAAAGTCAGGTTGGTAATTACTGCTTGTATTATTTGTACAGCATAAAATGAGTCAAAACATTTCTTCGCAAATATGGTTAGCAGTGTCCACAATGGCATATTGCCTTGAATAACCATGGCAAGTGAAGCATATTCCAATGCGGGAATATCAGTAGGGATTGCTTCAAATTGTCTCATGTAGACAAATTTGTCTCCGCCCAATCCGTAACTGAACCCAGTGATTAGAATGAGCAGTACGCATAGCATCCAGTACCGATGTTTTTTGAATGCATTATCTTCTTCTACACCATCCCATCTGATGGAATAGTAAACACTTAATGCGATGACTATGATGTAAATAAGACTCATTAGTTAAGTTGCCTGTTTCCTAATGTTCAGAAACGCCTCTTTGTGGAATTGCCGGTATTTATGCTGATACAGTTAATGCCAATCCTTGATGCATTTTTGTGCTGTTCAATTTCATATTCAAAACCATTCTGCGATCTCCTTGCGTAGTATCCAGCCTGTTGCTGCAATTGTAGATAGGAATAGCATGGCAATGACGAACATCAGACGCTTAGGGCCTGCTGGTTTTACAGGTACTGTGGCGCATTTCAGTGTGGTGAATGCAGGAGTGTTTTCCTGTATCTTGGCTTGTGCCTCCTCCATTCGCGTTGTCATGATGTTGTACAATTGTTGCTTTACGGTCATTTCGCTCTCCAATGCCATTTGTTCGGTTTGGTAGCTTGAACGGTGGGCATTGCTGTGCTTGTCAACAAATGTGCTGTACTCTATTCTGGCACTGTCGTATTCGCGTTTTGCTTTTTCTGTCAGGTCTTTGTAGTACTCGTAGTCGTTTTTGGCTTTTTTGGTCCTGTAATTGATGATGAAATCTTGCAGGTGCATCATGGCGCTGTCTGCCAATAGTGCGCAGACCAGTGGGTCTTGGGCCGTCACTGTTATAGTAACAACATCAGTGGCTTTGCTGTATGTACACTTTATAGCATCGCTTACCATTGTCTTTACTTCGTCTGTTATCGCATTCAGACGGAAATAGTCAAACCGTTTTCCGTTTTTGCCGGGTACAACAAGTGTATCTTTCTTTTGGATTAATGAACTTATCTTATCCTTGGTCCATAGAAGGGGGAGCAGATAAGGATTAGCCTTTTGGTATTTTGTCAGGTATGTGAAGTAGTCGGTAGTGATGGATTGGTCCTTTGTCGTGACTTGAATGTCAAACATATCTACAACGAAATCTGTAGACTCAAAGATGTCTGGATATAATTGTGGGTAAATGGCGTCACTTGACGACATGCTGCCGACATTCAGTCCAAAACTGGCGGCTAACGAGGCAAGTCCGCCACCGCTTTTGCCATCGGTAGACTCCGGTGCCAGAGATACGGAGCAAGTGTAGTATCTTGGTTGGGGAAAGATCCATGCACATGCAAGGATGAATACAACAATCCATACCTTTATATATAATCCCTTTTTCTTCCAAACCTTCTTGGCTAAGGAGGGAATGTCAAGTCTGTTGTCTGTAATCATTATGTGAGAAAATCAGAAAGTCCGTTATTTAATAGCATTCAACAAGGCTACGATTACGCTGGCCAGGGCGGCAATACCGGAGCCGATGCCTATGATTTCTGTTGTGGATAGTTTCTTCTTGTTGTTCTTCTGTGGTACGACAATTTCCATGCCCGGTTCAATATCCTTAACTGAGTTGCTTCCCAATTTAACAATCGAACCATTGGCATTTATGCCATATACCTTTCTCTTAGAGGCATTGCTGCTGTAGCCGCCGGCATGGTGGATGTAGTATGCAAGGTTGCGTCCCTTCTCAAAACCCATGCTCACGGGATACATCACCTCGCCGCTGATTTTAATAATGTTGGTGTATTGGGGAACAGAGAGAACGTCTCCTTCGCGAAGCGGGATGTCGTCATCGGAACCAGGGTTGGCCATGGCTTTTTCCAGATTGATGGCAACGGGGAATGTGTTTGAGGTGTTGATCTTTAGGGATAGAAGAGAGTCAGCAATCTGCATGTTCATATCCTTGCCTTCCTTGAGGCCGTTCTCGTAGAGCTTTATCTGTGCCTTCAGGTTGGCTTGGTCGCGTTGCTCCATTTCTTCCTGAGTCATGAGGCGTAGCAGTTTGGCTCCACGGCTATACGCTTCGTCTGTGAGACCTCCGCAGGCCTTTATCAGGTCGGAGAGTCTGAAGTTTTTGTTGGTCAGAGAGTATTGTCCTTCAAAGTTGACTTCGCCTTCAACCGTTATGACGCGCTGCTCTTCGTATGACGGGCTTTTGCGAACCACCACGATGTCGTATGGCTCCAGGAAAAAGGTGGTGTCCTCTTGTATGGAGAAGTTTTCGTCCAGTGAGAAGCTGAAGTTGATGGCACTGTTGGCACCTGCCAGGGAAGATTTGTTGTCGCGTATGCGGCGGAATACGTCTACTCTTGCCAGCGAGCCTGCTTCGGTGAGGCCGCCTGTTTGCAGGATAATGTCCTGGATGGTGGTGTTGTCGGCAAAGGGGTACTGACCGGGGTATGTAACTTCTCCCTTAACGTCAATTACTCTCTCGCCCAGCATTTCGGATTTGCTGGGGATGAAGAGCACGTCGTTCTTTTTGAGGGGAATGTCGCTGGTGGTGCCGGCTATGATGCCGTGTATGTCAACGTTGATCATGCGTAGTGTCAGGTCGTCGTTCTCTCGGTGCATGATGGCCCTGCCTTCGTAGGCATCCTCGCTCAGTCCTTCTGCCGCCAGGAGCAGGTCGCGCACGCTCTGTATTTTGCCTCCGAGTTCAAAGAGGCCGGGGTGCTTGGCGGCACCTCTTACCTCCACCTTGTTGCTGAAACGTGCTCTGATGCTGTCCACCTCTATCATGTCCTCGTCGGCCATGGCAAAGCTGCCCATCTGGAATTCGTCGATGGTGTGTATGCTGTACTCTTCTCCCGACTTGCGTGTAAGGCGGACGTTCTTGGTGTAGGCATTGCCGGTGAAGGAACCGGCATAGTTAAGCAGGTCCTTGACGGTTTCCGATTTCTTCATTTCATACCACATGGGGCGCTTCACGTTGCCCTTGATCTGTACCAGACAGTCGTATGCTCCCACGACGATGACGTCGTTGTCCTCCAGGCGGATGTCGCCACGGCTGTTGCCGTTCAGTATGTAGTCATAGACGTCTATCGTGCTGATGTTCTTTCCTCCACGGTACACTTTGATGTCGCGCAGGGTACCAATCTTGCTGATGCCGCCTGCCATGTACAGGGCGTTGAAGGCGGTGGAGAGACTGCTCAGGGTATATGTGCCTGGCACTTTCACTTCGCCCATGACCTGTACCTGAATGCTTCGGGTTTCGGTGAGCGAAAGGTCAATGCTACAATCGCTGTAGTACTGACCCAATTTGTTGCTGAGCATGCTTTTGGCACGCTCAACGCTCAGTCCCGCCAATTTGATGGGGCCAATGCTTTCCACCACGATGTATCCGTCGGAGGAAACTTCTCCCTCGATGGTTTGCTGGCTGGCTCCCCAAATGTTTATGGTGACCATGTCGCCGGGACCTATGGTATAGTTGGCAGGAGTTGCCAGGTTTGCCGATGGTTGGAAGGTGAGGTTCTTGGCATTGAAGATGTTCCTGCCGAAAACCTGGCGCTGGTCTTCCTCGGTAATGCCCAGGATGCCGTCACTGCTTTCGCCAACGAATTCTTCGTCGCTCGTGTTCAGGCCCAGTTCCTCGGCACGGCTCTGTGATGCATCCATGCCCAGTTCTTCATCTTCCGCTCCCTTATTGTTCTTCTTGCCCTTTTTGTCTTCTTTTTTGCCGCTTTCATTGGCTTCGTCGCGAAGTTTCTCTGCTTTTTTGCGTACTCGCTGCAACTGGGTGGTTGTAACGCCCTTCTTCAGCAGTTCGGTGGCCATCTTCTGTTGGGATGTACCCTTCTGGGTTTCTGTAGCCAGATACTTCAGCACCTGGTCGTCTGTCATTGATGATTGTGCCATCGCACTCATGCTGATGAGCAGGATGGTGGCAAAGGCAATGAGTTTGTTTTTCATATCTGTGTTTTGTTCTTGTTTCCTTGGTTGGGGTAGAGTGTAGTGTTCTCTTGGTATAGAACGTTGGATGTTCCTTATATATTGCCCTTTAGGGACAATATCATGGCAAAGATAGGAAAAATGTGTTGAATTGCCATAGTGTGTTGGCATTTTCTATGCCTCTATGTGTGGTGGGGTGGTGATTTCTTTGTATAAATTTGTTTTTTCGCTCACTTATTCGTACCTTTGCGCACATATTGACATTGGGGCTGACATGGATTTGACAGCAGGATGAGATGTCATGTAAGCACGCAGAGAGTTGTTGGCCGCTCTCTATAATATCTGACCTTCAAGAATTTATCTGGCGAAAACACTTACGCTCTCGCTGCCTAATCGAAGTACAGTAGATTACCGGCTTAATTTCGGCACCAGGTGCTGAAACGGGATGTCACTCTGAGGTTCACGCCCTGAAACTCTCAGGCTCA
>JAGBYI010000204.1 GCA_017628845.1 Bacteroidaceae bacterium
CGTGAAGGTCACCCTGTACGATGGTTCTTATCACGAGGTTGACTCTTCCGAAATGGCATTTAAGATCGCTGGCTCCATGGCTTTCAAGGAAGCTATGCGTAAGGCTGATCCCACCCTGCAGGAGCCCATCATGAAGGTTTCTGTCATCGTTCCCGACGAGTATCTGGGCACCGTTATCGGCGACCTGAACAGCCGTCGTGGTCAGATCCAGGGTCAGGAGAGCCGTACCGGCGCTACCCAGATCGACGCATTCGTGCCTCTGGCTAACATGTTCGGTTATGCAACCGACCTGCGTTCCAACACTCAGGGCCGTGGCCAGTACAGCATGGAGCCCCACAGCTACACCGAGATGCCCAAGAGCATCCGCGACAAGATCATTGAAAATCGCGCTAAGCCCCAGGCTTAATTCCGATATTTCTGTATTGATTTTTGCCGCAATCTATTGTAAAATAAGCAGTGCTGACTGATTTTGCATTGCAACAAAACATGATTTATAAATTGACAGGAGGATTTTCAAATGGCTAAGCAGAAGTTTGAAAGAACTAAACCCCATGTTAACATCGGTACCATCGGTCACGTCGACCATGGTAAGACCACTCTGACCGCTGCTATCACCAAGTATCTGTCTCTGGCAGGCGGCGCTGAGTTCGAGTCCTATGACTCCATCGATAAGGCTCCCGAAGAGCGTGAACGTGGTATTACCATCAACACCGCTCACGTTGAGTATCAGACCGAGGCTCGTCACTATGCTCACGTTGACTGCCCGGGCCACGCTGACTATATCAAGAACATGATCACCGGTGCTGCTCAGATGGACGGCGCTATCCTGGTTATCGCTTCTACCGACGGCCCCATGGCTCAGACCAAGGAGCACCTGCTGCTGGCTCGTCAGGTTGGCGTGCCCTCCATCGTTGTCTTCATGAACAAGGCTGACCTGGTTGACGACGAAGAGCTGCTGGAGCTGGTTGAGATGGAGATCCGTGAGACTCTGTCCTTCTACGAGTTCCCCGGCGACGACACCCCCATCATCAAGGGTTCCGCTCTGAACGCTCTGATCTCCGAGTCCAACGATCCCTCCGCTCCCGAGTATGCTTGCATCAAGGAGCTGATGGACAATGTTGACTCCTTCATCCCCACTCCCGACCGTAAGGCTGACCAGCCCTTCCTGATGCCCGTTGAGGACGTCTTCACCATCTCCGGCCGTGGTACTGTTGCTACCGGTCGTGTTGAGCGTGGCCAGATCAACAAGAACGAGCAGGTCGAGATCGTCGGTCTGCAGGAAGAGAAGAAGTCCACCGTCGTTACCGACATCGAAATGTTCCACAAGCTGCTGGACTACGCAGAAGCTGGTGACAACATCGGTGCTCTGCTGCGTGGTGTTGACAAGAAGGAAATCGAGCGCGGCCAGGTTCTGTGCAAGCCCGGTTCCATCAACCCCCTGACTAAGTTCGCTGGCCAGGTTTACGTCCTGTCCAAGGAAGAAGGCGGCCGTCATACTCCCTTCTTCAACAACTACCGTCCTCAGTTCTACTTCCGTACCACTGACGTTACCGGCATCATCAACCTGCCCGAAGGCACCGAGATGTGCATGCCTGGCGACAACGTCTACATGAAGGTCGAGCTGATCGGTCCCATCGCTATCGAAAAGGGTCTGCGTTTCGCTATCCGTGAAGGC
>JAGBYI010000205.1 GCA_017628845.1 Bacteroidaceae bacterium
ATCTCCGTTGGAGAGGGGGATTGAGGGGGTGAGACACGATGAGCGAAGCGAATTAACTCTCTATCCATTTATGGAGAGAACGCCCGAAGGGCGATAGTGAGGTCAGATGAGCAAAGCGAATCAACTCTCTCTCCCAGTGGGAGAGAACGCGCCAAAGGCGCGATAGTGAGGTCAAGAAAGCACGAGGTTTTAAACCTTGTATGATTTGGATCAGCCTGTTTGATTGACAGTGGCTTTCGTGTCTGGCTAAACACGAAAGAAGCTCAGGTCATGATGCTCTGACCTTGAGGCTTTATGACCTCGCGGGTGAGATAATCAGCCTGAGCTTCTCTTTGCCATATGACACTGAACGGTATCATAGGACAACACTGTTGACCCCAGCGTTGATTCTGAATTTACAAGGATAGTGTGGGCAAAGACAATCACAAAATAAGAGAAGGGGAAAGAAAATGCTCACATTAGGCATAGACGTATCGAAACTGACATTGGATTGCTACCTTTCTGAGGGTATTGAGAAGAAGGCCAGACATTCCTGTAAATTCCAGATGTCGAATTCAGAGGCTGGTTTCAAAGAATTAGCCCAGAACCTTGCTAAAAGGGGAATAGGGATTGAGCAAATGACGATAGTCCTGGAACCAACCAGTCAGTATCACAAAGCACTTCTGTATTGGCTCTATGAGCATAAGGCACGTGCTTGTATGGTCAATCCTGCCGATGTCAGGCACTTTGCCAAGAGTTTGGGTAAATACAGCAAGAGTGATGGCTTAGACTGCTTTGTGCTTGCTCAGTTTGCTCAGACAAGAGAGCTCATCACGTGGCAGCCACCAGCGCGTATTATCCAAAATTTGGACTCCTTGCTTCATCTTCGGCATCAGATTGTCGTTGAGAGGGGTGCCGCACAGGTTCGATTAAGCGAACTTCCCTCGGATGCTTTGCAGACTGTGAAAGACTGCTATTCCAAGACTCTGGAGCATTTTAAGGCGATGGAAAAAGAGGTGAATCATGAGATTCAAAAGCTCATTGATTCCGATGTTTCGTTGAAGCAAAAACACAAGCTCCTACAGACATCTCCAGGCATTGGTCCAGTTGTTGCTTCGTTGATGCTGGTAATCTTCGAAACAAAGCAATTTACAAAAAGCTGCCAAGTACCTGCATTCTGTGGTGTCACCCCAAAGGAATTTCAATCAGGTACATCGGTGCTAGGACAAACGCGAATGACGAAACGAGGTCCAGCTCAAGTTCGGGCAGGACTACGAATGGCAGCCACGGCAATTGTGCGTTCTAAAAGACGCTCTACACTTAAAGTTTTCTATGAAAGCTTACTGGCAAAGGGTAAAAGCAAGGCATGTGCATTGGGGGCTGTAATGCGTAAAATTACGCTTGTTGCGTATGCGATCTGGAGAGACAGCAACGCTTTCAATGGATTCGTTTCATAAGCAAAAACAAATTGACTAAAACCACGGTATCTCACCCACTGCCGCTACGCAGCCGCCCTCTCCCAACAGGAGAGGGCAAACGATGAGCGAAGCGAATCAATCTTCTCTCCCTGTGGGAGAGACCGCGCCAAAGGCGCGATAGTAAAGTCAGATGAGCGAAGGAGATGCGCCGCTGAAATCCTACCCCCCGTTTTTTGCCGCTCAGCGGATGCAGATCCGAGGAAACGAGGAATGAGCGACAGGAGCGTACAAATGGTACGTGACCGAGCGAATGACGAGTTGACGAAGGAGGTGCGCCGCTGAACGTGCAAAAAACAAAAAAAAGCCGGCAACGTTCTACTCTCCCACTCAGTCACCCGAGCAGTACCATCGACGCAAAAGAGCTTAACTTCCGAGTTCGGGATGGGTTCGGGTGTGGCCTCTTCGCTTTTATCACCGGCAAGATTGTTGAGAAGATTCGCGATTAAATAACTGTCAATTCAAACATCGCATCCACTCGCAAAGGGGTGGGGAGGTGACTAAGCCTGACGACTGATTAGTACTGGTCTGCTAAATATGTTACCACACGTACACAGCCAGCCTATCAACCTCATGGTCTTTAAGGTGTCTTCACTGGATAAATCCATGGGAGATCTCATCTTGAGGGGGGGTTCCCGCTTAGATGCTTTCAGCGGTTATTCTATCCGAACGTAGCTACCCGGCAATGCAGTTGGCACCACAACCGGTACACCATCGGTTCGTCCACTCTGGTCCTCTCGTACTAAGA
>JAGBYI010000206.1 GCA_017628845.1 Bacteroidaceae bacterium
CGTGGCACACACGTGCTCATCACCTTGCCCCAGGGCATGACACCGCAGGAGGCACAAGGGCGCTTCTCTGCCGACGTAGGCTTCCAAGCCGACCCTGCACTGAAGGACGTAGCACGCTGCATATACATGGTGCCGGAGGAGAAGGTGCTGTTTATGAGCGACAAACTATTCAAACCACTAGACCCTCCCCCTTACCCCTCCACAAGGGAGGGGAGTAATTACAACCAACTTGTGCCCGCATCAGCAGAACATCAGCAAGGGGGAGAGCAGCCACCTTCCGCTTTAATGAACGGAAAACTATCCACCCCCTCCGCTTCGCTCGTCCCACCTGTCTCAGGGGGACAGTCAGTTACAACCGACTTGTGCCCACATCAGCAGGACATTATACTCCCCTCCCTTGTGGAGGGGCAGGGGGGAGGGTCCGCTTCTTTAGTTCAAATTTTAGAAGACCAACTCGGCGGTATCCCCACCCACGGCAGCCGCAACAACTTCATCTTCACCATGGCATGCCACCTGCGCTATGTGTGCAATGATGACCCGGAATGGATTGCACGCATACTGCCCACATACGGCGAGAACCGAGAAAAGTGGATGGCAACAATCCGAAGCGCATGCAACCGCAACCAGACACCGCACATGTCCAGGCTGATGCAACGTGTGCTGGCCATCTGCAAGGAGCGTGAACGGGAGGAGCGGGAGGCAGAGGAGAACCCCGACATGCCTCCGCAGATGCCAAGGGTATTGCCACCGCTGATTAGGCTCTTGATCAGCAAGACTCCCGACATCTACAAGCCAGCCGTGGCGCATGCCGTGTTCCCAGCCTTGGCAACGCACCTGTGGCAGACAAGGTTCAGATACATTGACAACGTGGAGCACGAGGCAACCTTGATGAACGTGCTGATGGCAGGAACTGGTGCCGGCAAGAACTGCATCTCGGAACCCATAAACCGCATCATGGCAGACATCCGCCAGCGCGACATGGACAACCTCCGCCGCGAGCGAGAGTGGAAGAAGGAGGTGCAAAGCAAGGGTGCCAACAAGGACAAGCGTCAGCGTCCCGAAGGCCTCGTCATCCAGGAGATAGACCCCGACATGACAAACGCAGCCTTCGTTCAGCGCCTGGCAGATGCCGAGGACCGTTTCCTCTATACGAAGATGAACGAGATAGACCAGTTCGATGCCCTGAAGGGTTCGGCACGCGGCAAGGCTCAGTTCCAGATCATGTGCCTAGCCTTCGACCCCCGCAACGTGTACGGACAGACGCGAATAGGCACGGGTTCCGTGAGCGAGCGTGTGAGCATCCGCTTCAACTGGAATGCCTCCACCACCGTGCAGAAGGGCAGACGCTACTTCTCTCAGGTGCTGACCGATGGCCCCATCAGCCGAATAAACTTCTGCACCATACCCGAGCGCGAGATAGGTGCCGACATGCCCGTGTACGGCACTTACGACGAGGCTTTCGACGAGGAACTCCGTCCCTACATAGAGAACCTCAACAAGGCGCGTGGGTTGATAGACTGCCCCAAGGCCCGCACGCTTGCAAAGCGGCTCATAGAGGAGTGTGCCGACTTCTCCCGCCTGTCGCAGAGCCGGGTGTACGAATATCTCTCATACCGTGCCAATGTCATCGCCTACCTGAAGGCCATGGTGCTCTTCGTGGCCAGCGGAGGCAAGTGGGACAAGACGGTGGAGAACTTCATCCGCTGGAGCCTGCAGTACGACCTCTGGTGCAAGATGCACTTCTTCGGCCAGGACATAGAGATGGCAGAGAATGCCC
>JAGBYI010000207.1 GCA_017628845.1 Bacteroidaceae bacterium
ATTGTATCCATCGCGGCACCAGCGCCTTATGTGTTTGTCCTGCTGCAAGTGATTACGGGTATTGTGGCGGTGATTAGTCTGCGTGATATGACGCAACGTGCCCAATTGGCGCAAACGGCCTTGTTTGTGTTCTTGACATATAGCATTGTATATACAGCCATTACGATGTTGGTGACAGGTGAGATCATGAATGTGGAATATCATTATTACATCTACTTTGCCATCAATGCCGTGTTGGTGATTTGTGCTTATGGATTGATTTTCCTGTTTGAACGCACGTTTGGTTTGGTAAGCAACATCACCTTGGTGGAGTTGACGAATGTGAATTCGAACCTGATGTTGGAGTTTGCGGAGAAAGCTCCGGGCACTTTCCAACACTCGCTGCAAGTGAGCAACTTGGCTACGGAAGCTGCCAAACGCATTGGTGCAAAAGTATTGTTGGTGCGTACTGGTGCGCTATACCATGATATAGGCAAGATGGCACATCCAGAGTATTTTATTGAGAATCAAACGGGTGTGAATCCGCTACAGGCAATGTCGTGTGCAGAGGCTGCCAAGGTGATTATCAACCATGTGGAAGAGGGTGAGCGCATCGCACGCAAGCACCGTTTGCCTGAAGTGATTGTGCATTTTATTCGTTCGCACCATGGTACATCGGTGACTCGTTACTTCTATAATACGGCGGTGAATGCGGCAAAAACTGCGGGAAAAACCGCTACGGATGTCAATAAGGAAGACTATAGTTATCCAGGTCCAAAACCATCTACTAAAGAGGCAGCGATATTGATGATGGCGGATGCGATAGAAGCACGTTCACGTTCGCTGAATGAGCTCACAGAGCAATCTATCGCCGAGATGGTGGATCAGATGATAGACGCGCAAGTGGCTGATGGTCAGTTCTCGGAGACGGTATTGTCGTTTAAGGATTTGGAAGATATCCGTGCGGTCTTCAAGCAAAAACTGATTGAGATCAACCACCATCGAATCGTGTATCCAACGATAGAAGAAACCAAATAAATAGTTCACAAAGAGATCATGGTAAATAGCAAATTATACTTAGCTCCGATGGAGGATGTGACCGATCCTGCCTTTCGCCTCTTATGTAAGCGATTTGGTGCGTCGCGTGTCTATACTGAGTTTGTGAATGCTGATGCCTTGGTGCGCGATGTGGCTTCTACTACGCGTAAGTTGCAGATAAGCGATGCGGAACGCCCTGTAGCGATACAGATCTATGGTCGCGATGCGGAGAGTATGGCCGATGCGGCACGCATCGTGGAGCAAGCCAAGCCCGATTTTATCGATATAAACTTCGGTTGTCCGGTCAAGAAGGTGGCAGGTAAAGGTGCTGGTGCTGGACTGCTGAGAGATATTCCCAAGATGTTGGATATCACTCGTGCGGTAGTGAACGCGGTGCATACCCCTGTGACCGTAAAGACACGCCTTGGCTGGGATGATAATAATCGCATTATTACCGAAATAGCTGAGCTGCTGCAAGACTGCGGTATTGCGGAGTTGGCTATCCATGGTCGTACACGCAGCCAGATGTACCGCGGCGAAGCGGACTGGTCGCTGATTCGAGAGGTGAAGAACAACCCACGTATTCATATCCCAATCATCGGTAATGGCGATGTCACAACGCCCGAACAAGCGAAGAAATGTTTCGATGAATTTGGAGTAGATGCCATCATGGTAGGTCGTGCGACCTTTGGTTGTCCTTGGATCTTCGAGGACATGCAACACTATTTGGCTACGGGTGAATTGCTTCCTCCGCGCAGTATGCAATGGTGCGTGGATATACTCAAGGAGCATGTGGAGCGCAGTATTGATTGGATTGGCGATGAGCGCAAAGGTATCGTACATAGCCGTCGCCATTTTGCAGC
>JAGBYI010000208.1 GCA_017628845.1 Bacteroidaceae bacterium
ACAAAATAATCCAAACCACCAAGGATATTGGCGGTTATTTCATGATTATTTTGAATATTTCCAAGCATACCTTTCGTCTGTTTTCACAATTTCTGCGGTACAAAGTTAAGAAAAAGTTGGCAATAACCAAGCTATCCTAAAAAATATTATCGCTTATATGTAAATATATGTAAATATTTGATTAAGAATAGAGTTGTAGGACATCAGTTGGATCGGGTAACGCGAGGACGAAAACTATCCACCCCCTCCGCGCTCGTCCCCCTGTCTCAGGGGGACAGTTTGCTGGTGCGGTAAACGATACTATCGGAAGAAAAATAAAGTGAACCCCAGAAGTTTTTGTCTATCTTCTGGGGGTCACTTTATTTTGATACCTTCTCTCTTAGAACTCTGCGTTTCTGGGAGTACGGGGGAAGGGGATTACATCGCGGATGTTCTGCATGCCGGTAACGAAGAGCAGCAAGCGCTCGAAACCAAGACCGAAACCAGCATGGGGACAAGAACCGTACTTGCGGGTATCCAGATACCAGGTCATATCCTTCATGGGGATGTTGCGTGCCTCAATCTCGCCGATGAGCTTGTCATAGCTTTCCTCGCGGACACTACCGCCGATAATCTCACCGATAGAGGGGAAGAGTACGTCGGTTCCCTGTACGGTCTCCTCCATCTCCACACCATCCAGGACGGGCTTCTCGGCATCTATCTTCATGTAGAAGGCCTTGATCTTCTTGGGATAGTTGGTCATGATGACTGGCTTCTTGAAGTATTCCTCCACGAGGTAACGCTCGTGCTCGCTGGCAAGGTCGTCGCCCCAGTTGCAGGGGAACTCGAACTTGCGGCCGTCCTTGATGGCCTGCTGAAGGATCTTGATACCCTCGGTGTAGGGCAGACGGACGAAGGTTTCCTTCAGGATACCCTCCAGACGGGCAATAAGACCCTTGTCTACCATCTGGTTCAGGAACTGCAGGTCGTCCTGACAGTGCTCCAGTGCCCAGCGCACGCAGTACTTGAGGAAATCCTCCTCGAGGTCCATGAGTTCGTCCAGATCCATAAAGGCAACCTCGGGTTCTATCATCCAGAACTCAGCCAGGTGACGGGGAGTGTTGGAGTTCTCGGCACGGAAGGTGGGGCCGAAGGTGTAGATGGCACCCAGGGCTGTTGCACCCAGTTCGCCCTCGAGCTGACCGCTAACGGTCAATGAGGCCTGCTTGCCGAAGAAATCGTCGTCGTAGATGATGCTTCCGTTCTCGTCCTTCTTCAGGTCGTAGAGGTTCTTGGTAGTAACCTGGAACATCTGGCCTGCACCCTCGCAGTCGCTGGCGGTGATGATGGGAGAATGGAAGTAGAAGTAGCCATGCTCGTGGAAATAAGTGTGGATAGCCATTGCCATGTTGTGGCGTATGCGCAGGATGGCACCAAAGGTGTTGGTACGGGGGCGCAGGTGTGCCACGGTGCGGAGGTATTCCCATGAAGCACCCTTCTTCTGAAGAGGATAGGTATTGTCGGCAGGACCGAGGACTTCAATCTCCTTGGCCTGCACCTCGCTAGCCTGACCGGCAGCAGGGCTTTCCACCAGAGTACCCAACACGCTAATGCAAGCACCAGTGGTGATCAACTTAATAGTTTCCTCGGGGAAGTTGGCGTCGTCGCCCACTATCTGAATGTTCTTGATGGTAGAACCATCGTTGAGGGCAATGAAGAAGATGCCCTTGCTGCCACGCTTGGAGCGTACCCAACCTTTTACTATGATGTCTGAGCCATAGTCGGTACGACCCAGTGCGTCAATAACTTTTGTACGTTTCATATTATATTATATAAGGTGTGGTGAAGGAGCAGAATTACAGGTATTCGCATTCACCTTTCTGTTTGTTCTTATCCACCCCCTCCGCTTCGCTCGTCCCCCTGTCTCAGGGGGACAGTTGGCTAGCGCAGTGAGCGGTTATACTGTAGGGACGCTGCGTGCAGCGTCCGCAGGATGATCGGTTGACTGATTGAACAGTGTTGAGATATTGGGCGGACGCTGCACGCAGCGTCCCTACTTTGTAAGCAGTTTTCCGTTGTTTTGTCCCCCTAAGACAGGTGGGCGAAGAGGGTCGCGACGGAGGGGGGGGATAGTTTTCACCTTTCCGTTTTCACCTTTCCGTTTACTCACACGCGCCCATTTTGAGCATGTTCACCTCGTCCTGGGTGAGGAAACGCCAATCGCCACGCTTCACGTTCTTCTTTGTAAGACCGGCAAAGTAGACACGGTCCAG
>JAGBYI010000209.1 GCA_017628845.1 Bacteroidaceae bacterium
GCACACGGAGATGCGGTCGAAGTGCTGCTTGAACAGGATGGAGTGCTGGGTAACGAAACCCTTCTCGCCGGCACTTCCGTCCTCGGTGGTAACGTAGACATCGCCCACGCGCTCAAAGTCCTCCAGTTGCAGGAGCATGTCCTTGGTGCGGGCTCCCAGCAGGAAGGTGGGACGCATGCCCATCAGGTTCATCTGTGCACCCAGGTAGAGCAACGGTGCAGTACCCACGCCACCGCCCACCAGCAGGTGCTTCTTCTCGGCACTTACGGGCATGGAGAACCCGTTGCCCAGGGGCAGAAGGGCATTCAGTGTGTCGCCTTCGCGCAGGCGGCCAAGGGCACGGCTGCCGGCACCAACAAGTTGTACCAGGAACCATATCTGGTTGAGTTTCGTATCCACGAAATTGATACTGATGGGGCGACGGAGGAAGGTTTCCTTGCTACCGTCCACACGCAACTGCGCAAACTGACCGGGCATCATTGGGGGCAGAGGAGCATTGGGATCGGTGCATTTCAGCAACACGAAGCGCTCTCCCAGAGCCTCCACAGACACCACCTGTAGGTCTATAATATGCTTTTTTAGTGCCATAGATATACCTTATTTATATATATAAGTGAATAAATTCATGGTAAAGATACGATTAAGTGAGCGATTTACCAAATTTATTTGAGTAAATCCGAACGTGAGTATCTTAGAAACGAAGTTTCAGAGATACGAATAAGCGAGCGAAAAACAAAAGAATTTTGATATTTCCGAGCGAGAGTATCTTAGAAATTTTGCCTCAGAGATGCGGAAAACGAGCGAAATTAGGGCCACTTTCGGGCATAAAATAGCGCTTCTGGAGCGAAAAATATGCCACTTTCACCACTAAAATGCGAGGTTTCGCACTGGAAATTGTGCCTATGGAGTGAAGGTTTCATAGGTTCCGTCGTCGAAAAATATACGGATTTCAGTTATTTTTCGCTGAGGTTTGTCAATATATTTCTCTATATACTGCACCTGTGGCTGCATCACCTGGGCGGAAGAGATGTGCGCAGAGGGGTGGGAACAGGGCATGGCATGCTCGCCAAAGGCGGCACGGTCCTGATGCAAGGCAGAGGCATCAAAACCGGATTGCGGAGCGTTCATGGAGGAGGACAGTTCGGGTGCTTCTTCACCATTGGCATCGCCCTCCTGAGGAGCATCGCGAGTGTCGGCAGAGGGTGCCTGGGAGGTGTACATATCGCCCTCGCCAAACATCAGCCACATGACGTTCACCTCGGGGAAGCACTCGTGGATGGCACTGACGGTTTGGTTGGTGGGACGAGTACGCCCATTGAAAATTCCTGACAAAGTTGCCTCGGCAATGCACAGTTCTGCGGCGAACGATTTTTGGGACATGGCCTTGTCCAACATCAACTGACGGATACGATCTTTCATCTGATAGGGGTGTTTTGGGTGCTTCGGGGCACAAAGAGAGGTATGTGACACCCGATTCCATTTTATAAATCCGAGTACAAAGATAGGGAAAAATAATCGGAAATGCAAAGTTTTTAAACGTAAATCTAAATTTGTATATCACAATTGTGTTTGCGCATTTAAATTCACAAACCACGGAACGAATTTGTAAATACACATTTCCGTATCCGAACGCCCCGAGGGGCGGAAACCTGAAGCAGTTAAAGGATTTTGCTTTTACATTGTTCTGCGTAACGACTGACTATCAGTAGGTTATGTGTAGTTTATTTTGCGGATTGTTGATAACTATGCCTCCTGTGCGACTTCGGGCGATGTGTGCGCCATAAATTGCATACTTTTCTCTAACGATTGTATTTTACTCACTAAGTATCAGTGGTTTATCGTTGCATAAAATACCGCCAAAAAATATGCATTCGTGATATGCAAACGCATATATTTGCAAATTCGCGTGCTTTACATTTGATTATTTAGTATTGTATACTGGGTGTTTTTGCTTTTTGTAAATTTAATATTTAATATTTGCAACTATAAATGTGCAAGAGTCATGTGAAAATACAAATGTTTAAATTTATTAAATACATATTTCTGTGGTTCGCCAGAAGCCGATTTTTGCAAGAATCCCGTTCTCCCCCACAGATGGCAGGAAGAAGGAATTTACGCGATTCTCAGCGAGTGGAAATCCATGCTAAGTTGCTAATGTTTAGTAAAATGATGGCAAAAACGGGCATCTGTCCCATTTGGGCAAATAGAAAAAAAATGCCCCTAAAACGGGGCACTTTTGTATGAAAACGGCAGAAAAACCTATTCCAGAATACGGTAAACCAGTTCCAGGAGCAATTCACCCGGTGGGGTTTTACATCCTCCTACCCCTTTTCCAGCAGCATCGGTTTGTCGGATGAGCGAAAGTATCTCCATCACCCGTCTGCCGGTGTAGCATCGCATGGCAGGAAGTATTTCGTTGCGCACCTTCCACTCCGGTTTTCCCAGCCACGCCGCCACGCCCTTGTCCGTTTTGTCGGGGCTGTAGTACGCCTGCATCAGGTCGGAGAAAAAAGTAAACATCATGCTCAGCGTTGCAGGCAATGCAAAGGAACGCGGATTGCTGCCAAAATATTTGACTATTTTTGCCGCCTGAGATTTGTTTTTTACGGACAACGCGGCCAGGAGTTCGAAATTATTGAAGTCCTTGCTCATGCCCGTTTGCCCCTCCACCAGGGCTGCCGACACCCTACTCTCCCCCTCGGGCATGGCAATGAGCAGTTTGTCCAGTTCGCTGGACATGCGCATCAAGTCGGTGCCCACATGCTCCACGAGCATCTGTGTGGCCTTGGGCTCTATGTCCTTGCCCGCGGCTTTCAGGTAGCGCTGTATGAAGGCGGGTAATGAACTTTCGTAGACGCGCTTGCTCTCGAACACCACTCCGCCGGATTGCTCTATGGCCTTATAGAGGGGCTTGCGCTTGTCCAGATTTCCGTTCTTGTGGCAAAGCACCAGCACGGTGGACGGGGCTGGGTTCTTGCAATAGGCGGCCAGTGCATCGTGCGATGTGCGCATCTGCTGGAACTCTCGCACCACCACCAGGCGCTTCTCCCCCAGCATGGGGAACTGCTGGCAGGTGTCTGCCACACGCACGCTGTCCACGTCGCTTCCGTAGAGAAGTTCCATGTCGAAGTCGCGGTTGGCCTCGGGCATCACCTTCTGCGTTATTGCCGCCTCCAGGCGGTCTATATAGAAGGGTTCCTCGCCCATGAGGCAATACACGGGGGCAAGGGTGCCCGCCTTGATGGATTTTGCTATTTCTTCGTAGGTCATAATCGTTGGTTGGGTAGTATAGGTTCTCCTAGGGCTTCCTAGGGTTTCCTATGATCTCCTATACTCCGCTTTTAGAAATCGTATTTCAGGTGGCGGACGGTTCTCTTTTCGTCGCGGATCATCTCCAGGGCCTCAATACCTATAAGTACGTGCGTGCGCACGAAGTTGCGTGTCACCTCGTTGTCGCTCTCGGTGGTCTTCACTCCCTCGGGAGTCATGGGGTTGTCCGACACGAGGAGCAGTGCTCCGGTGGGGATGCGGTTGGCAAAGCCACAAGTGAAGAGTGTGGCCGTCTCCATGTCCACGGCCATGGCGCGGGTGGTGCGCAGATAGCGCTTGAACTCGTCGTCGTGCTCCCACACCCTGCGGTTGGTGGTGAATACGGTTCCCGTCCAGTAGTCGAGGCCCATGTCGCGCACGGTGGACGACACGGCACGCTGGAGCATGAAGGCTGGCAGGGCAGGCACCTCGGGCGGGAAGTAGTCGTTGCTCGTACCCTCGCCCCTGATGCCGGCAATGGGCAGTATCAGGTCGCCTCGCTGGCTCTTGGGTGTCAGTCCTCCGCACTTGCCCAGAAAGAGGCATGCCTTGGGGCGTATGGCGGAGAGAAGGTCCATGATGATGGCGGCATTGGGGCTTCCCATGCCAAAGTTTATTATGGTCAGGTTGCCTGCCGTGGCCATGCGCATGTTGGACGTGTAGTCGGGTTTCTCCAGCGAGAAGTGCTCGCAGAAGATGTCCACGTAGTTGTTGAAGTTGGTCAGCAAGATGTACTCGCCAAAGTCCTCCAGCGGGTGGTTGGTGTATCTGGGCAACCAGTTTTCTACTATTTCCTGCTTGGTTTTCATGGTTTTTACATTACTTTGAGGCTGCGCCCCTAAGGTACTCACGCTCGGAAAAATCAAATTTCATTTGCTTTTTCGCTCGCTTAATCGTACCTTTGTTCATGCAAAGATAAGCAAAAAGAATGAATGGGCAATAACACGCCCCTGCTTTTGACCAAAATTCACATCTCCTATGCTGGAACTGAACCTTCCTTCTGCCGATATACGTTTGGAGCGCCGCGACGGGCGACTCTTCATCTGGGACTTTGTGCGCCGCCGATGGGTGGTACTCACGCCCGAGGAATGGGTGCGGCAGCATTTCTCGCACTGGATGACGGAGCATCTGGGCTATCCCCTGGCTCGCCTGGGGCACGAGATCAGCCTGGAGCAGAACGGCATGCAGCGCCGCGCCGATGCCGTGTTCTACGACCATGAGGGCCGCCCGCTCGTCATCGTGGAGTTCAAGGCTCCGCACATTGCCATCAGCCAGAAGACCTTCGACCAGATTAGCCGCTACAACATGGTTCTGCAGGTGCCCTACCTCATCATCAGCAACGGCTTGCAACACTTCTGCCTCCATGTAAGGGAGGACGGCATGGAGTTCCTGCGCGAGATACCACGGTACGGGGAAATCGCCGGTGAAAGATAAGGAATGGACGTCAAATTTCAGCAGTATCTGAGGTCGTGTTTCACGGCCCCACCTCTAACCCACAGCATCAAGTTTTCATAGTTCCAAGGGTGTCGCGTTTCACGACACCCTTACTTATATAAACCACCACCCTGATTCCGGGTACAGGTTTGTGAGGCTCCTTATGTTGTTAATAATCGCATACTTAAACCCTAATCGACCATTAGACTGTTGCGCCAATGAGACAATCTTTTGTCACCTGTTTTCGCTTCTCGGCTACAATGCCCCCTCATTGCTTCCTCAAAGCAGGAAAAGACAAAAACAGATGAAAAGTAAACTATTTCCGTCGGAAGTCTACCTTCTTAGGAAAAGAATCAACCTCTCCAGTGAAAGTAGTCAACTGTTCTCAGACGAGACAGTCAACCAAATCCGTATGAGTAAGCAAGTGTTTAAAAACACAAGGCCTAAAAAGAGCCAACCTTTTCAGGAAAAGACACAGAGATAAAGATTTAAGTTAACAGAGAGAATTTACTCCAGTGTCCACCTTTTCCGTCAAAAGTCAACAAAACTGGGGCTGAAAGTCTAACTTTTCAGTATGGAGAATCCCTGCAAGAGGGGGGGGGGGGCATTTAGGTGTGTTTATTATCCTAATGAACTAAATTCCTTATTATCAGCGATTTTGATGCGATGTATGCAGTTATACAGTTATGCAGTTATTTTTTGCCCGCTTGCCCATATTGGGTACTTTTCTTACTAAATATATAGTTATTATATATATAATAAATTATTTTTTCATCCCTTTTCACACCCCTCATTTTAAAACTGCATAACTGCATAACTGCATAACCGTATATCGTATATCACCACCCCAAACAAACTAAATCCTTTATTATCAACCACTTTGCTATAACATTAACAAATTAACAGTTTAACAGTTAGAAATTATGCTCCCCCCCCCTCACGGACGGAATACATGGTAAAATATAATATATATATAATATAAAAAATTTTCTCAACATCAGTAGCACAGGACATTTTATAACTGTTAAACTGTTAATCTGTTAACGGCAAGAACGTTGATGTGAGTACAAGAGGTCATGATGTAAAAGATTTTCGCTTCTTGGGAGGGAGATAGATTAGCGC
>JAGBYI010000210.1 GCA_017628845.1 Bacteroidaceae bacterium
CGGCTGCAGAGGTGTTGCCCGACAGGGCAGTCTGCTGCGCTACGCGCTGCCTCTCGAGCACCTGCAGCTGAGCGTTGAGGTCGTCGAGCTGCTTGGTGGGTACGGCATTCTTGGCCACCAGCTTCTCTATGCGCTGCTTCTCGGACTTGAGCGTAGCAATCTGGCTCTCTATGGCCGAGAGCTGACTGCGGATGTCGGGGCGTGCACTGCGGATGGCCTCGGCCTGTGCCTCCAGCTGCACCTTCTGCCAGTGCAGCTGTATGGTGTCAACCACTCCCAGCACCATACCCGGCTCCACCTGTGCACCCTCGCGCACATCGAACCATACCAACTGTCCGGTGCCTTGCGATGACACCAGTATCTCCTCGGCCTCAAAGGTGCCACAGGCATCGTACTCCGCTTCGTTGCCGCAAGCACTGCATAGTGCCACTGCAGCCCATAAATACATTGATTTTGTTTTCATATAGATTTCTTTTTAGAGTTAATACTATGTTTCCCAAAACGTTTCATGTCATTCTGAGCAACGCGAAGAATCTCGCAGTGTATCTTGCCAAGTCCCTGCGCGGGATCCTTCCTATCGTCAGGATGACACTAAAAGTTGGGCAAACATCTATATATTCCTCCTTTATTTATTCAACGTATGCTTCAAATCATAAATAGCCTTTACCAACTCTATCTGGTGCGTGCTGCGGGCTATCTTGGCGGAGGTCTCGTCGCTGATCGTGCCCAGCAGGTCGTGCGTGTCTATCATCCCCTCTTGCAAGCGTGCCTCGGCAGCCTCGCGCACTCGACTGCGCAGTGCCACTATGCGGTCGTCGTCCGCGATGGCCTCACGTATGCGGCGCACCTCGGCGCTCTCTTGCTCGGCCTGCAAGCGGCTGTTGAAGGCAAACACCTCGCGCTGCAGCATCACATTGTCGCGTGCGTTCTGCAGCTGCCGACGCGATGTCTTCGACGTATACAGGCTGCTGATATTCCAGTTCATGCGCACCCCCACAATGCCATTGAGGGTCCATCGGTGGCTCACCATGTTCTCAAACATGTTGAGTCCTGGATAGCCGTAGTAGCCCTGTGCGAAGAGTGCCACACGCGGAGCGAGCGACACGTCGACCATCTGCTCGCGTGCCTGCAGCAGGGCCATCTGCGCATCCATCAGCCGCAGCTCGGGGCGCTCAGAGTCGTACCCCACAGGCTCTTCGGCCACAGGCATGGGCAGGGGTGCCTCGCCTAGTTCCTCACCGATGAAGAGGCCCAGTATGCGGCGGAAGCTCTGCAGGCGGGCTTCCACCTGTCCGAGGCTCTGGCGCTGCGTCAGCAACTGCACCTCCACAGCATCGGCATCGGCCTGCATGACCATCCCGTTCTCCACGAGGACATTCATATGGTCGAGGTTGGTCTGCAGGCGCTGCATCATCTCCCCTATCTGCCGCTGCTGCTCCTGCATCAGCAGTATGCCGAAGTAGATATCCTCTACACGGCTGTCTACCGCATACAGCTCCACCTCGGTACTCATGCGCTCCTGCGCGGCCTCGCTCTCGGCAATGGCCCGGTCGGAACGACTCTTCCCGCCATCCCAGAGGGTCTGCTGCACATCAATCTGCACCTTGTACTGGTCGCGGCGTATGCCCGGCATGTCAAGTCCCTGCATGGCCAGCATAGACTCGAACTCCTCGGGCCAGCTCACCACATCGGACTGCAGCGTGGCCTGCCCCGAGAGCGTCACCTGCGGCAGCCACGCCCTGGCGGCATTGCTCAGCGTGTAGTCGCGGCTCTGCTCTATCAGCCCATACCGTCTGATGAGCGGATAGTGCTCGCGCGCCATCTCCTTGCACCGCTCCACACTCGGCTGTGCACATACTGCCAGCGAAGCCAGCAGCGAGGTCAATAGCAATATTCGTTTCATAGGTTGTAGTGTTATATGAGTTAGGAGCTTTTAACTTCATAAACTCAATCATTCGCTGCAAAGTACGCCATTCTTCTCCGTACCGGCATTGTCTATTCTTGGCAGATAATGTCCTTTTTGTAATCATTCTTTGCAAGAAGAGCATATTTCAGGCGATATTCATTATCTTTGCAATGAAAATAACCAAGTTATGAAGAACGATAAGGAACGCTTCCGCCCGCTGGACATTGAGCTCATCTCCTCCATCATCAAGAAGTCAGCGGTGCGCTTCGAGCAACTGCTCATCCGCGACCGCTTGGCGCTGAACCTCGACATGGCGGTCAACAAGGTGGGACTTCAACTGTTCGACAAGGTGCGCTTCCCGCTCATCGTGAAGGACTATCGCCTGCTGCGCGTGCTCTCGGGAGAGGCACGTCTCGAGATCAACTTCACCGAGCATGTAGTGGTAGGTGGCGACATCCTC
>JAGBYI010000211.1 GCA_017628845.1 Bacteroidaceae bacterium
CTATGAGTGCCGACCAGATAAAGGCCGCTCAACTTGACCGCCTTAGCGAAGCAGCTCAAGTAGCTTCCTTTAATGCAGACAACCAGAAGGAACAGGCCGACTTCTTCCGTAAACAACAAGAGAAGGCCCAAACCGATGCTATGGAACGCGAGGCTCAGGCACGTGCCGACCGAAAGGAAGATTTGGACCGTATGGAGCGTATGATGGGTATGTTTGGCAAAAATATGTTAGCTGCCGCAGGTGCCAACGTGGCCAACGAGCAGGCCAAGTTCCAGCAGCAGCAACAGTTCCAGCAGCAACGCTACGACGACCAGGTGCAGCGTGCCAACGAATACAAGCAGGACGCCTATCGTCAGCAGGACCGCATGGATTCACAGAACCAGGTGGCTATGGGTAGCATGGCACAGATAAATACTGCTGCTGCCGGCAACCTCTATACCAATAACACCAACATCAATATGCAGCCCCAGCAGGGTTATCAGCAGATGCCTCAGCAAGGGTTCCAGCAGCAGGAATACCCCCAGCAGCCTATGGATCAGCAGCAGATGGGAGGCAAGCAGTGTCCACAGTGTGGTCAGGTGTTGGATGCCGATGCAATGTTCTGCGATAATTGCTGCTTCAGTTTCCAATAATCTTCATTATAAATGTTAGTCTTCAATTATAATATATAAGGTATATACTATTATGGCAAATAATATTCCAAACATCCCCGGCGGTGCACCTTCAATCCCCGGCGGTGCTCCCTCTATCCCTGGTGGTACTCCCTCTATCCCTGGTGGTACTCCCTCTATCCCTGGCGGTACTCCCTCTATCCCTGGCGGTGCTCCCTCAATCCCTAGTGGTACTCCCTCTATCCCCGGCGGTGCTCCTTCTATCCCCGGCGGTGCTCCCTCAATCCCCGGCGGTGCTCCCTCAATCCCCGGTGGTGCTCCCTCTATTCCCAGCGGTGCTCCCTCTATTCCCGGCGGTGCTCCCTCTATCCCTGGTGGTGCAACAAAGCAAACTTTGGAGGCTGAGAAACGCAAAGCCGATGAAGAACGCCGCAAGGCTGAGGCTGAGAAGCAAAAGGCCGATGAAGAAAAGCGCAAGGCCGACGAAGCCCGCCGCAAGGCTGAAGCTGAGAAGCAAAAGGCAGAAGAGGAAAAGCGTAAGGTAGAGGCGGACAAGCGCAAGGCCGACGAAGCCCGTCGCAAGGCAGAAGCCGAGAAGCAAAAGGCAGAAGAGGCAAAGCGCAAAGCAGAGGCGGAGAAGCGCAAGGCCGACGAAGAGATTAGAAAAGCACGTGAAGCCCAGCGTAGGGCAGAAGAGGAGAAAAATAAAGCCCAAGAGGCTATGCGCGAGGAGGCTATTCGCAAGGCTAAGGAAGAGGCACACTATGAGCAGCTGGGCAAGAAGGTATTAATCGGTATAGTCGTAATTCTTTTGCTGATAGCAGGTGGAGTATACCTGATGTTCTCTGGCGACGATGAAGAAACTTCAGACGAAAGCGTGGTAAGTGTAGTGGACTATAACGATAAGTCTGCCAGTGACTATGATAAGATTCTTGAGGAGTCAGCTGCTGACTATGAAAAGGCCATGGAACAGGCTGTCGGTGAGTACGAGAAGGCTATGGAACAGGCCACCAAGGCAATGGACGATGCTATGAATGAGGTGGCATCTTCAGTTTCCGATCCATCAGTGAAAATAACCATCAACCCCGATCTGGACATTAAGAAGCAATTGGAGGTTTATTTTGATTACGTATATAGTCTGGATAGCGACGGCTTCTACAAGATTCAGAAGGACGACAAGTACGGACTCGCCACTGCCAAAGGTGTTGTCGTTACCGCTCCGAAGTACGACTACATTTACAGCAAGGACAGCCAAGGCCTGATAAAAGTTCAGAAAGACGATAAATACGGATTCCTGAACTCCAAGGGAGCAGAAGTCCTGAAGCCACAGTTTGACTATTTCTATAGCGTTGATTCCGAAAGCGGATTGATGAAAGTGGAAAAGGACGATAAGTATGGCTTCTTGAATCCTAAGACCATGAAACTGGTGACTCCTTGTGTATATACGTATATCTACAGTCTTGACGGTGGTTTGTACAAGGTGGAGCAAGGCGATAAGACCGGTTATCTGAACAAGGATGGCAGTGTGTTCAAGAAACCGGAGTAATTATGATAACAAATCATATATTAAAGGATAGAGAACAATGAAGTATTGTCCAAATTGTAATATGGAAGGGGACAGAGGATTCTGCCCTGATTGCGGGATACCTTTGATAGAGAAGCCTGTGGCAAACGACATTCCGGGTATTAACCTCGGTGATGCTAACGCCATTAGTGGCGGTTTGAATGTGAATGCTTCGAAGAGCATCCACAACGAGGACAGAAGTGTTCATAACATACAGAATACCACCTCTACGGTGAACAACATACAGAATGTGGCTGCGCAAAAGACCGAGATGGAACTGCTGCAGGAGCGCAAGACTCTGTATCTGAATGCCTGCAAGCGTGCCTACGAAGACAATGTGCTGGAGCAGGACGAGAAACTCGAACTCGACCGCTACCGTATGGAACTGGGACTTGACGAGACTTCTGCCAACCAGATTCTCGAGCAGGTGCACATGCTTGTCGTGCGCCATGCTCAGAAGAGCGAACTCACTGGAATAGCCAAGATCAAGTTGAATCAGTTGACCGATGCATTAAAGAATAACGAAATAGCCGCTTTGATGCGTCAGATAGACAGCATAGAGGTGTTGGCTGGCAAGTTTTCCAATGACGAGTTGCATCGCAAATACTATTTGGTATTGGCAGCCTTGAAGGAGGACAATTGCATAGAGAAGTACACGTCTTCCATGGTCGACAACTACTGGCAGAGTTTTTGGAGTTGTCTGGCATATCAGAAGAAGGGGCAGACTGCCAGAGCCGAGGAAATCTTGTTTTCGCTGACAGACAAGTTCCCTAATCATCCTGAAGACAATATGTCTCTTTTGGCCGTGGCCTGTGCATATATGCGTAAGGATATGGCAGAGGCAGCGGAACTGTTGCAGGCAGTAAGCGGAGACTACACTCCTGGCTTGCAGCGTTTTGCCGAATCGCTCTATCTGCTGATGGAACCGGAAACAGCCAAGGAGATGGGGGCAACCGAACAGGGTTGTGCCTTCTATCTGGTAAATTTCTTTGGCAGGAACCTTGCTGCCGAGGAGGAAGCAAGGCGTAAGGCCGAGGAGGATGCCAAACGCAAGGCCGCTGAGGAAGAGGCTAAGCGCCAAGCTGAGGAAGAAGCAAGGCGCAAGGCCGAGGAAGGCTATATGTTGGTTATAGATGGTCAGCAGGCAGGCCCATTCGAGAAGGAACAGTTGCAGGAGTTGGTCCAGAAGGATGTGCTCACGGGTCAAACTTATGTCTGGAAGCAGGGCATGGTAAACTGGGAATTTGCAGAAAATGTTCCCGAGGTTAAAGCGCTGTTGAAACAACAGCCAGATAAGTCAGCCTATATGCTCGTGCTCAATGGCCAGCAAGCAGGTCCTTACGATATGAACCAGTTGCAGCAACTTGCCCGGGATGGTGTGCTTACCGGTGATACCTATGCATGGAAGCAAGGCATGGCAAATTGGGAATTTGCAGAAAACGTGAAAGAACTGCAGGCCATTCTTGTGTCAAACGGAAATAGCAGCAAGCAGGCTGTAATGCCAGACAACGATGCCCTGGCAGCCCTGTGCAAAGATATTGTTGGCAGTACCTACATCGAGACCCTGCATCTCAACCGAAGCTGGATATTGCCCAAGTTGGTGGACATGGGATACAAGGAGGGTTGGCTGAAGGATTTCAGCATAGATGCCTATGCCGATGCTGTATCTAAACAGAACTACGACAAGTTTTGGACAATCCTTGTGCGCAACCTCAAGGCGCTGGCGGCAATGAAGGACAAGTCTTCGTATGCCTATAAGATACGTTCCGGCTGGTGGACCAAGGAGGTTGCCATTGCTATGGCAGAATTTGACTTGGCTGGATTCCGGAAGTATATCGGTAACCTTAAGGTCTATACCAATTCTTCTGCCGGCGCTTATGTGAAGATAGGGTATATGAGTGGAGCGGACCGCGAGTTCCGTGAGAATTACTATTATATAGACACTCCTGAAAAGGCCCCGCGTTCGGGTTGGAATAAATACAATAGGAAAGAGCGCACTTTGCCAAATCTATATGCCCAAATCGAATCCAGAATCAACCTCATTAGAAAGGCAAAGAACGACAAGGAACTATACGAGGCAGTAAGACAATACAACGACGAGCGTGTTACCAATGACCCTCATTTCAGAGAGGATTGGAGTTGCGGATTGGAATTGGCAGACGAGTTCATTAATGCCTATGTCGGTGACGGTGCATATTCTTCCATGATGACCATGGTCAAGTATCTTGGCCTGAGGTATAAAGACGATAGCGGAAACGAACTTGACCGCAACGAATGTATACATGGAATTGTCAACAAGGTCTTTGATTCTGGTTTTGACGGTGCCGAGTTGATGCTCTTCTGCAAGGAGAAGTTCTTTGATAGCGGAGTCTTCAAGTATAAGGAATATAAGAAGTAAGAATGAATGTTCGGGCAAACTTATCTGATCTGGCCGACAAGACTGAATCTACCGCTCCGTTCACGAGTCGGTACCACGGCGACATGGCCATGTCTGCCTTGGTACCGACTCAGATCGGAACGGTAGATCATCTAAGCGAATAAAGTTATGCCCCGCGTTGGTGGGATCAGATTTTTACATAGTTACGTACCTATTATCCCGGGATAATTCTACCTGTATGATGTATGGATGCGATACTGGCTTCTGTATTTAAGGATACCGCACTTTGGGCAGAGGTCATAGACCACGGCCTGTCCAAGGGTATCTCCCATGAACTCCTGGAGTACATCCAGGACCCTCATGGACGGGCAGAACTATGTATGAAGGTGGGTAGTGGGAACTACATCATCAGGCCTCCGCATACCGGCTACCGTCCCAAGGACGACGGTGGCGAGAGAACCTTCTTTGCCAACGAACCGCTTGACCGCCTGCTACTCAATGCCATTTACAAATGGCTCATGCGCAATGCAGGGTATATGGTCCATCCATCGTGCAAGTCATATCAGGAAGGCATAGGTGTGGGCAAGATTGTGCGCAATCTGTCCGCGCGGATTGCCGTATTGAGCAATTCCAGTTCCGTCGTTGGCAGGAAGTTTGACATTCACAAGTATTTCGAGACCGTAGGCAGGGAACAGATACACAAGGCTTTTGACCAGGTAGAGCAGAAGTTTGGCGCCTCGTCCGTCGTCTCTATGCTGAGGAAGTATTACGATTCAGACTTGTACTACGACACCCGGCGCCGTGAATATGTCAATGCCTATCAGGGCATAAAGCAGGGATGTGCCGTTTCCTCGTGGCTGGCAAACGTCATCCTGTACAAGCTGGATCAGGAACTCTCTGCCCTTGGAGGCATATACGTCCGCTATTCCGATGACATCATTTATGTGGGAGAGGACTATGAAAGGGCAACGGAACTGATAGTGTCCAACCTGCGCGAGATAGGACTTGAACTCAACGTCAGGAAGATAGAGAACATCGTTGGCGACAAGTTCGTCAAGTTCCTGGGATATTACATTAGGGGAGGGGAGATTACACTGTCCAAGAAGTGGACAGACAAATTCAGGCAGAGCATAGACCGTCTGACAATAAGGGACAAGCACCTTATTGCCAGTGTCAGGAACCTCTACAAACTGGACAACAGTGCCGAGAGGGACAAGCGCCTGATGCGCCTGTTTGTGAAGGCCCAGCGCCGTGTTGTGCGCTATCTCTATTGGGGCGACGGGCAGTATTCCTGGGCCACTCTGGCCTTGGGCGTAATAAACAGGCCAGCAGATGTCCGTCAGCTGAGCCTTTATTGTATGGATGCCCTCAGAGCCGTCTATACGGGAAAGACCGATATAGGGGGGCTGGGAGTGTCGCGTGACGTAGGGATAACAAGAGGCATAGGCAGAAATGTGTCGGCAAACCGCCGGAAGACTGCCCACATCGTTGGCACCGTCAACGGACAGGAGGGCTGGATGGACGGTTTCTATTCGATACCGGCAATGCAACGGTGCCTGAGCAACAAATGGCTCTACCGCACCCTTGTCCATGACCTTTTGCTGCCGGAAGAAGAGAAGAGGAAATATACGCTCAAGGGCGATGCCGGTTCTGCGGCAGCGCCTGATTGTCCCGAACGTATCCAGGAACTTGAAGACCATTATGAAAAGTTCCTATGCAGCCGCCCCGACGGCAAGAAGAAGGACCGCTACTATGCCAAGACCCTTTCCGACATGGACACCGTGAGTCTGCTCTGTGGCGAGCAAAGATATGCGGCAAGAACCAATCTCGAGGATTTCATAGACGGGAACATCAGTTACAGCCAGCTGAAGGCAAACCCTCGGCATTGGTTTTGGCAAAGCACCCGTCACCCCGAGATGGTAATACTGCAAAAATGGTTCCTTGGAGAACAGGCCTGAGGAACGGAAGGCAGCAATACATTATATATATATAATAGAACAGAACAAAGTTAGAACCATGAAAGACTTAGACGAGTATTTGTCTCAATTGAATAACGATCTTGACAGCCAGCTGTCCAGATTCAACCAACAGTTTGCTCCTTCCACATCTCCTGCGAATATGCAGTATGGTACCTTTCAGTTCTGCCCCCAGTGTGGAAGCAGGAATTCTGCCTCGGCACACTTCTGCGAGAACTGTGGCACTGCCCTTGCTGGCAATGCCAGTGACGATACGGCATACACTCCATACGGCAGCAATCGTGAAGATGCCTCTGGCGGCGATGCGCAGTATGGCATCCTTTATACCAATACGGAGCGCCTGGCAGACAAGTACGATTGTTCGGCAGACGACGTATGCCGCATCCTGCAGTCGTTCTGCAAGAAGGCGGCAAGATATAATATGCATTGGGAACTGCTCGATGCAGCGGACTATCCCAAATATCTCGGTTCCGATGACTTCTGGCTTGAGCACAACGAACTCATCTCCGACTATTTCGAGAAGTCATCTATAGGCTATGGCATGAAGACGCCGCTCTTTATCATCGGCGGCCACGATGTGATTCCCATTCCCATGGTGGAGGATGTGTTCGGTACCAGCGACACAGGCAAGATCCCCTGCGACATGTGCTATGGCTTCACGGGCAACTTCTTCAGCAACCTGTGGGAATATGGCGACCATACCATCAGCGAGGAGCATGTGCGCAACACCGTTTCACGACTTCCTCTGGAGGATGGCAAGATGGATACCGCTCTTGAAGACGACCTCGAGGCATACTTCAACCTGTGTGCCGAATACTACAGCGACGGCATTGCCGTGGACAAGGTAATGATGACCGCCAATGCCTCCTGGCTTCCTGCCAGCAAGACCATGTCGGAGCACCTGCCGCTCCTGCATCATTCCAACGACCCCGATGTGGTGTGGGAAGGCATGTATGTAAGCCCCCCAGTGTCGCCAGACGACGAAGATACCACAGGGCCAGTGCACCGTACATTGGAGAAGGCCGGCATGCTGCTTTTCAACCTGCATGGTGCCAGCAGCAACTATATGTCGGGATTCTACAACGACAGTGGCGAGGCCTTCAACACAGACATGCTCAGCGATACTTCGGCGCGTGTGTTCAACACCGTGGCTTGCTATGGAGCACGCTATTACGGCTACGAGCGTGACGAGTCAATGCTTCTCACCTCGTTCTACGAGAATGGCTTCCTGCTCTATGCCGGTTCGCTCATTCCTGTACCCAT
The DNA here is from genome assembly GCA_017628845.1 of Bacteroidaceae bacterium. Lineage (GTDB taxonomy): Bacteria > Bacteroidota > Bacteroidia > Bacteroidales > Bacteroidaceae > Physcousia. The sequence continues at coordinate 7,792 of JAGBYI010000211.1, forward strand.
GACCGACCTGGACGTGCCCGAGGGCGTAGAGGTTCACGATGGTTCCGGCTCGGAGCACCTGATGCCCATCTTCTGCATGGAGCAGTTCTGCGGATTGCCCGTGGGCGAAGCCATGATGCGTGCCAAACTGGAGTACTTCAACACCTTCCGCCACATGGAGCGTGACGACTTCTCCCTGGCCACCATGATGATGTTCTCCCTCTACGGCAACCCAATGCTGCGCCTGCAGCGCAACGAGGAGGTGCTGCGCCGTGCCCGTGAAGAGCACGTGCTGCCCGTACTGCCCCAGACAAAGTATATGCCCATCCGCATGAAGCGCACGCAGCGCATCACCACTTTCAAGGAGCAGAACTCATCCCCGTCCCTGCTCGAACAAGTACGCCGCAGCGTGGACCGCAACATTGACGCCATCCATCAGGCAGTACAGCAGCACCTGTACGAGAAACTCGGTCTCGAACCCCGTTGGCTCAGCCATGTGGACAGTTTCTCCATCCCCAATGGCGACGGAACTTCTGAGGAGGGCTACAGCTATGCCTACGAGGACATGAGCAAGCCCTATGCCCGCAAGTCGTGGGTGGAAGTTGACAAGCAGGGAAAGGTGAAGCGAGTTATAAAGACGAAATAAAGCTATAAATATATATATATAATGTATTGCCCAAATTGTAAGCAAGAATATGACGGTAGGTTTTGCCCCGAGTGTGGAACCAAACTGATTGAGAAGCCTGTGACAAATGACATCCCTGGCATCAACCTGGGCGATGCCAATGCCATCAGTGGAGGATTGAACGTGAATGCATCGAAGAATATCCACAACGAGGATAGAAGCATTCATAATATCACCAACACGACATCGACCGTAAACAATATCACACAGGTAGCGGCACAGAAGACCGAGATGGAACTGCTGCAGGAGCGCAAGACGCTCTATATGAATGAATGTAAGCGTGCTTACGAAGATAACATACTGGAGCAGGACGAGAAGCTCCGATTGGACAGCTGTCGTATGGAGTTGGGACTTGATGAAGCTACGGCCGACAAGATTCTGGACGATGTGCGCCTGCTCGTGATGCGCAATGCCAGCAAGAACGAACTGACCGGTCTGGCAAAGATAAAGCTAAAGCAACTGAGCGATGCCTTGAAGAAAAATGAGATACAGGCCATTATGCGCCAGCTTGATGGCATAGAGGCGTTGGCTGGCAAGTTTGCCAACGATGAGTTACAATACAAGTATCATCTGGTGCTATCGGCATTGCGTCATGAGAAGTGTATCAAGAAGTATGAATCCTCCAAGGTAGACAGCTATTGGGAATCGTACTGGAGCTCCCTGGCCTATGCTAAAGCCGGAAAGATGAAAGAGGCGGAGGATATTGTCTATTCGTTGGGCGACAAGTATCCCAACTACCCTGAGGACAATGCCACTCTGCTTGCATCCGCAGTGGCACTCATCGGAGATGAGAAGGACGAAGCTGCAGACTTCCTCAACAATGTAGCAGGTGACTACTCACCCTCGCTACAGCGATTTGCCGAAACCCTATACATCATTATAGAGCCGGATACAGCCAAAGAAATGGGTGCTACCGAACAGGGCTGTGCCTTCTATCTTGTCAATTTCTTCAATGCCGGCACGACCGAAACAAAGGAAGAGACTACGACAAAAACAAAGAGCGATGCAAAGACAAAGGATGCTACCCACACCCAGAATACCAATCAGCCTGAAGTTGTAGTAGCTCAGGATTCTGAGGCCGACATACTGAAGAAGAAGTGGTTGCAGATGACGGCCGAAGCCTATAGAATGCTGCTTGAGGCTGAAGACCCGAACGACGCCATCAGCATCCTGAACATGTCTATTCCTCCTGCTATGGCGGGTATTCCTCAGGCATTGATGCTGACGGCCATAGCTTATAGTGCATTTGAGCAACACGAAGAATCTGTCAATTGGGCCAATAGGCTGATGGCACTCGACCCACAGAATGAAGATGCCGATGTGATGATGGCCAAAGCTGTACTATACGAAGAGGGAGTAGGACCATATGCGCAGAATGCGGAATATGCCATTGCTTTCTATAGGGCTGCAGCTGCCAAGGGCAACATGGATGCCTTGTGCGGTGTAGCAGATATGTACTACGAAGGCAAGATTGTGGATGAAGATCACCAGATGGCACTCGTGTGGGCCAAAGCGGCTTATGAGGCGAAGAATGCCTTTGGACTGTTCGTGTATGGTCGTGCCTACTACGAAGGAAAGGGTATCGCTAAGGATACGTTGACGGGCAAGCGATTGATACGTGAAGCTGCGGGTATGAATGATAGCGCATACAACATGGGCGCACTTTATGCCGTGCAGTACATGAAAGAGCACAATATTAAGTAATAGGAGATCATACTATGCCTCAAGTGCCAATTAAGAAAGGGGTAGCTATTATACCCCAAGGAACGAAAATTATTGAAAACGAAGCTTTCAGTGATTGCAGCAGACTCACCTCCATCGTCATTCCCGATAGTGTGGAGAGCATAGATAATTTTGCTTTCTCTGGTTGCTATGGTTTGACCTCGGTTCATATCACTGATATTGCGGCGTGGTGCAATATTGATTTTGGTGTCTTTTCTTCTAATCCTTTATCTATAGCTAAACATTTATATTTGAATGGAAAAGAGGTAAAGGATTTGGTAATCCCCAATAGTGTGACGAGCATAGGGTATAGTGCTTTCGAGGGTTGCTCTGGTTTGACCTCGGTGACTATCCCCAATAGTGTGACGAGCATAGGAAGTTCTGCATTCGAGCGTTGCTCTGGTTTGACCTCGGTTACTATCCCCAACAGTGTGACGAGCATAGGGAGGAGTGCTTTCCGTGGTTGCTCTGGTTTGACCTCGGTTACTATCCCCAATAGTGTGACGAGCATAGGGCAAGGTGCTTTCTCTGGTTGCTCTGGTTTGACCTCGGTTACTATCCCCAACAGTGTGACGAGCATAGGGGAGTATGCTTTCTATTCTTGCTCTGGTTTGACCTCGGTGACTATCCCCAATAGTGTGACGAGTATTGCAAGGGGCGCTTTCGAAGGTTGCCGCAGTCTCACCTCCATCATCATCCCCGATAGCGTGACGGGCATTAGAGGTGATGCTTTCCGGGATTGCTACAATCTCACCTCCATCACCCTCCCCGAGGGCGTGACGAGTATTGTAAGGGTCGCTTTCAGTGATTGCCGCAGTCTCACCTCCATCATCATCCCCGAGGGAACAACTGAACACTTCAAAAAGATTTTACCTAAAAAGTTACATAAATTACTGAAGGAGGTTGAAGTAAAAAACAGGTTTGATCTCTCGCAAGTATATGATGGCCCACAGTATCATTGTGTCCTGGCCGGGCAGTCATTTGGTCCTGTTACCATCTCTCAATTTGCCAACATGAAACGATTCGGTATTGTCGATGGCAACACCCTTGTATGGAAAGAGGGAATGGCAAACTGGGCGATAGCCTCTACCGTAGCCGACCTACAAATTCTGATATAAAACACTTATTCTAATAATCTATAGAAATATATACTTATGGCAAAAACACCTGATATACCCAACATCCCAGGAGGTAACTTCCTTCCAGCAATGCAGGGGTGAGTCATCTTAATAACATCGATGCATTGATGCTCCAGAGAAAAGAGGAAACACCTGATGCAAAGAAAGAAGCCGACGAAGACGCAAAAGAAGCAGATGAAAAGGTAGAAAAGGATAAAGACGAAATAAAACAATAACATCAAGCACTATAGTACTATGGATTACGACAAGTATTTTAGCGATTTGCAGAAGCAGCAGGAGAAAATGTTTGAGATGGAAAGAAGACTTATGGAAGAACAGATGCAGCAGTCCATGCTTATGCAGCAGTTTGAGCAGCAGAAGTTAATGCAGATGCAGCAGTCCATGCTTATGCAAGCTCAGCACCAGATGCAGAGCGATGCGGATAGCACCGAGAATTCCTCAAACTCTGACAGCAGGTTTTGTCCCGAGTGTGGTGAACAGTTAAGCATGAAGGCACGCTTCTGTCCGATATGTGGTACCAGGATACTCGATGATGATGATATGAAGAGCAATAGTGAAGAGGAAAAGTTTTCATCGTCCGAAGACCTGCCCGAATGCCCCGTTGATTGGGAAAACTTTGAAGGCTGCGGCTTTACCTACACCTACGAGTCCGATGGTGAGGACCGCGAGGTGGAGGTGACCTATGAATTAGGTGAAGATGCCGATGGAGAAGAGATGTACTGCTGGTGCAGTGAAGACGGTCCCATAGATATCTGCGACGACGATTTCCGTGGATGCGAGGACATAAACGACTGCGGTGTGGTGATAGCCAAACGGGTGATTCATGACAACGACGGTGAGGTGAAGATGTCGTTCGGCAAGGGCGAACTTACATTTACCGACCAGCCCTGTGCCATCGTGCTCGACGAGGAACTCAACTATTCTGCCGACTGCCAGGAGACCGTAACACTCACTTTGTACGCCAACCAGGGAACCGACGTGATGCGGACCAACTTCTATGACCTTGACGAAGATGAGTTCGAGACCATAAAGCAACTCCTTGAAGATGGCGATACCGAAGAAATATGGGACCATATCGATGAAGAATTCTTCTGCAACGAAACGTTCGACCTGTGGGGAGATGAAGAGTCGGAACGCCTGGGATACGAGATAACGGACAGCGATGGTGATGTGATTGATGAGGGAGACATCAGTGTGGGGTCTGAAAACCTGTTTGCCTATCGCGACATCAAGGATAACTTTGCCGTTACCCAGGAGGGGCATCCACAGTACCTGCTCGTTACCACAGACAGCGTGAAACGCTCCTACGCTGAATACAAGGTGCCTGCCAACTTCAGCATAGGCGGCATCAGCTTTGTCAAGAACGACAATGCCAAGAAGGGCATACTGCACTGCGAGTATTTCGGAGACGATGTAACGTGCATCACACAGATCAGATATGCCGGTCAGACACTTTCTTGCAACGACATGGGCGATGCCGGCACAGTAGGCGACCTGCGCTACTTCCTGTATGCATGGGACGATGAGGATGAGTGCTACAGACTGGTAGAACAGGCATAGTTTATGTAATCCCCACCCCCGTATGATGAAAAACCTGAACAGAACCCTTGTACACAGTGCCGAACTGACCCGAATGCTGGGGCATGCTCTGGAGGTAAACATCTTGGACAGCGTAGAAGAAGCACGAGTAAACAGACATATCTCCGCCATGCAGGCGCAGGCTTCCCAGATAGAGGAAGGGCTGCAGCTCCTGTGCAACGAATATGCCGTGGAACTGAATGCTGCCAAGCTGCGCCTGTGGGAACGCAAACTGCTGGACCTGACCTTGCGCAACAATCTGCTGAATATGCGCATGGGGAAGAACTGCCTTCCTTATGCTCACCCCGATATAGCCCAGCTGGAAGACGAATTGGCTGAAGGGAAAGAACTGCTTTTGGAGCAGAAGGAACTGAAGGGACTGTACAGGGCTGTGCGCACCAATATGGAGGAAACGGGTGCCAACACCCTGTTCCTGACCCTGGGCACGCTGAAGTGGCAGGAACGCGAAGGCGCCAGACAGTACATGGCGCCCATACTGCTTATGCCCATAGAGATGGTGCAGGTGAAGAAGGACTGCTATGCCATACGCCGCCGCGACGAGGAGACGATGCCCAACATAACCCTGCTGGAGTTTCTGCATCAGCAGTTTGATATCAGAGTGAACGGACTGCATCCCCTGCCGCAGGATGCACAGGGCATTGATGTGAGCCTGGTGATGCACACCATGCGTCAGGCGGTGAAGGAGCATCCCACATGGGAGGTGATGGAGGATTCTGTGATAGGCATTTTCTCGTTCACCAAGTTTGTAATGTGGAACGACCTGCACACCCACAGCACCGCCATGCTGGGCAGCGACATAGTGCGCAGCCTCATAGACGGCAGGCTGCTGGTGGAGGACAGCACACCGCCGGTGGATGCCCGCAACCTGGACATGAATGCCCGTCCCAATGAATACGCACTGCCTGTGGATGCCGACTCGTCGCAGATGGAAGCCGTGGTCGAGTCCGGACAAGGGCGCACCTTCATCCTGTACGGTCCGCCGGGTACGGGCAAGTCGCAGACCATCACCAACCTCATCTCCAATGCCGTGTACCAGGGCAAGCGTGTGCTTTTCGTGGCACAGAAGAGGGCAGCGCTGGAGGTGGTGCAGTCGCGCCTGGAGAAGATAGGCATGGGCCCCTTCTGCATGGAACTGCACTCCAACAAGATGGACAAGCGCCACTTCCTGCAACAGATGCAGAGGGCACTGGAGGCAACAGCCCAGTCCGATGCAGAGGAGTACCGCCGCAAGGCCGACGACCTGTATGTGCAACGCATGCAGCTTATAGGCTATGTGGAGGCCCTGCACCGCAGACAGGAGCAGAGCGGCCTGTCGCTCAGCGACTGCATAGAGCGTTTCATGTCGGTCAATGCCGCACCTATGGCGGTGGACGCCAAGGTGATGGAAAGACTCTCGGACAAGCATGCACATGCCCTGCACGACAAGATTTTGCAGCTGCACTCCGTAGAGACCATGCTGGGCATGCCATTGTGCGAGCATCCGCTTAGGGGCATGCTGCCCAAGAGAAAGCCAGAGGAGAAGGGCGCCTATGTGTCACCGCTCCTGACGGCCGACACGGTGGACAGGCACCTGCCCACATTGGCGCAGACCGTTGCCGGCGTGAAGCAGCAGATGGCGCGCAACCAGAAGATAGGCTACATGGCACGCACCACACGCCAGTATCTGGAGAGCGACTATAAATGGAAGAAGTTTATGGCCGTGGCCCAGGTGGATGCCTCTCTGCTTGACGACATAGAGGCTCTTGCCACAGCCGTGGAGCGATGGAGCAGCAATATGGACCTCCTGCCCCAGTGGCAACGCTATGCCGATATGCTGCACGACCTGGAGGGAAGCGGCCTGGCCGAGGCGGTGAAGCAATATGCCGCTGGAGTGCCCGTGGATGCTATATGCGACAGTTTTATGGCCGCCTACTACCAGGGCAAGGCACAGGAGATTATCAGTGCCGACCTCACGCTGAAGGAGTTTGACGGACTGATGTTCGAAAACCTTATCAGCCGCTATACCCTGCTTGTGCGTGATTTTCAGCAACTCACCCGCCAGGAACTGGTGGCCAGGGTTTCGGCAGGAATCCCGCTTGATACACGCGATGCCGTGTTGAGCAGCGAACTGACCCTGCTGCGCAAGCGCATTGCCAGCAAGGGGCGCGGTGCAAGCATACGCAGCATCATCGACCAGATGCCGCACCTGATGCCCAGCCTGTGCCCCGTGATGCTGATGAGTCCGCTGAGCGTGGCGCAATACCTCGACGTGGATGCACCCAAGTTCGACCTGGTGGTCTTCGACGAGGCAAGCCAGATGCCCACCAGCGAGGCCATAGGCTCCCTGGCACGTGCAAGGGCGGCCGTCATCGTTGGCGACCCCAAGCAGATGCCGCCAACCAGTTTCTTTGCCGTGAGCAGCACGGACGAGGAAACGGCCGACATGGACGACCTGGAGAGCATCCTTGACGACTGCATCTCGCTTTCCATGCCCACCCGCTATCTGGGCTGGCACTACCGCTCGAAGCACGAGAGCCTGATAGCATTCAGCAACAAAAACTATTACGACAACCGTCTGGTTACCTTCCCCTCGGCCGACGATATGGTGTCGCACGTCACCTGGCAGCATGTGGAGGGCTTCTACGACTATGGCAAGACGCGCACCAACCGTGCCGAGGCCGAGGCCATAGCCGCCGAGGTGATACGCCGCATGCAGGAGCAGCCCGAACGTAGCATCGGCATAGTGGCATTCTCAAAGCAGCAGAGCGACCTGATAGAGGATGTGCTGGCGGAGCAGATGTCAAAATATCCGCACCTGGAGCATGCCGACAGGCTCAGCCACGAACCGCTTTTTGTGAAGAACCTGGAGAATGTGCAGGGCGACGAACGCGATGTGATACTCTTCTCCGTGGGGTATGGTCCCGACCAGGAGGGGCGGGTGTCCATGAACTTCGGTCCGCTTAACAAGGCCGGGGGCGAGCGCCGCCTCAATGTGGCGGTGTCACGAGCACGCTACGAGATGAAGGTGTTCTCCACCCTGCGCCCCGAGCAGATAGACGAACGCCGCACACAGGCCGAGGGTGTCCTGGGCCTGAAGCGCTTCCTTCAGTTTGCCCAGCAGGGCACTTGCCTTGCGCCTGGGCAAGAGGATGGTGCCGGAGTGTCGCTCATGGTGCAATCCATTGCCGACAAACTCCGTCAAAACGGCTATGAGGTAAGGACCGGCATAGGTTCTTCTGCATTTAAAATAGACTTGGGTGTGGTTGACCCCCGGAACCCTCAGTGCTACAAGTTGGGCATTGTGTGCGATGGTGAGGGATACAGGAACCTGAAGACGGTCCGCGACCGGGAAGTCGTGCAGCCTGCGGTGCTGAACATGCTGGGCTGGCGGTTGATGAGGGTGTGGGCAATAGATTGGTTCAGGCACCCGGAGGTGGTAATAAAGAATATATTGAGGAATTTGTGACCAGGACGC
>JAGBYI010000035.1 GCA_017628845.1 Bacteroidaceae bacterium
ATTGTCGATCTGCTCCTTGATGGCAGTATCGTCATACGCCTCTGGAGTACATGCTGCAAGAGCAAGACCCATCATAAGCGCGAAAAACAACTTTTTCATATTCGTAAATGTTTGATTATTATGTTATTAAATATATTTTTCTGTTTAGTGTGGTGTGCTGTGGCACAAACCTAGCGACAAATATAATAATTAAAACAACATATACTCTATTTTGCGTGATATTTTTAGAAAATACGCCTAGAAACCATACTTGGTAACCAGTTCAAGAGATAGACGTACCGGACATGTGGTCTCTTTATAATTTATAGGTGTGTCACATTCGGCCCAGTTCCGTTCGAATTCCGCCAGACGCTCAAAGAACGCAGTCTGGTCATATTCACGTCCGTCCTCGATACATGAAAGGATCTCCTCAATGTACATCTCCCAGCGAGGAGCATAATACGACTCCACGAGACCGCTCCACATCCTGGTCGCATAGTCAAGCAGCGTGCTCTGGGCTGGCCCCCATACTGTTATGAGCGTACGGGCGTTGCGACGGTAATACGCCGATTCCTCCGGAGTCTGACCGCAGGCTGAAGCATCGTCAAGCCAACGCTTCAGGCTCAGCTGAGGATCACAGGCCGCCAAGGCATCAAGATCCTCCAGCAGCTGAAGCATCTGGGATGAAACCTCGCGCGCAGCTTCAAGATCATGGACCTTGTACGCCGCAGTAAGGCTGTCACGAAGCACTGCAAAATGATTTCCGAGTGCCTGCGTACCGAGATTGACCACATCAGAATAATATGTGTCTCGGTCTGATTCCACCTTCAGCAGCTCCTTCCAGGCCCTGACCAGCACCGCATTGTCATATCGAGTATTATGGATCGATGTCCAGTGCCAGTAACCCTCAAGGCAAGGACGGGCACACGTCAGAGGAGTCTGGCTGGAGAACGAGCCGGCGATATATATGCTGTCAGTCAATGTCTTCCATACATTCTCCGCACGGGCGTCAACCACTCCTGTCCTGCGCTCCGATAAAGTACGTACCCATTCCTCATCTGAGATTCCGCTATCCCAGGCCTTGTCGAAAACATACTCGTACATGAACTGGTTTATGCCGAATCCTTCAAGCGTAGAGCCTATTCCGCACAGGTTGTCTCCACCACGCTCAAGAGCATCATCGATGCGCTCGGAAGCCTGATGGAAGTTACCGGCAAGTCTGATGTTACCTCCGAAATTGCCAAGATAGCAAAGAATGTATGGCTGTCCATAGAACTTATCCGTAACGGTCCATACCGGAGTATGCTCCAGATAATAATCCAGAATCACGACCTTCCCCTGAGGCACTGCCTGGAGATAAGCCTTGACGTTCTCCGGAGTCCAGTGTTCACGGTCATAATAGAACATCCACCCCATCTGCAGCCACACAGCATCCGGGTCGACAGAAGCCATCGATTCATAAGCACAACGCGATATATCTGCCAGAGTCTCGGGATCCCATGAAGGGGCATCCACCTCATTGAAAAGATCCACTCCATAAATATGGTCCGTTCCAAACATCTTTTCCTGCTCGGTCATGTATTCACGCTGGATCTGCGCGTAAAGCGGATCCATAGGAGCAAGGAAATGGCAGAGATTTTCAGACGGGAAGCCTCCCCAGAACGGTATATCGGTAATCTGCGCCTCCGGGTAAATCTCCTTCAGCTGCTCGGGCACATGTCCTCCGAAGGCCTGCAGGACCGGACGCATGCCCAGGGCACGCTCGCGCTTGAGGATCTTCTTCTGGAGCTTCACCTGCGAGTCTATCCAGTTCTGCGGAAGAGGACCATCGTAGTGGTCTATGTTGCACATGCGGTGCCATGCCAGATGCGCAGGACCGGTGAAATATGAACGTATCTCCTCATCGGAAAGGCCATGCTTGCGCCATACCTTCTGCCAAACAGCCTCCTGACCGGTATTCGCCAGAGGCATATTGATTCCGTTCATGGCCATCCAGTCTATGAACCTCTCCCAGTCCTCCCATTTCCACCATGGCATCGTGTAGCCGAAGGTGCAGTAGTTCAGGAAAAACCTGTCCTTGACCTTAGCCTCGACACGCACAGGAGCCTCCACAGCCTCCATCGCCGCCGGATACTGAACCGGCTCGAAAGCATACCATGACACCGTCACCCCGCAATAGTTCTTCAGGTAATGATTCAGTCCCATGGCCATAGAGATGGCATTGTTTCCCTCGATTACAAGTCTTGAGCCTTCTGAATATAGAGTGAACACATCAATGGTATCGGCCGTCTGCCTGAAATCGATCTTTCCGGCATAAAAAGGCACTATCCTTCGGGCCAATCCCCTCGCCTGCCGCTCCGCCTCAGTCCCGGCGAAGAAGCTATAACATAAAGCGGAAAGGAGCGCAAACGACGCAATGACAGCAAATAATCTCCTGTATTTCATAGAAACAACCATAAAGTTCTTATCTTTGCAAACTGTGGTGTACTGTGGTAACATATTGCAAATATAGTAAGTTTATGAAAATAGGAGTAGATCTTGGCGGAACAAACGTGAGAGCCGCCCTTGTCGACGGCACGACCGTAGTAAGAAAAGAAAAAGCCCCATGCCCGGCTAAAGGCACTCAGGAGGAGGTCATAGAGGCAATTGCAGCACTCATAGAACCTCTTGTCTGTGAAGGAGTGACATCGATCGGAATGGG
>JAGBYI010000036.1 GCA_017628845.1 Bacteroidaceae bacterium
GTCAGAGGCAGGTGCCTTGAATGAACTGTCTGAAGTCTTCGGTATAGACTTCGCCGATATAGATGAAGCTATGATTCTTGTCGAAGAACACAATGACAAGGAAGACAATGATGACGACCAGATCTATGTACATAAGTTCGAGCTAGTCGACTGATAATTGTAGGGTTCGAAAGGCGTTTTGTAAGATAGATTATAACAAAGCGCCTTTCTGCGTACTTCTGACTGGGTGTTCTGTAAGATTGATTTGAGCAGTTGTAAGATTTTTCAGATAATGATGTATTTTTGTAGAGATAAAAAACTTCACATCGGTCTCTGATCCTGAAGAGCAGGTCATTGAGGAGTTTCGTCGAGTTCGGGATGAGATACGAAGTGAAATGTCTAAACTATAAAGAGATGATGAACGTGTTGAAAATATATTCAGCACCCCTTCAAGGATTTACCGAGGCTGTATGGCGCAATGTGCATAGTACCGTTTTCGGTGGCGTGGACGTCTACTGTACGCCTTTCCTGCGCTATGAGCATGGTGAGATACGCAGCAAGGATGTGCGCGATGTGAAACATGAGAGCAACAACGTCGAGAACCTTCTCCCACAGATAATAGCCGCTACACCAGATGAGATGCACCCTCTTATGGAACTGCTTGCCAATGAGGGCTATAGGAATGTGGATCTGAATATGGGCTGTTCGTTCCCTTTACAGGCCCGAAAGAAGCACGGGGCTGGGCTTCTGCCTCACCCCGATATGGTTGCTGAGCTGATGAAGGCAACGACTGGCTATCCGGACTTCACCTTCTCGGTAAAGATGCGTCTCGGATGGGAGAGTAAGGATGAGTGGCGCGCGCTGATGCCTATACTCAACGATACACCATTGAGCCATATAACTGTTCATCCCCGATTGGGTATTGAACAGTACAAGAAGGCTGCCGACATAGAGGCTTTCGCGGAATTCTATGCTGCATGCAAGCACCCAGTAATATACAATGGTGACATACTCACATTGGAGGATATCAGACGCATTGAATCGGAGTTCCCGCAGTTGAAAGGTATCATGATAGGCCGCGGGCTTCTTGCCAACCCGGCACTGGGCATAGAGTACCGCGATGGCAGAGAACTGACCGATCGTGAACTGTGCCGCCTTGTGCAGCAGATGCACGATGCGATGTTCTGCGAACTCTCACAACGTCTTCAGGGCAGCACACAGTTTCTTACAAAGATGAAACCCTATTGGGAGTATCTGCTCCCTTCTCTTCCTAAACGTCTGCGGAAGCCTATCCTGAAGGCCACAACCATAGAGAAATATCAGTCGGCAGTGACTGAGGCATTGAAAGGGGACTGGTAATAGGTCGTCCGTACAGACTATATGATATATAAAACAATAAATATTGCTATATGAAGATAATAAACGATACGTATAAGGGTTCCGTCAGATATGTAGTGGGTCAGACAGAAGGAGTGTGCTCACAGGCAATCGAACTGCTTGTTGAAGGTGACGTGATTCTTGACGCTGCCTTCCATGGCGGATGCAACGGTAACCTCAAGGGCATTGTCGCTCTCAGCAAGGGACAGAAGATATCTGATGTGAAGCAGAGACTCTCCGGTATCACTTGCGGAGGCAAGAGTACTTCATGTCCTGATCAGTTTGCACAGCTGCTGGCTGCGATTCAGGCAAAGTAATATAACACTCGGGAGTAGGAAACCCCATCAGTACTACTAGTGAGTACGCCAAGGGGCAAGGAATGTGAATTTCCTTGCCCCTTGTTTTCTGTCCGACACTGTCTGGTTTCCTTACTTCACCTGGCTCTTGAAGTCAGGACATGGCTTGAAGGTAGGGACCTTGTGCTCAGGAATCACTACGGTAGTGTTCTTTGTGATGTTTCTGCCGGTCTTTGCCTTTCTAGTCTTCACCTCGAATGTACCGAATCCACGGAGATATACATTCTTGCCCTTTGCCATAGAACCCTTTACTGCTTCCATGAATCCTTCCACTACAGCCATCACTGTGTTGGCTTCGATGCCGGTGCTCTTCGACACCTCTTTAACTATTTCAATCTTTGTCATGTCTTCTAAAATTTAGGGCTGCAAAGATAAGCATTATCTGACATCCCGTAGCCTTAAAGTGTAGAAAATTAGTCGGTTCTGATGTCCATTGTGTCCGGATCCGTATGGTAGTAAGCATTGATTACCGACTGCTGGGAGTAGACCTTCGCAATCAGTTCATACGCTCCGATGAGCATTTCCTCCGCTGTTACATCTTCGTCAAATTCCTTAATGTAGGTAAGGCTACCTTCCTTAATTCTCATTTCCATAGCATATAAGTTTTAAATGTATGTAAAGTAAGGCCTTATGTATGATAAGTCTCCACAATGTAAGTCTGTGAAATTACCAGAAAATCTTGTTATTCTCTAGGAAAAGATTGCCGTTTCCACCGGGACAGCCGTGATGTGTCGCGAAGGTATGTAACGGCGTCAATCTCCCAATGCACCATGCTCGCGGGTTCGCATCTGTCTTCAGCAAAATAGACACTCCCTTCGGAGCATCGATTTTCCCTTGACTGCCTTGTCCGTTTACTCCGTTCACCTTCTGTCTGCTCAACATCACAGCCTGGTCCCGATAGGGAAGGCCTAAGTGATGAACTGACGTTCAATCATTAATCCTTACAGATATGGAGAATAACAAGCAGGTCCAGCAGGACAACCTCTCGATCTATGAGAGAGTAAGAAGCGTTCCTACCGAGGCTAAGAAGGCCATCGAGGCAGGAAGACTCAAGGGCAAGAGCGACATCAACCCGATGTGGAGAATCAAGAAGCTTACCGAGGTCTTCGGACCCGTAGGATTCGGATGGTACACCGAGGTCGTCAAGACATGGACGGAGGTGGACGAGAACTCCGATGTGGCGGTATTCGTGGACATCAACCTCTTCGTCAAGAAGGACGGGGAGTGGAGCAAGCCTATCTACGGAAACGGCGGAAACAAGCTCATCTCGCACGAGAGGAAGTACGAGAACGGTCAGCCGGTCTACACTCCCTATCTTGACGATGACGCCTACAAGAAGGCTTATACAGATGCCATCAGCGTAGCGGCAAAGGCTCTGGGAGTCGGAGCTGACGTCTACTTCGAGAAGGATGTCACAAAGTATGACACTGCGCTGAGTCAGAGCGAGCCGGTACAGGCCCAGGTGGCAGGCACACCGGTTCCAGAGGTGAAGCCGACACTCTCACCGAGCGTGAAGACCTGGAAGCAGGCCATAGCATTCACGGCGAGCCAGAAGGATTCCATAGAGAACCTCTCGGCTAGGCTCAAAGCCAAATACACCATCACAGATGAACACCTTGACCTTCTGCTTACCCTTTCAGGCAAGAAGGCCGCAAACAGAGTACAGTCATGAGTTACAGAGTAGTAAAGACGACAAGTCACCAACAGTGGCTTGACGAGAGAAAGAAGGGTGTCGGCTCATCGGAGGCCGGCACCATCATGGGAGTGAACCACTTCGACACTCCTTATAAGCTGTGGAGAAGGAAGACCGGCATCGACCTTCCTGTGGAACAGAACGAGGCTATGGAGATGGGACATCATCTAGAGCCTGCCGTGGCGACGCTTTTCGCTGCAAGGACAGGAGCCGTGATCAAGAAGAGCTCCGAGGGAGACTGGCTGGCGGTGGACACCAAGCGTGAGTACCTCAGGGTATCTCCCGACCGTATCTATCACTACGCCGGAGAAAAGCCTACCAAGGCCAACCAGCATATCCTTGAGTGCAAGACCACGTCTGTGGCCGTTGACAAGGACGACATACCTGTCTACTGGTACTGCCAGCTTCAGTATCAGATGGGAGTGATGGGAGTCAAGAAGGGAGCGGTCGCATGGATATCCTCTTATCCGCGACTGAACTTCGACTATAAGGAGATTGAGTTCAATCCGGACTTCTACAAGGCCATGATCGAGTCCATCGAGCAGTTCTGGCTGATCAACGTCTGCGGAGGCATTCCCCCTGAGGATATCGACGGAGAGGATTCGCTGCTGAGAAGCCCGCAGGCTACGGCCGGTGAGACACTCGAGGCTGACAGTGAGATGATGGAGAGATACGGTGCCATCAAAGAGATAGCATCGACCATCAAGCAGCTGGAGAGCACAAGGAGCTCCCTTGAGGATGAGATCAAGATGGCTCTCGGAACAGCCGAGTCACTGGTATCTCCGGAAGGATCGGTCCTGGCCCAGTGGAAGAACACCAAAGATACGCGTAAGTTCAACGCCAAAGCCTTCCAGGCAGCCGAGCCTACCATGTATAACCTCTATATGGAGACCGTACCGGGATCCCGACGATTCACAATCAGATAACTTACTAATACTTACAGATATGAACACTATAGCAATGATAGGTCAGATGGACCTTCTCGCCCTTATCGGCGCAGACATCAAGACTGTCGACGGACAGGAAAGCATAGTCATTCCTCTTCAGAAGAACCCTACCATCTTCAAGATGATGACCAAGACAGGAGCCCAGAAAGCCCTGCTGGACATCGTCATCAGACAGACCACACAGCCTAAGTACGGCAATACGCACTTCATCAAGGCTAACGTGGGCAAGGCCAACAGGACAGCCCTGAATCTGGACAGCAGCGAGCTGCCTAGGCTCAGTCCTATCCTCGGTAACCTGAAGCCTCTGGAGGCCAGGGAGGAACCGACTACGGCACTTTCCGATGATGACGATCTGCCGGAGGGAGACTTCAAGGGATTCTAAGTTTCACAGGAGAGGGTGAAAGCCCTCTCCGTTAAATGAGATTATATTATGAATACGACATTACAGCAGACAGACTCATACAGAGAGGTCATGGCCTGGCTCAGAGGAGGGGACACCACTCCGGACGAGCAGATGGAAGGACAGTTCATCGACATAGTGGCCCAGCTGGTGGCCGAGAAGCTAGAGAAGAGCGAGAGACGCTCACGCAGAAGACGCGAGGATCTGCCTCCGTCTCCGCTCAGCATCAAGTCCATTATGAAGGAGATCGGATGTTCTCCGGAGATTCTGAAGCCTGTACAGAAGCCTCAGGTGCAGACAGCAGCCAAGACAGAGGAAGTCGCTCAGCCTGCAGATGCGATGCCTCTGGACAGTGTCCTGCTGGCAAAGGCGCTTCAGCATATGGCTCTGATCGAGGGTCTGCAGCTGACGATGTCGCAGATTCAGACGATACTCTATATCGCCTACGGAGTGCGTCTAGCCAAGCACGGAGAGAGACTTACCGAGGAGCATCCTCAGATGTGGCAGTACGGACCGGTATTCCCTAGAGTATATGCCAAGCTCAAGAAGGATTCGTCGGACGGATTTGAGGAGTACGACACCCTTCTATGCCAGCATCCGGACAGGTTCAGGTACCTGTCCAACTGCTTCAGGCGCTTTGCATGGACCAAGGCCTGCATACTGACATCCCCGCACATATCCCAAGGGTCTCCATGGGAGCAGACGCGAAAGGAGAATCCGGACAAGTGGGGAGTGCGGATAGAGGACGAGCTTATCCGTGAGTGGTTTCTACCGAGAGTTTAACATTATAATGAGAAAGAATTATGGAAGTAAAGATTGGAGACAGAATCAGGATCTACCACCTCAAGGGTGAAGATGGAAGGTACGACGGAGCCGAAGGCATAGTCGAGCATATAGACGGCATCGGACAGCTCCACGGCACCTGGGGAGGTCTGGCGGTCATACCCGACGAGGATGACTTTCAGATCATCTGAGTCCGGCAGAACCACCGGAGAGTGTGCAGCCTCGTCATCACGCGAGGCTACATCTTGTACACGATGATAGCCATGGCTGGCACCCATGTCAGGTTGATAGAATCTATGCTTTCCAGTATGTGACTACTTCTTCGGCAGCTCCAGGGATGCCGGTAAGTCAACTCCTTTGATGGCCCGACAGGGAAGAGGACTGTCTGCTCCGGTTCTTCTGCATCAGGCGTGCATCTTGACTCTGGAATCACATTGCCGTAAGCCGGAAGGCTGTAGAAGGATTCGTGATTGACAGGTCGGTTTCCCTTATTTCCGGACGCAAAGGTACTTTCCTTCTGACTTCATGTTAAAGGACTCTTCGTCACTGACGTTCCTCGATCCGGTGGTCCCGAATGAAAATCTCCACTCCCTGCGGGGTAGTATTTTCCTTGCGGTCTCCTTGAGCCTTTGTCCTCAGGTACTCTTGGGGCATCCGTAAATTAAGTTGAACCAACCTAACATCAATCAAAATGAATCCTAACAACTACATCCAGATTTCCGGCAGACTTACAGCCGACGTGACTCCTAACGAGAACAAGACATTCGCACGCTTCAACCTCGCGAAGAACTTCGTAGGATCAGACAAGAAGACCATCTTCCTCAGCTGCGTCATCTTCAAGAAGGAGTTTGATGACAACCAGCAGACCATCCCTTGGGATCTTCTGAAGAAGGGACAGGAAGTCCTCGTCACAGGAAAGCTCGCTCCAAACAACTGGACTGACAAGGAGGGTGTCGAGCACAAGGGCTTCGACATCATCGTGAACAAGATACGCGACCTGGCTGAAGAATAGCCGGGTTGCTTTTCCCTCCGGCGGATCTGCCGGAACCTTGCATGCCGATCGGCACTGAGGAGCGTCGTGATGACGTGAACCTCTATCACCAAGGCAGCCCGGACTGGTAATCCGAGCTGCCTTTCTTGGATTATGTATGCTGTCTTAGCGTTGTATCACTCTTCTTAGCTTGCGCTCCAGTTCATACTTTGCGTATTTGAGAATTGCTTTACCTAAGTAGTGCATCTGAGTCGAATATATGTTAGGATAACCGTCTGTAACAGAATAATTTCTTTCTGAGTTGACTATTGCATCTTTTATATACATCGGGTGAATGTCACAGTTGAATCCTCCGGATATCTTTGCATTTACAAAATCTTTCATTGATGCATAGCTAGTTACTTCATCATGATCTGGCTTCTCTTCATAGACATGATAGTATAGCCATGTTTCTAGACACGGATTGCTTTGGGCGATGTTCCAAATCTCATATCTCTTTCCTTCATTTTGACTGTCACAGAATTCTCTTAATCTAGGGATCTTTCCTTCTTCCATCCATGTGTCAGTGTCAATGGCAAACCATATAAGGTCACCTTCTGATTCGTCTATTTTGTGTACAGGCTCTTCAGACAGAAACGTCCTTATAGCTTGCTCCATCAACTTGACTGGGTCTGTTCCATTTTCAGGAGGAATAATGATGAGTTCCAGATTCGATGATATTTCTCTGAAAAATTCAAAATAATCTTTCTCTCGTTCCTTTCCCTCGCATATGATATAGATCTTTTGAGCTTCTCTTGATGGGGATGCCTTTTCGTATGTCCTTCTTCTCAGTATCATAATGCTACCAGTTTAAGTCTCGTAGATTTGACAGGAATGGGATTCCTCCGTATCTGCCGTTCAGATACCCGTTCTCAATATTTGCTGTGCTATGGACATTAAAGTCGCTTAACGGGTATAGATGAGTCGCTTGTCCGCCATCTTTCTCGGCAAACCATATCTCATCGGAACGAAGTATTTTCTGGTCAAGAAGACAAGATTCGTGAGTGGTGAAGATAAGCTGCCCTTTTGCCTCTTTAATGGATGATATCTTGCTGATGATTTCCTTTATGAGGATAGGGTGCAGACTTCTCTCAATCTCATCAATTATGTATATCCGATCTTCATTTATCATGCTATATATGAATGGGATGTAGTCTATCAGTCTTAGTGTTCCATCAGATTCGCTATATATAGGCATGGACACTTCGCTTCCGTCCTCCAATTTATGTATCGGCTCAAGAGTCTTCATAATTACTTTTCCGTCTTCGAATACGGCTGAGGCTGTGACCCTGTCGTCGAAAGTGTGGTACATCGGATATGCTTTACCAGGGTTTTCCTTGAGGATAGGTATGAGTTTCCTCCACTCTTCGGAAAGCGTGTGACTATTCTCATCGACAATGCCTTTCCAGACATTCATCTTCGACACACCTGTCCGCATTTGAGGCAGAAGTGTATTGAGGAGATCTAGCATCTGGGGATTTGAGTCGAAAAGGTGTGCGGAAATTCCAGGCCTGCCACCAGGAAAGACCGTCATAAGGTTCTGTGTGAACCACTCATGTGCAGATGTCGCATCATCGAACTCATCCGGATACTTGTTCGCAAGAAAGGATAACAGTACATCCTCCGGACGAAGAATCCTGTCCTGAAGAACTTCTAGGAATGTTGCATTTGCTGCGCTATCCGAAAATCCTTCTGCAAATGCAATTTTCTGCTTGCCGTCAATATTGTCTCTTGAGAATATTCTTGCGTCCTTTTGTTCCAGACTCTGATAAAGCTCTTCGTTTATTATTGTACTCCCGATAAATGATATTGTGTAGTAATATATCTTATCATTTTTATAGAATTCAATCGCTAATGAGATTGGGTCGTTTCCTGCATTTGCGAATCTGAAGGCAAGATCTCGTTGCTGGTTCGAAAGGAATTCGATGTTTCCATCTGTGATTATCACATCCATGAGAGTTAATGCTTTAATAAGATTGCTCTTACCGGCGCCGTTTGCTCCATATATGGCACTCATTCTAAGAGATTTTGCGTGTCCGCAATTGATCTTATGGTGCAAATGATGTGTGGTTCTGCTACTTGGGAACAGATTGAACTCCGTTTCTTCGTTGAACGAATATAGGTTCTTTGAGATAAATCTTAATAGCATCGTGTGTGAGTTTATCGGTTATTTTATACAAAGTTAGTGCAAATTTATTTAAAGTGCTCATATTTTTTGAAAAAACCGTTAAATTCTAACGGATATATCCGATTTTATGCAGTTTTTCTATATTTTGAGTCTGTATATGAGATTTGGAAGACTCGTGCGATGATTTAATGGTTTCTAAAATAACCTGCAAGGTACCTGTCTATATGCTCGCTGACATATGAGACTAATTCTAGAGATTCAAGAATCTCTATCTGGTCTGATAATCCAAGATAGAAACGTCCCACACCAGCTAGATCCTTGACTGTGGTTTTCAATATCCATAAACCATTTTCTAGGTATATGTCTTTCTGAGCTAGGGGATACTCCTCAATCAGCAGATTTTTTGCCTTCAGTGTCATCTTAAGAGTAACAGGGATATCTACTTTCCCTGTCATCCTGAAGCAATCGGTCTCTATTTTTTCATGTTTGTCTTCGTGCTGCCATTCCGTTCCTATGGGACGTACCCATCCTATTCGTGATATCTTGAATATCTTGCAGATTCCGGATGCCGGTTCATATGCATACACATCAGCATAGTTGGTTGAGAAACCGTAGGGCTCGGCCAGTCTGTTCGAGATCTTCAGGGTGTTTCCGGATTCATAGTCGATAAGCTCGACGCATTCCTTCTCGTCGATTGCCTTCTTGAGAATCCTGACATTCTCTGCAGCAGTCTTCTTGCCTATGATTTCCGTTATGCTGGTAGCATCAAAGAGAGCTGCAAGCTTCTGCTCCAGGTTGATGTGAATCTGACTACCTCCGGTGATGCTCAGCAGAAGAGTGTGAAGAATGAATGCCTCTTCACTTGATATCTGAATGAGTTCATCCAGTTTGATTTCGTCAAGGGGCATCTTGAGAAGCTTGTGGATGTTCGGGTTCCGTTTTTCCAATACGAAACCATTGTCCTTGAATGATCTTATGTACCTGTAGATGCTCCTTTCTGTGATTTCGAGAAGGTCTGCCAGTTCCGGTGTGGTGTAGTCAACGTTGCTGCTTAACATGAGCATAAGTCGTAGAAGTCGTTCAATTCTTGCATGATCCATATAGAGAGTGTTTAAGTCTCACCTTGTGGCCGGACAAACAAAAAGGGCGATCACGAATCTCTCCATGATTGCCCTGATATCTTTGTTTGCATAGCCTTCTAAAGAAAGGCGCAGACCCATCCATTAATCCCATAAGAGTACCAGTCCTAGACACAATGGATAACGCCCGCGCCTTAGCGCAGACGTAAATGCCCATTGTCCTCGTGTCTATATCTTAGTTTGGTACTCTATGGGAGAGGTCAACGACAGCTACGTATGTATTCTGTATGTATTTTCTGTAATTGTTTGGCAAATATAGGAAATTTTTGGCAGTAACGGTATCAATGATAATTTATGCTACTATTAGTGCAAATAATTTTTCCAGTGACGCTAGATGTCACTGAGCCCTGCGACCTTTGCGGCGAACAACCCAAAAAGCGACACAATGACCGGAAGAGAAAACACAGCTGCTATCCCCGATATTCGCACGAGTGTTCGGCTGGGCCGTGCCGGGATGATCGTTTTTCATCACCAGGCCCAGGTGATGAAAAATTACCTTGCAGCAATCATCCGTCATCACAATCTGCGACACAATCGTGGTCCCAAGCAGCTGTGCTCTTCCTGGTCGATGTCGTAACACTAAGTCAAAACAAAATCAAACCATTATGGACAAGACAGACATGAATCAAATCCGTAAGACCGCGCTTTCAGACACGGCGACAGCTCTCAGGAGCATCAACACTCAGTATGACATGACACCCGACCAGCAAAGGGGACAGGTAAGTGAGATCAGCCAGGCCCGAAAGGGTGCTGAGATTGCTATGGTGTCACTGGCAATCATTGCCTCTGACGGGGATGAGCAGAAGACCCGTGACATCCTAGCGGATGAGGGATTCACTGACCTCTTCTGATTTTTCCTCCTGCCCTGCAATCCGCAAAGTTGGAGCACAGGATTTCTGTCAATGGCTCTCATGATGCGCAGGTTCGCTCATTACGGACGAGTCCGGCGTAAATGGGAGCCATTTCGCAGCCCATTGCACAATCCTTCCTACGCTCCTGTACCGGCTTCTGCAGCGGCAAGGAGGAGAAAATCCTCATAGAATCCTATGATTATTCATAATATTATTTAACTTTGCCGCGTAAAGGCTTGCGGATCTCTCCGAGTTCTTCGGTTTTTCCTAAATGTGTTCCTAAATGTCCATAGCTCCGCAGCTGATGTTTAACGTTTAATGTGTTATGGCTATGAGGACATTCTTCAACATCACTTTCGGCATTGTGAAGTTCGCATTCAAGGCGCTCTTTGCATTCATCGGCATCATTCTCTGGATTGTAGCGGATGGGGCACCTGAATAATTTTGGGTTGGATTTTATCAAAAATATTTACACTTTTTGCCTTGGATTTTATCAAGGTAATGCTTATTTTTGCCTTGGATTTTATCAAACTCATAAATGGAGTATTACAATGACATACTATGAAAGAAAAATAGATGCAGATCTGATCGAGTGGATGAACTCACCAAGAAGGAAGCCTCTTCTTATCAGAGGTGCTAGACAGGTGGGTAAGTCATCTGCGGTTGACCATCTTGGCGAGAAGTTCAAGCATTACGTAAAGATTAATCTAGAAAAACAGCCAGGTTTGAAAGCTCTATTTCCTGAAAATATTGATGTAAAGAAGACCTGTTCTAATCTAAGTGCTACGCTTGGTACTCCGATTATACCGGGTGAAACATTGCTCTTTATTGACGAAATTCAGGATTGTACGAATGCCATAATGTCACTGCGTTACTTCAAGGAAGATTATCCTGAACTTCACGTCATCGCAGCAGGCTCACTTCTTGAATTCGCTCTGGATGAGCTTCCGTCATTTGCTGTCGGCAGAATTAGATCACTGTACATGTATCCATTTTCTTTCGATGAGTTCCTGTCTGCACAAGGTTTACAGATTCAGGTTG
The DNA here is from genome assembly GCA_017628845.1 of Bacteroidaceae bacterium. Taxonomy (GTDB): domain Bacteria; phylum Bacteroidota; class Bacteroidia; order Bacteroidales; family Bacteroidaceae; genus Physcousia. The sequence goes on from JAGBYI010000036.1 coordinate 11,725, forward strand.
ATTTTAAGCGAGATGCAAGTTCCAGTACACCTTTGCCTGATATCCTGCACAGTCAAATGATTGACCATCTGAAATCTTTTATCCTTGTCGGCGGAATGCCTGAGGCTGTGGCAGAGTGGATTCAGACACATGATTACCTCTCATGCACTCATGTGCACAGAGATATACTCGATACGTATGAGGATGACTTTTCCAAATATAAGAAACGGGTTTCTCCGGATCTGTTACGTCAGGTCTTACGAAGTGTTGCACTGCAGGTCGGAACGAAATTCGTGTGCTCTAGAGTTGCAGAAGGAGTACGTTCATCAACCGTAAAAGATGCATTAAGGTTACTTACACTTGCCGGACTGATTAAACCTGTAAAGCATACCGATGCCAACGGTATCCCTTTAGGGGCTGAAGAAGATGAGAAATACATCAAATATCTGTTCTTTGATATCGGTCTTATGCTGACTATGCTAAGCATACCTGCAAGTGACATCTTGTTGGCTAGTGATATTGATCTCGTTAACAAAGGCCCTGTTGCAGAAGTGCTAGCTGGTTTGGAAATGGTCAAGTATATGGATTGCTTCAATAAGGCAGATATGTTCTATTGGCAACATATGTCAAGAAATGCTAATGCAGAAGTCGATTATCTGACTGTCAGAGATTCTCAGATATTGCCTGTGGAGATTAAGTCTGGTGTTCAGGGTGGAATGCAAAGCCTCTATCTGTTCATGCGTGAAAAGAAACTTGTAAAAGCTGTCCGTTCATCATTAGAGAACTTTGGACAGTTCGAATACATTGATTCCATAGCAGGAGGAGCATCAAGAAAGATTGAAATAATACCCCTATATGCATTAAGCAATCTTCATAATAAATAACAATTTGTGATTTGCCATATAATATTATGGAGCATAAATAGACCATCAAGATATTAGACCATATAACAAAGGCTGCCGGGATTGCTCCTGACAGCCTTTGTACAATGTGATTATGGTTTCCAAGAAGTATTGTGCGCGAACGATGTACCAGTCGAGAACAGCTGCTTGTTGCCGCTGGAATTGTAATAGTATTCCTTCGTCTGTATGACAACCGCCATGGTATATGTCGATCCTCCTCCCAAGTATACGAGTGGTCCGGTGCCGCTTGTGCCGGTTGCAATGGCACTGTTCTGAGCGAAGGTCACACTCCATGTATACGGAGCATCCTCGATTACGGTACCATCGCTGAACCTGATCGTAAGCTGGAGCTTATAGTTGCTTGTGCCACCTATGTTAATGGACTGAACAGACATATTTGACACATAAGCATTCGGCAGCGGAGTGTCATTATCCGTTACGGTCACGGTGCAGCTGGCGCTCAGCCCGTTGTAGGTCACCGTGATGGTGCAGGTTCCCTTGCCCTGGGCTGTGATTGTTCCGCTGCCTGCAGTGGCCACTCCTGCATTGCTGGTCGTCCAGACGGCACTTGAGGTGACATTGGTCGAGGCAGTTCCGTTGTTCGGGTTGTAGATTGCCGCGTTCGTCCTCACTGCTCCCTTCTCCATAGTCGCGGATGTCCATCCGAGCGAGAGGGTTGCTGATCCCACTACGGTGACGCTGCATGTCGCGCTCTTGCCGTTGTAGGTAGCTGTGATCGTCGCAGTTCCGACTCCCTGGCCTGTGACCGTTCCTCCGCTTACAGTGGCAACAGAGGTGTTGCCGGATGACCATGTTGCCGTACTGGTGACATTCGTCGAGGATTCCAGCACTCCGTCAGCATAGGTCTTGTATGTCGCCACAATTGTGCCTGTGGCTCCCTTGGACATGCTCATGCTGGTTCTGTTCAGTACCAGTTCGTAGGTATAGGCCGGTGTCACGGTGACTGTACCTGTAAGTGTCGTTTCTCCGTACTTTGCAGTGATGGTCGCCGTTCCCTTTCCGACTCCAGTTATCACACCATTGCTGCCTACCATTGCAACGGATGTGTTGCTTGATGTCCATGTGAATGTCGAAGATACATCCTGGCCGTTGGTCTGGGTTCCGTTGGTGAAGGTACGCTTCACGACTGTGAATTTTGTGGTTCTTCCGTTTACCAGGCTTGTGCTTGACGGACTCAGCTGATAATCATATGTTACAGCATCTGTCACCGTTACTGTGCTTTTGGCAGTATATCCGTTATATGTTGCTGTTATGGTTGCGGTTCCGACCCCTTTTGCAGTTATCTTGCCTGCTGATACCGTCGCTACGGATGCATTGCTCGATGACCAGGCCGCATATGCGGTCACATCGCTCTCTGAGTTCTTGACTCCACCGACATTCTTGATGTACATGGCAGACAGGTTAGCGGTTTCCCCGATACTGAGTTCCATATTAGGCTTCACGATTGTCAGACTGTAATTTACCTCCGGAAGATCATCCCCGTAGCTTACCTTCCAGCTCTCATCGAAGATCCTGTCCCTGGTTACAGTCAGACTGATATCCACGCTATTGTTTCTTCTGACATTGAAATCTGAGCAGTTGTCGTTTCCTATGTAGAAGCGATAGACCACATTGTCCGAAGACACAGGGACTCCCTCGTACTCACCGGAATATGATGCAGTCATCTCCAGATACGTGCAGAGTTCTGATCCGTACGGTATCTCGCTCGGGATTTTCGACTCCGCACTCTTGTTTCCCGGCAGAAGCACTCCCTGACAGTTCTCCAGAGCGTAAAACCAGATCTTTTGTCCTGCATTTAGTTTTGTCAGGTCTGAGCTGCTTGCCCAGTCTCCGTCTCCGACTTCAGACAGATTGCTGGCCATGCTCCCTTCACTTCCGTTATCGAAGAAAGGGTACATCTTCAAAGCCGCCTGACGAAGCCTTACAGCCGTAACCGTAAAGTCTTCCAATTCCGAGCTGTCGATGCTGAAGTTGATGCGGGAGACCATCCTCTCAAGATTGATATTGATCCTTGGCCCACTTCCGCTTATAGTCTTGTCTGCAAGACTCCAGCACATGGGGAAGGCGAGCTTGATGTCAGTGACTTTGGAGATGGAATACTGATAGCTTTTTATTTCCTCTTCCTTAAATGGTGCCGTCACCTTCCCCATGTTAGCCAGAGCGTACATGTTGTATGTGCGCCCCTTGACAAGACTCATGGAAAAGGAAGTAGGGGACTCGATGTAGGAGGATGTTTCCAGCTTGCCGTCATAGTAGACAAACAGGTTCAGGTTAGTCACAGCAGTCTCGGAGGCCGAGATGCTGCTCTTAGTCTCGATGGAGTCCGTACAGCTGACGCAGAACTCCACATCCACGGGCATTCCGATGCCCTGGATGAAGTTTGGACAGTCGCTCAGGTCCTCATAGATGCATGAGCACATGAGCAGCACTGATCCGATGAATGAAATGATTCGTCTCATGGTATTGTGGTTTAGAAGGTTGACATTTATGAAAAAGAGCAGTCGGACCTCCCGGCCGGACTGCCCGTACATGAAGCTAAATTGTGAAACATAAATCCTGTATAGTGAAACTATTCTCCTTCCGCCAAGGCTATTAGCCCCCATCGGTAGTTTGTCCATCCAAGGTATCCTACATCTGTGCGATACCACTCTGAACGGTATTGACTGATGGCTTCTGAAGGTACCTTCATCAGACCGCTATAGTTGGTGAGCCTGAATGGAGATTGTCCCAGCGTCGGGGGAGTAGTGCCCCTGCATATGATCTGGGTTATGTCAGAGTAGTCAAATGCGTAGTCCTCGATGGTTGTAACACCTTCATGAAGATCTACGTTTGATAGGCAAGATTCATAGAATGCCTTCTTGCCGATGGTGGTCACGCTCTCATGAATCTTCGAACTAAGGCTTGCTCCAGCAATCAGACGGTTGGTTGCAGTCTCTATGAGGGAGTTATTACGGATGTCATATTTGGAGCTAGGATTCGTCATTACGTAGCGTTCTAGATTAGGACACGACAAGGCGCCGTCAGCGATGCTGGTCAGGGTTGATGGTATCCTCATCGACTTGAAGTTCGGATTCCTGAAGTAGAAGACAAGGTCTTCCATAGTAGTCACTCCTTCAGGTATGATGATCTCGTCAGTGCATACCGTTCCGTCTGCCATGATGAACCTCTCGATGTTGTCTGAGAAGCTGAACGCCTGCATCTCGATGGTTTTAAGGCTAGCAGGGAATCGCACTTCCTTAAGGTTCTTACAGCTCTTGCAGACCTGGCTCTCGATGACAGATACGGCATCCGGAAAGTGAATAACTTCAAGACCGGAATTCTGGAAAGCGTTATATCCTATGGATTTTACACCGCTCGGCATCTCGAATGATCTGAGAGCTGTGCAGCCTTGAAACGTTCCGCTAGGTATGGATTCCATGTGCGAAGGGAGCTTCACGTATGTCAATGAGCTGCAGTCATCGAATACACCGTAACTCATCCAGCAGCCGTCAGGTATGACACAGGAAGTAAGCCCCGAGCGTTCAAACACCTGGTAGCTTATGCTCTTGAGAGTTGACGGAAGTGATACTTCCTTCAGGTTCGAACAGCCCAGAAAGCACCATGCCCCAAGCGTTTCGACTCCCTCCGGAAAGATGGCTGACGTTACTGTCTGTATGTACTGCATGAAACTGTATTGATAGCCTTTGTAGTTCTTGATTGCCATCTTCATGACATGTTCACCTGGAGTCTCAAACTGATAATACATGTCAATGGCGATCTCCTCTCCATCCATCTTGAGCCTCTCGGGTGATCCGCCGTAGTAAATCTGTGTAGGTTTGCTTATGTCAGTGACCTCGTGCACGAAGGTCATCCACAGCCAGAACCCGTTGAAGTTGACTGTGACATCCGATGCGATGTCAGACAGCTTGATTGTCAGTATTCCGGTCTTGTCGTCTACACTCTGCTCTAATGTGGCGGTACCTGAGATGGTGACAGGCTTTGTCTCAGCATCTTCGGATATGTAAGGAACTGCCAGAATGGTCACGTTGCCTTCATCGTCGACGCTGTTGCTGAACGAGAGTCCTTCCATATCGCCGGCAAAGCTGACTTTGTAGTCCTTCTGGATGATCTGGCTTCCCGCCGCATTCTGCTTCCATGCGGTAACGTTCACGCTGGTGACGTAGACCTCGCCATCATTCACGCTGATCTTGCACTCGGTCATGTTTCCCTGCTTGACCACAGCACTTGGGATACTGGTCTCGTACACGTTGCCGTCAATGGTAAGGGTGACCTTCAGGTTGACCGTGCTGTTTCCGCAAGGAATGGCAAGAATGTCAATAGCTGAAGCGGTCTGAGATAATGTGAAGGCTGTTATCGCCGGCGAAATCGCAGTCGAATAGCCCTTGTATGAACTCAGACCTCCTGTCCTTGCATTAAGTACAGCAGAGGTCGCGATATCCGCTCCGGAGATGGATGCCGCCGTAACCCGTCCTGTGCCTGAATAAGTGCCTCGGGATACCGAGAGCCTGATTGCCGCGAGTGCGTGATTCATCACGACCGCGGCATCAGCATTTGCCTTGCTTATGTTGGACACAGGAGTGGCCCACAGGTAGTCTGTCTGATTATTCGAGTCAGCGGTGATATTGATTTTCTTGATATCAGTGACAGATTCTGAATACGGATAATATCCGTAGAGGGTGCCAGGAGTATTGGCGACCATAATCGGGGATTCCGCATCCCATTTCTGCGAGCTTCCGCTTCCTGATGCGGTGTAGCAGATATTCTCATAAGTGATGCCCTGGTACGTTGTACCGCTGACATCGCAGAGGGTTAGTCCTATCCTTGATCCGTTCTCCAGTGTTGTCCCGGTGATGACCCCACGTGTCTGGATGCCGTCCGAAGCGGTCACGGATACCACGATAGGGGATTCGTCCTCTGTTGTGATGCCGACTGGATCCGGCAACTGTGTACAGGCTGCAAGCATTGCGCAGGTCATTACCGCGCTGAATGTAAGTCTGTGAGTTTTCATTGTACTATGATGTTAGATTTGTGTTATTCGTCCATGTATACCAGCGTCCATCCGTATGATCCGAGATTGATATTCGATGAGACCCAGTACGAATAGTTGGAACCGGTCTTGGCTGCTGCCGGAACGGCAAGTACTCCGTTGCTGGCAACCTTAGAGAAGTTGTATCTGAAGCTACCACCGAGAGTCGGTGTCTTGACAGGAAACGACACGATATGGCGAAGGTTGCTGCAGTCACTGAAACAGTAGTTGCCCACGTATGTCACTCCTGCAGGGAGTATGATGGATGCCAGTGACGAACATCGGTCAAAGGCATAGTCTCCGAATCTGGTTACTCCGTCAGGGATGTCGATGCTCTGCAGGGATGTACATCCCCTGAACATCGAGTCGTAAATCTCCGTGATTCCTTTCGGAAGGACTGCGTGCTTGAGTTTGGTGCAGTTGTAAAATAGGGAAGAACCAAATGAAGTGACCGTTTCCGGGATGACCACACGCTCTATTGAAGTACCCTTGAACGCATAGCTTTCCAGCGATGTTACGCAGTCTCCGATCTCGATTCCAGTGATTGCCGTGACATCGTTGAACATGTCGTACGGAATCGTATGGTTGGTGAACGAGTATCTTAATATGTGCTTTCCTCCTTCATCCCATGTGTATGTAGATGTAACAGGTATATCTTCATCTCCTTCACGGATTCTGAGAATCTTCTCCTTATACGATGAGTTGGCATAGAGGTAGAGCATCTTGGTGGATACCCTGGCGCTGACGGTGAACTCTGCTATCAGGTCGTAGCAGTAGGTTCCGTAGAAAGTGACTGTCACATTGCCTGATATGTTCGACAGCGTGATGGTGCGAACTCCGGTGTGGATGTCAGAGCTTTGCGTCATGGTCGCATTAGAGTTGATCGAAACCGGCTCCACCTCCTTGAATCCTCCCTTAGTCTTCGGTATTGCAGTGATGGTCACAACTCCATTGACTACGGAGTTGTACACCGCTATGTCGTCAAGATTGCCGGTAAGGGTCACCTTGTCTGTCACCTTGATGGACGTATCCTTTGACTCTCCATAAGTCCACTCGCTGACGGTGATGTCCGAGAGTGAAAGCTCTCCGTCGTTGACCGTCAGGTGGAACTGTGTCATATGTCCCTGGCGGAGGTCGATATCGCCGAACTCGAGGGAGTAGTCCTTGCCGTCGATGGTGATGACGACTTTTCCCTGTTTCTCTCCTGTCGGTATGACGAGGAGCTCGAATTCCTGCAGAGAGGATGAGAGGGTAGTGGCGATCTGTGGCGGAGTCAACATGGTTCCCTTGCCTGCGAAGTTTGATAGAGATCCGTCAGTAGCATCAAGGGTTCCTGCTACCGCGATACAGTTACCTCCGAAGGATACCTTGGAGACAGTACCAGTTCCTGAGTATGTCCCTCTGACGTAGGTTATCCTTACGGCTGCAAGGGCATGGTTCATCTTTATTGATGCATGCCTGTTGTCCTTGCTCACCGATACGGGTGTTCCCCACATGAAGTCCGTCTGGACTGTGGAGTTGGCCCTGATGGAGATCGCCGAGATATCAGTGCACGCCTCGGCGTAAGGATAGTAGGAGTACAGTACTCCTGTCTGCGGAGAGAGCATGATAGGTGAGTCGCACTCCCATACCTGCGCTCCTGAGGCATCCTTTGACGTGTACTTAATGTTGGTATATTCCTCTCCGGCGTATGCCCCGTATGAGTCTCTGACCGTGATTCCAACGGATGACGCTGTGGGAAGTGTCGTGCCTTCTACGATAGCTCTAGTAACTGTATTAGTCGCCAGTTCAAGTTCCAAAGGTACTAGCGTTTCCTCTTCTATCAGAGGTGGCGTGATGTCCTGTGTCGAGCAGCTGGACAGAGCTGCTGCAATGGACAGTGCTGATAATATTCTTTTCATTTGAATGCGTTTTCTTTAAGAAAAGGCTGCCGCATCTCACGACAGGGCAGCCGCCATAAACAACTAAACTTAACCTATGAAAAAACTATTCACTATGCTTTCCGCTATAGCTTTATGTCTATGTATTCACCTTCTACCCAGCCCTGGATCACGACCGACACCTTTCCTACGGCATAATCCACATTGACGTAGATGTCCTTGAGATCCTTGTCAAGCCAGCTGTATCCGCTCTTTGCGATCCACTCGTCAAGAGGGAGAGACTCTTTCTCTTGGCCGTCCGCGAACGTTATGAGCTTGAGGTCATTCCCTTCATTCTGTCTGGGAAGACGGAACTGCCACACACCGTCATCGTCAGCCTGTGTCATGAATGAGAATTTGCCTTCCACAGGCTCAAGAGTGACGTAGTCGATTCCGCACACCTCTCCTCTTACCTCCATGACCCTCAGAGCCTCATGCGCTCTCTCATCCTCCATGCTTAGAAAGACCGTGGCGTACTGCCTGTTCAGCTGTACAGAATCCCTGGCAAACTCACCGGTGCAGTCAATAATGTTCGTATGTACCTTGAGCATGTCAGATTGCTTGCCTTCCGGGATGATAATCCTGCTGCCTTCAACCATACTTTCGCTGAGTCCGCAGTAGGCGGAGGTCGCTACCATTCCCTTGGTCACCGTCCTCTCATACACGTCAGGATAATCAGCCACGGAGACCTTGTCCGAGAACAGGTTCTCTGTGCCCCATGCCGACAGGCTTATTTCGGTGGTATGGGATGCGCATCCGGTGATGTCCATGTCCAGCCAGCAGGGACACGGACGCCGGTCTTCCTTTATGCTGCATGATGCTGCGGCAAGAGTTGTCGCAAGCAGTGCAGCAGCCTTGATGTAGTTCATTCTCTTCATGATTCTGAGTGTTATTGATTCTTGGCAGGGCGTGGGGAATCGAACCCCACAGCGGCCGCACATCGCCCCGGTCTATGCGTGCGTCGCGGCCACGGCCATAAGGAAACCCTTA
>JAGBYI010000212.1 GCA_017628845.1 Bacteroidaceae bacterium
AGGTGTCAGGCCTTATTCTTCATCTTACGATTTTGCAAAGCCATGTGTTTTTGTTAAACAGTCGCCTGGGCCATTTCTCTGCGCCCTGCTTAGCAGGGTCCCCTTATCCCGAAGTTACGGGGTAAACTTGCCGAATTCCTTAGCCATGATTCACTCGAGCACCTGAGGATTCTCTCCTCACCCACCTGTGTCGGTTTACGGTACGGGCTGATATACCATTAACGCTTCGAAGATTTTCTTGGGAGTCTGTTTACCGCAACTGTCAGCGCACCCGAAGGCTTGCTGTACTGTCAGACATCAGCAGGACCAGCTCTTAACAAGATCCTTTACCTACGTCCTTTAACGAGCTATTCCGTCAGCTCGCGTGCGTGTCACTTCTCCGTCTCTCCTAACTATGATATACAGGTAACGGAATATTAACCGTTTGTCCATCGAGTACTCCTCTCGGATTACCCTTAGGCCCCGACTTACCCTGATCCGATTAACGTTGTTCAGGAAACCTTGGGTTTTCGGTGTGCGGGTTTCTCGCCCGCATTGTCGTTACTTATGCCTACATTTTCTTTTCCAGTCGCTCCAACCAACCTCACAGTTGATCTTCAGCGCCGGCTGGAATGCTCCCCTACCACTCTTTTCAGAGTCCATAGCTTCGGCTGTATGCTTGATGCCCGTTTATTATCCACGCTCAGTCGCTCGACTAGTGAGCTGTTACGCACTCTTTAAATGAATAGCTGCTTCCAAGCTAACATCCTAGCTGTCTAAGCAACCGAACATCGTTCTATCAACTTAGCATACCATTGGGGGCCTTAGCTGTTGGTCTGGGCTCTTTCCCTCTCGCCACCGGACATTAGCACCCGGCGACTCACTCCCGATCATCACTTGCACGCATTCGGAGTTTGTCAGGATTTGATAGGCGGTGAAGCCCTCGCATCCTATCAGTAGCTCTACCTCATGCAAGCTAAATCGAGGCTGTCCCAAAAGACATTTCGGGGAGTACGAGCTATCTCCCAGTTTGATTAGCCTTTCACCCCTACCCTCAGCTCATCCAAATCCTTTTCAACGGAAACTGGTTCGGTCCTCCAGAACCTGTTACGGTTCCTTCAACCTGGCCAAGGGTAGATCACAAGGTTTCGCGTCTACTCCCACCGACTAAGCGCCCTGTTCAGACTCGCTTTCGCTTCGGCTCCGCACCTGAAGTGCTTAACCTCGCCGGTGAGAAGTAACTCGTAGGCTCATTATGCAAAAGGCACGCCGTCATTCTTTGCAGAACTCCGACCGCTTGTAAGCGAACGGTTTCAGGTTCTTTTTCACCCCGTTATTCACGGTGCTTTTCACCTTTCCTTCACAGTACTGGTTCACTATCGGTCTTCTGGTCGTATTTAGCCTTGCGGGATGGTCCCCGCGGATTCAGACAGGATTCCTCGTGTCCCGCCCTACTCAGGATACCACTAGAGCCTCATGAATTTACGTGTACGGGGATATCACCCTCTATGTCCTGACTTTCCAGCCAGTTCCACTTGATCATGAGGCTCTTGTTGCGGTCCTACAACCCCGGCATTGCCGCAACAACGCCGGTTTAGGCTATTTCCATTTCGCTCGCCACTACTTTGGAAATCGATATTTCTTTCTTTTCCTGCGGATACTTAGATGTTTCAGTTCTCCGCGTTGGCTCTCTTTCGAGTGACAGGTCTTCAACCTGCCGGGTTGTCCCATTCGGATACGTGCGGATCAAGTCCTGTTTGCAGATCCCCGCACATTTTCGCAGCTTACCGCGTCCTTCGTCGCCGCCAGAAGCCAAGGCATCCTCCGTTCGCCCTTTGTAACTTCTCTTGTTGTGAATCATA
>JAGBYI010000213.1 GCA_017628845.1 Bacteroidaceae bacterium
GGTGTTGGGTACCAGTTCTTCCATCTTTTGCCCGCAACAAACCACGGGGACATTGCTGTCAACAACCTTTACGATAACGTTGCCGCAATGGGCACACTTATAAAACTTGGTTGCCATAATCTTCTTTGTTTTTAGTTCTTGTTATTCTTGTTATGGATTCCTCTTTGAATCCGATGCAAATTTATGCCGATTCCTCCAGATGGCAATCATTTGCGGGCAAGATAATTCAGCTTCTTCACATTATTTAAACTCCTATCACATTCGTTTATTAAAGTGTGCCTCATTTTAGCATTTCTTTAATGTTCGTGTGGTGCATATTCTAAGGAAATCCTTACCTTTGCCTTGCACAACAGAAAAAGAATGTACGGAAATGGCAAGAATACACGAAAATCTTACAGAACTCGTGGGGCATACTCCCCTACTCCACCTTGCACGACTCTCTGCTCATTATGGCATAGATGATAGCACGCGGGTGCTGGCAAAACTGGAATACTTCAATCCCGGAGGCAGTGTGAAGGACCGTGTGGCACTGAACATGATTCTGGATGCCGAGTGTCGTGGTGTACTTAAACCTGGAGGTACTATTATAGAGCCTACGAGCGGTAACACCGGTGTGGGGCTTGCATGGATAAGTCGTGTGCGTGGTTATGAGGCTATCATTGTCATGCCCGATACCATGAGCCGTGAGCGCCAGCAATTGCTTCGTGCCGCCGGTGCACAGGTTGTACTTACCTCTGGTACTGAGGGCATGGCGGGTGCTATTGCCGAGGCGGAGCGCTTGCGAGACAGTATGCCCAATTCTGTCATCCTTGGCCAGTTCTCAAATCCTGCCAATCCCGAAGCGCATGTCCTCTCTACGGCACAGGAGATTTGGGACGATACCGACGGACAGGTGGATGTCCTCGTTGCCACCGTTGGCACTGGTGGAACCCTCAGCGGCACTGCCCGAGGTCTCAAGGCACATAACCCGCAACTCCTTGCCATTGCCGTAGAACCCCAGGAATCCCCTTTGCTCAGTGGAGGCAAGGCCTCTCCGCATGGCATACAGGGCATAGGTGCCAACTTCATCCCCAAGAACTATGACTCCAACGTTGTTGACCGCATAATGCAGGTTTCTACAGAAGAAGCCATGCAAATGGGGCGCCTGCTTTCCCATCACGAAGGCCTCATCACGGGCATCTCTTCCGGTGCTGCCGTTCATGCTGCCCTCACCTTTGCCCTTACCCCGGAGGCCAAGGGCAAAACCATCGTTGTCGTATTGCCCGACACGGGAGAGCGCTATCTCAGCACTCAGTTATACGGAGGATAAACCGCTGTTGCCCTATCAACAGTGTTCTGTTGTCGAGACAACAGTGCCTTGTTGTCGGGACAACAAAATTAAATGCTCGGGGAGAGCGACAGGAAGATTACGGGTGATAATGAAAAGAAAATACGTTGACAAGGATGCTTTGCACGAATAAATCCCTATCTTTGTAGCGTTGAAAAGAATTAACGAATCATTAACCACATAAAAACATCATTGCCTATGAAGCATAGCGTATAGTAAGATACGCACATTTAGACATATTGGAAAAGCGTTTTAGTCTTATTCATCCTATCTGAAAGTTTGGCGACTCAAAGGATACTAACATGAATGATACTGAGATGCTCATGCTGGTTAGGCGTGGGCTTTTGGTTATTCTGTTAGTAGGTTACGCCAAACACCTCAGATAGGGAATACACTAAAGGTTCCGCGCTTTTTTTGTGCGTATTTCCAATCTAATTACAAGGAACAACGGAGTAACCCGAAAAGCCGAGAAAAAGAGTAGGGACAATCTATTGTAATAACCATATATAGTAATATGAAAAAAATATTGATGTTTGCCGTTGCCATCCTTTCAATTTCGATGTCTGTTTGTGCTCAAAGTGTTCAAGAACCTGATTTCGAGTTTGAACCATTTGTTGCCAATCTTCAGGATTCCACGTTAGGAGATCCTTTACCATGTGAAAATGCGTATATAAAGGCCAAGGCAGGCGCAAGTATGTATCTTGTTGGTATTGGTAAGGTGAAGAGTTACTATTATGTTGATGGTGTGTCCAGTTCTCTTGTTTTAGACAAGAAGTCATGTCTGGTTATCAATTTGGGCGGTCAGTCTCCTTTGCAAACTATATCAATAAACAAGTTTGAGATATTGAAAAAGAAGCGCCGTTTCCAAAATGGCGAAGTGGGATCCTTCACCGGTGCTTCTGTCAATAACGATGAGGCAGCACAGAGTTTCCGTTACAAGAAATATGGCAATAGCAGCGTGCTTATCCCCTTGTCTAATTTGGAATCAGGTGAATATTGCTTGAGCATTACCAATTCTATGACTAATTCCAAGTCGGCCAAAGTTTATACTTTCAGCATAAAATAGTGTGCTTATATGAAATGAAGCAAAACATGTCGGGGAGGTGTAATGATGAAATTACGCCTCCCCGGTTTATGTTTGTTTTATACTTACTTCTTCGCTTCCTGCTCCTTCCTTGCCGCGGCAATAGAGTCTTCACGCAATTGTCGGTTGATGGCTTCGGTAAGTTCGTCCTCATAGGATTTGGCGGCATCCAATTTCAGGATAGCTTCCTTGTCCTTCTTGTGCTTCTTCTCTTTCTTGCGTTCTCGCCAAGCAAAGGGGTGCATGATGTAGTCGGTGGCTTTGGAACCCAGAATGTCTGAAACACTCTTTTGGCGAGGCTGGGTAAGACCGTTGTTCAAGGATTTGTTGATAGCATCCACCACGCGAAGACTGTTGTCGGCTTTTACGCTGACTTCTCCCAACGTGTCGGTATATGCCACAGAGGTGTCTTGCTTGGTCTTGGTACTATCCATTTGCAAAATGAAAGGCGAAAGGTGAAAACTAAAATCGCTTTCCGTTCTCCATTTGCCACTCTCCGTTTTCCAGGACGTGAGGGTCAGCATCATTGCCACTATCAGTAGTATGAATGGTATCTTTTTCATGCCAAAGTTTTGTTTTCAAGGGTCAAAGGTACGAATAACGACGTTATGATGCAAATATTTCGCATTCTTTAACTCTTCCACACATTATCTCATTGTACGGTATAGCAATTACAAATATGATTAGGTGTGAAAAAACTCTTTCTTTCATTTGTCGTTATTCTTTCTTGAAATATATGTACTTTGAGGCTGGCGCCTCGAAGGTATTCACGCTCGGAAATTCTCAAACAAGTTTGGAATTTCTCTCGCTTATTCGTACCTTTGCAATATGAAATCACTGACATTGGACAACGGCTTGCGTGTGGTGTATGCACCCAGCCCTACGAATACGGTGTACCTGGGATTGGTTTTGGATGCCGGCACCAGGGACGAGACAAACGAGGAGAGCGGCATGGCACACTTTGCCGAGCACCTGACATTCAAGGGTACGGACAGACGTTCCTCGCGACAGATAATAACCTACATGGAGAGTGTGGGTGGCGACCTGAATGCCTTCACCGGCAAGGAGGAAACGGTGTACTACTGCACTTGCCAAAAGGAGCACTTCCGTCGTGCCATGGACCTGCTTTTTGATGTAGTGTTCCATAGCAAGTACCCGCAGGAGGAGATGAACAAGGAAGTGGAGGTGGTCATAGACGAGATAGAGAGCTACAACGACTCGCCATCCGAACTTATCTACGACGACTTCGAGGCAATGCTTTTCCAAGGACACCCTCTTGGCAGAAACATCCTGGGCGATGCAGACAGACTTCGAACCTACAAGACAGAGGACGTGCTGAATTATACACACAGGCTTTATGTACCCTCCAATGCCGTGCTCTTTGTCTATGGCAATGTATCGGAGAAGGAGATCATGAAACAGATAAGAGTAAAGGACATCGGACCCTCCCCCACGCCCAGTCCTCGCGTCGCAATGGAGATTGCTCCCCTCATGGAGCACAGATTGACATTCAGTCAATCCTCCAAGGACTCCATTCGCCACAAGGGAGGGGAGTATAATGTCCTGCCGATGGGGCACAAGTCGGTTGTAACCACTCCCTCCCCTTGCGGGAGGGTTGGGGAGGGGTCCGGGGTCCAGAGGGTCATCCATAAGGACACACACCAGGCGCATATCATGATGGGTGCGCGTGCCTTTGGCGGCAACCATCCCAAGCACCTTGCCCTGTTCCTTGCCAACAACATCCTGGGAGGTCCCGGGTTGAGCAGCCGTCTGAACCTGGCCCTGAGGGAGAAACGAGGTCTGGTATACACCGTGGAGAGCACACTGACCACATACACCGACACGGGTGTGTGGGCAATATACTTCGGTTGCGACCACCACGATGCAGAACGATGCAAGAGGATAGTAAAGAAGGAATTGCAACGCCTATGCGATGCTCCCCTATCGGACAAGGCACTGGCGGCCGCAAAAAGACAGATAATAGGTCAGATAGCCCTGTCGTACGACAACTTTGAGAGCGTGGCAATAGGTATGGGCAAGCGCATGCTGCATTATGGCCGCACGCAAACGAAGGAGAAAATGATAGAGCGCATCCAGGCACTTACAGCCGAACAGGTGTGGGATGCCGCCAAGGAGGTGTTCAACCCCGAGAGCCTTACCATTCTGGAGTACAGGTAAAGCAAAGACGCTTGCCCGTCTGTGGGTGAGTAAACGAGAGTTCTCCGGCGTGAAGCATGAGGCGCGGAGCACTCTGATTGCCATAGAGGCGGTCGCCAAGGATGGGATTCTTCAAACCCTCTGCCATGTGCACACGCAACTGATGTGTACGACCTGTATGTGGTGTGAGCAGGAGATGCGCATGCCCGTCCACATTTCCAACGACCTTATATCTGGTCAGTGCGCTTTTGCCATTTTCCATGTCCACCACCTGGCGCGGACGGTTGTCCACATCCGGGCGCAAGGGCAAACGGATGTCGCCCTCCTGTCCTTCGGGCATTTCACCCTCGAGCATGGCTTCGTAATGCTTTTCCACCTCGCGCTGCTCAAACTGGCGGCGTAACTCTGCCTGTACAACGGCACTCTTTGCCAGTACCAGCAAACCACTGGTATCCTGGTCAAGCCTGTGCACGGACAGGCACCCCGTGATGCTCTCCACCGAGGGCAGGAATTCCTTGCCAGGCACGGAGAGAAGGCCTGATGGTTTGTTGACCACCATCAGGGAGTCATCCTCGTAGACGGTGGACAGGCGTGACACCAAATCCATATAGTTTCCAAGACGAGGGTCGGCCTCCACTTCCATGCCCGAAAGCATGTGCGCCAGTATGGGTCGGCACCGGTGTGTGCATGGAGGGTAGAAGCAATTGTCTGCCGAGTTCCATTCGGCTATGGCCAGTGGGCGTATGCCACGGCGGAAAGCCTCCTGCAAAAGTTTCGGCGCACAACAATCCCCAGCACCGCCTGGAGGCACGGCAGGGGCGAAGATGTCCAGCAGGTTGGCACTCTCGCCACGCACGTTGAGCACCGAATAACGAGCGAACAACCACCGCTGAAGGGCACGGGAACGCTCCTTACGCTCATGCCGCAGGTCGCACACCTCGCGGGCAGAAGCCTTGCCCGAATCCAGGTAATGGTTTATGGCACTTATCTCGGCCTCCTCCTTCAGGAAATAACGGCCCTCGCCCTCCTGAATGTCAAAGACAGGGGGCACGAACCCCGGTTGACATGTCTTGCCTCCAAGAGTGCCGGAGAAGGCCGCAAGGTAAGAGACGGACCCCTCCCCAACCCTCCCACAAGGGGAGGGAGTGGTTACAACCGACTTGTGCCCCATCAGCAGAACATTATACTCCCCTCCCTTGTGGCGAATGGAGTCCTTGGAGGATTGACTGAATGTCAATCTGTGCTCCATGAGGGGAGCAATCTCCATTGCGACGCGAGGACTGGGCAGGGGGGAGGGTCCGGCGGTTCCTTCGGGGATGGGTCCTTCGTTGGTGGGGCTGTAAATCAACACTCCAAACATCTTCCCCTCCCGAACATCCTTTTGCCATTCGGGTACGGAGAGGTAGTACTCCCTGACTTTTTCCATGGCAGGGATGCACCGAGAGTCGAGGGTATAGATGTTCATAGATGGAGTTTGTGAGAAAATACCGTTCACAGATAATACACCGATTCGGGACCCATATTGAAGAGAAGGTCCACGATGCTCAGGTTGGGGATAAAGTCATGACGTGAGGCAAACATCTGATAGTACGGGGTATCTCTACGCTTGTCCTCGGGCACCAGAGGGAACGGTTCCAAGAGCCTCATCACCGTCAGGTGCAGGTCGTTGTTGAAGTCGGCAAGACGTTCCCAACGATGCTCATGATAAAAGGGATGGAAATCCTCCACATAATAATCAAAATAAGGCGTCTGCCTGTAACTGGACACCAAGGCATTCCAATGCTGATGGCGCCAGTTGCCATGCTCGGAGATAAGGATTTCGCCCACAGGCATACGGCCATGCGGATTGACCACAGGAACCGTCAGGGCAAGTGCCCCGTGAGGGGAATCTATGAGGCAACGGTTCATAGAGGTCTGTTTGCGGTAGGGCACGGAGAAATCAAGTGAAACCTCCTCGCGAAGCAAACGACGGTAATATTCTATGGAACCCAGATATGCTGTTGTCATAAGACAAAAGTATAACTTTTTGCTCCCGTGGCAAAGGAAAAACATCCCTTTTTGACCAAAGACGAGGGCAAAAACGACAAAAACGGCATTCCAAGAGCACATTTTCAGGAAAAAAGAGTATCTTTGTGGAGATAATATCCCATTAAAACGTATATTCTATATGTCCGGAATCAGTATTAAACGTGTATCCACCAAGAGCGAACTGAAGGATTTTGTACGCTTCAACTATGACCTCTATAAGGACTGCCCTTATGCCGTGCCCGATTTTTTGGAGGACACGCTGAAAACTTTCGATTCCAAGAGCAATGCCGCATTTGAGTTTTGTGACACTGAGTTCTTCATTGCTTACCGTCAAGGCAAAATTGTTGGCAAGGTAGTTGCCATCATCAATAACCATGCCAATGAAAAATGGAACACCAAAACAGTACGCTTTGGATGGATAGACTTTGTGGATGACATGGAAGTGAGCAAAGCCCTTATCAAGGCCGTGGAGGACTGGGGCAAGGAGCGTGGCATGAACGAGATTGCCGGTCCCTTCGGATTCACCGATCTTGATCCCGAGGGCATGCTCTTTGAAGGTTACGATAAACTGGGTTCGATGTACACCATCTACAACTACCCTTATTACAACGACCACATGCAGGCAATGGGATTCGAGGAGGATGCTGTGTGGGTTGACCGTACAATAGAAATACCCAGTGCCGACGGAGAACACTCGGCCAACCAGCAGAAGTTCTTCCGAGTAGCAAAACTGGTGCAGGACAGATACGGTTTCTCTGTACGCAAGTTCAAGAACAAAAAGGAACTGAGGAAAAGCGGCTACGTACTGAAATTGTTTGAGATCATCAACACGGCATACAAGAATCTGCACGGATACAGCAATATGACACCCCGACAGATGAACGACTATGCTGAGCAGTACCTGCCCCTACTGGACCCCAACTTGATTTCCATTGTAGAGAACAAGGAGGGACAGCCAATAGCCGTGGGTATATGTATGCCCAACCTTTCCGAAGCCATACAGAAGGCAAAGTCCAGACTGATGCCCTTTGGTTGGTGGCACATTGTCAAGGCTCTGTACTTTAAGCGCAGTTCTACTTTGGATCTCCTGCTCATAGGCACTCTGCCAGAGTATCAGGATACGGGATGCATAAGCCTTATTTTTGCCGACCTTATCCCTACTGCACAGAGGATGGGATTCAAGGTGGCGGAGTGTTGTCCGCAATTGGAAACCAACAATAAGGCTTTGAGTGTATGGCGCTCTCTGGAAACTGAGGTGACAAAGAGAAGACACACTTGGAAGAAACCTATCTAATATACACGCATCACACCACACATACACCTGCAAACCAAGACCATGGAAGATATAAAGGAAAGTAGGCAGACAGAAGACGTAACATACGACGAGGGCAATATCCGGCACCTCTCGGACATGGAGCATGTCCGCACCCGACCTGGCATGTACATCGGCCGCTTGGGCGATGGCCAGCAGGCAGAGGATGGCATATATGTGTTGCTGAAGGAGGTCATCGACAACAGTATCGACGAGTTCAAGATGAACGCCGGCAAGCGCATAGAGGTGGACATCCAGGACAACCTGCGTGCCAGCATTCGCGACTATGGCCGTGGCATACCACAGGGCAAACTGGTGGAGGCAGTGTCCATGCTGAACACCGGTGGCAAGTATGACTCCAAGGCTTTCAAGAAGAGTGTTGGCTTGAATGGTGTAGGTCTGAAGGCGGTGAATGCACTGAGCAGTCATTTCGAGGCGCACTCCTATCGCGACGGACAGGTCAGGAAGACCGTTTTCGAGAAGGGCATCCTAGTGAGCGACAACACTGAAGTTACGCAGGACGAGAATGGAACATACATTTTCTTCGAACCAGACCCCACCCTGTTCAAGCACTACAAGTTCCGCGACGAGTTCATAGAGATAATGCTGCGCAACTACACCTACCTGAATACGGGGCTTACCATCATGTTCAACGGCAGGCGCATCCATTCGCGCGACGGTCTTTCCGACCTGCTCAACGACCGCATGGATTACGACGCTCTGTATCCCATATGCCATCTGCGTGGCGAGGACATAGAGATAGCCTTCACACACACCAAGCAGAACGGCGAGGAGTACTATTCCTTTGTGAACGGTCAGCACACCACTCTGGGCGGTACGCACCAGGCAGCCTTCAAGAAGTACATTGCTGAGGTTATCAAGGACTATTCGGGTAAGAACTACGAGTATGGCGACATCCGCAACGGACTTGTTGCCGCCATAAGCATAAACATACAGGAACCCATGTTTGAGAGCCAGACAAAGGTGAAACTGGGTTCGCAGACAACTGCCCCCGAGGGTGGCATAAGCATAGACAAGTTCATCGGCGACTTTGTGAAGGCGCAGGTGGACAACTACCTGCACAAGAACACCGACATTGCCGACATCATCCTGGCCAAGGTGCAGGAGAGCGAGAAGATACGCAAGGAAATGGCTGGCGTGGCAAAGAAGGCCAGGGAGATGAGCAAGAAGGCCAACCTGCACAACAGAAAGTTGCGTGATTGCCGCGTGCACCTTTCCGACACCCGAGGCACACAACAGGAAGAGTCATGCATTTTCATCACCGAGGGTGACTCTGCAAGCGGAAGCATCACCAAGAGCCGTGATGTGAACACACAGGCGGTGTTCTCTCTGCGAGGAAAGCCACTGAACTGCTTCGGCATGACCAAGAAGGTGTGCTACGAGAATGAGGAGTTTAACCTCCTGCAAGCCGCATTGAACATCGAGGACGGTTTGGAGGGTTTGCGCTACAACAAGGTTATCGTTGCCACCGATGCCGATGTGGACGGTATGCACATCCGTCTGCTCATGATAACCTTCTTCCTGCAATTCTTCCCAGACCTCATCAAGAAGGGACATGTCTACATCCTGCAGACACCGCTATTCCGTGTGCGCAACCGCAAGACAAAGGTCAGCAAGAAGAAGATAGAGGCCATAGAGAAGGAACTGAGGGCTTACGACGAGGGTACCGACATGGAACAGGATCCCGAACTGAGCAAGAAGACCAACTCTCCGCACAAGCGCCACATTTCCTTCGGCTCGGACTTCATCACTCAATACTGTTACACCGAGGACGAACGCCTGCAGGCTATCTCCGACCTTGGTCCCGACCCCGAGATAACACGATTCAAAGGTTTGGGCGAGATAAGTCCCGACGAATTCAAGAACTTCATCGGTGCCGACATACGCCTGGAGAAAGTCAACCTGAGCAAGAGCGACCAGGTGGGCGAACTGCTGGAATACTACATGGGCAAGAACACCATGGAGCGCCAGAACTTCATCATAGACAATCTTGTCATCGAGGAGGATATAGCCGAAGAATATGAATAAGGTCATCTTTCCCGGGTCGTTCGACCCCTTTACCATCGGACATGCCAACCTTGTGGATAGAGCGCAAAAACTCTTTGACGAGGTGATTGTTGCCGTGGGTTACAATGAACAGAAGCACGGATGGCTGTCCGTGGAGGAAAGGGTGCGTGCCCTTCGTGAATACTACAACGGCAACCCCAAGGTACGTGTGGAGAGCTATACCGGACTTACCGTGGACTTTGCCCAGGCACAGGAGGCCCGTTTCATTCTCCGCGGAGTACGCTCGGTAAAGGACTATGAATACGAACTGGGCATTGCCGACATCAATAGCAGGCTTGCCGACGTGGAAACGGTGGTTCTGCTTGCCGACCCCACTATCTCGGGCATATCCAGCAGTGTGGTGCGCGAACTGCATCACTTCGGGCGTGACATCACGCCATGGCTGCCCAAAGGACTTAACTATAGAATAGACGAATAAGGATGAAAAAGACACTGATAATATCACTCCTGTTGCTTGCCGGCATGTTCCAGGCACAGGCACAAAATAAAAATCTGGACGAGCAGATACGAAAGTTGGTTATCTCGGCAGTAACTATCAATGACCATTATGTGGATTCTGTGGATTCCAATAAACTTGTTGAAGATGCCATCCGTGGCATGTTGGAGAAACTGGATCCCCATTCAGCATATAGTACGGCAGAGCAGACAAAGCGCCTGAACGAGCCATTGCAGGGTTCCTTTGATGGTATCGGTGTGCAATTCAACATTCTGGACGATACCCTGATGGTGATACAAACCATTACCGGAGGTCCTTCGGAAAAGGCTGGTGTGATGGCAGGAGACCGCATTATTTCTGTGGCCGATACCGCTATTGCCGGTGTGAAGATGCCCCAGGAGGAGATAATGAAGCGTCTGCGTGGTCCTCGTGGGACTACAGCGCATCTTGGCATTCTGCGCGACGGAATAGATGATACCATATATATAGATGTGGTTCGTGACAAGATACCCTTGAATTCAGTAGATGCTGCATTCATGGTTACGAAACATACTGGTTTGATACGTTTCAGCAACTTCAGCATTACTACTCACAAAGAGGTGATAACGGCGATTGAAGAGTTGAAGCAGAAGGGTATGCGTAATCTGATACTTGATTTGACGCAGAATGGAGGAGGTTATCTGCAGGCAGCAGCGGAACTTGCCAGTGAGTTCCTCCCCAAAGGAGATATGGTTGTCTACACCAAGGGAAGAACCAGCTATGCGTCTCAGACGATGAGGAGTTTTGGAGGAGATGCCTTTCAGGAGGGCAAGGTTGTGGTGCTGGTTGACGAGTACTCTGCCTCGGCTGCCGAGATTCTTGCCGGAGCCATACAGGACCAGGACCGTGGAATAGTAGTAGGACGTCGCACATTTGGCAAGGGACTGGTGCAAAGGCCCGTGAATCTGCCTGATGGCAGTATGATTCGCCTTACCATATCTAAATATTATACTCCCAGTGGGCGTTGCATCCAGAAGCCTTACGAAAAGGGTAAGGAAAAGGAGTACCGCATGGACGTAATAAACCGTTTCAACCACGGCGAACTGACAAATGCCGACAGCATCCACTTCCCCGACTCGCTCAAGTTCCAGACTTTAAGGAAAGGGCGTACCGTATATGGCGGTGGCGGCATCATGCCCGACTATTTTGTGCCGCTGGACACAACAAAGAATACTTCGCTGTACCGCCAGATTGTTGCCAAGCGCATTCTCATAGACGCCAACCTGCGCCATCTGGCAAAGCACAGAAACGAGTTGAAGGAGAAATACCCCACCTTCGAGGATTTCCGCCACAAGTACGAGGTACCCGAGGAAATTATAGAGAACATCTATGCAGAAGCAAAGAAGGCACTGAAGGACAAGTATCCCAAGGACGAGGAAGAGAAGACAACCGGTTTGCTGAAACTCATGCTTCGCGCCCTGGCAGCTCGCGACCTTTGGGATATGAACGAATACTTTGCCATTATCTACGAGGATGACGACATCGTGAAGAAGGCCGTCCAACTGATGGAGGAATAAAGAGAATGATAACATTCAACGCCATCAACGTGCCCTTGCCCGAACTGGACAAGGAGAAGGTCACCCAGTGGATAGAGCATGTTGCCAAATCCTACGGCAAACGCATCGACCTGGTGAACTATATCTTTGTGGATGACGAGGAAATCCTGCGCGTCAACCGCCAGTTCATCGGACACGACTACTATACCGACCATATCGGCTTTGACAACAGCCAGGGAAACGTACTCATCGGCGATACATATATTTCTCTGGACACCGTACGTACCAACGCCGAACTGTTTGGGACCCCCTACGACGAGGAACTGCACCGTGTCATCATCCATAGCATCCTGCACCTCTGTGGTATGGAGGACTATACAGACGAAGAACGCCAGGAAATGGAAGAAGCAGAGAACAGCGCCCTGCTATCCTTGAAAGCCTCGCTCTAACGATTATTATATATTACCTTATTTTTTATCCCCGTGTCTTGCAAAATAGCCTTCATCTGCTCATACCCCAGTTTTGCAATGGATTCGGCCTCGTCGTAGTCATGACTGCCGTATTCGCCAAGTGAAACATTCAGATAGATATCAGGAGGAGTGAGACGCAATGCCATTTCTGTATTGCGCTTCATAAGGATGGAAATGGTGTCGTAGGTCAGGGAAATATAGTTGTTGCTCAAAGCATTCAATCCTGCCTGTAATTTGCGTGACAGAATGGTCAGCGCCGAAGTTCCAGATTCAGCCTTTGGCATCTCGGCATCATCATCTTCCCATTCGTAATCTTCCAAGTTAACGGCCACCAGTTTGTCTCCCTCGGTACGCTCCACACGGTCCAAGGGCAGACCGTTGGTAATGCCACCGTCTATGAGGAGCATGTCCTCGTGCTCCACAGGACGGAACAGCATGGGAATGGATATGCTGGCACGTATGGCTGCATAAAGACTACCGCTATGCAAGACAACTTCCCTACCCTCTTTCAAGTCCGTTGCTACGGCACAATATGGAATGTTCAGGTTCTCTATGTTACAATCAGGCACAATAGCTTTCAGGGCATCCATCAGTCGGTCTCCCTTTACAAAGGCATGAGGACTGAGCGTGAAGTCTACCAGACGGAAGACTTCCTTGTTGGTCAGATCGTACATCCATTCCTTTACCTTGTCCAGTCCTCCGGCAGCATATATGCCACCTATCAGTGCTCCCATTGATGCGCCAGCTATGGAAGTGATCTCGTAACCGGATTCTTCCAAAGCCTCTATGGCGCCAATGTGGGCAAAGCCCTTGGCTCCGCCACTGGCAAGCACTAGGGCAACCTTCTGTTTGGGGGATGTTGCCATACACCTTATCTATATACTATAAATGGGGACTATTTGATGTTATCTACCAAACGGAACAGACGGTTCCAGCGGATACTGCTCAGTCCGCCACGATCGGGATCCATGGACAACCAGATGACAATAGGTTTGCCCACGATGTGGTCCTCGGGAACAAAGCCCCAATAGCGTGAGTCGGCACTGTTGTGACGGTTGTCGCCCTGCATCCAGTAGTAGTCCATCTTGAAGGTGTACTCGGTGGTTTCCTTGCCGTTTATCAGAATGCGTCCGTCATCGGTAACCTGCAGGTCATTGCCCTCATAAATGCGTATGGGACGCTCGTAGACGGGAAGGTTCTCTATTGTCAACTGTATGGTCTCGCTCTTGGCTGGTATCCAGATGGGACCGTAATTGTCGCATGTCCAGCCCGTGTGCCCGTTCAGGGGATATAGGAAACCTGTTTCCTCCTGCTTGCTGTACTCTATGCTGGTCACAAGGTCGGGGCGTGCCTCCAGTGCCGCTTTGGCTTTGGCGGTCAGGGGCATGCTGCCTGTTGTACTTAGGGCACTGAGATCTTCCTGGGATATGCCAAGTTCCTTTATCAGAGATTCTGGCAGAGGTTGTTTCAACTCCACCTCATAATTATACTGAACATTATCCGGTTCTTTGTTTGCCACCCCATCCAGATAGATGATGTGATCGCGTATTTCCAGTGTTTGTCCAGGGAGTCCCACGCAACGCTTAACATAGTTTTCTCTACGGTCCACAGGGCGCCACATGACCTTGCCGAACTGGGGAACCGATTTCACATAGTCGCTACCCACCTGAATGGCATGGTTATAGAAACGGTACTGCTCTAAGGCCGACATGCTGTCCAGATTTTCGGGAACATCCATATTGTACATATAGAGTTCCTTGCACATACGATAGTAGTCGGTGTTTTGCCAATTATAGGCTATGGTATCTCCGGCAGGATAGTTGAAGACAACTATGTCGTTCAGTGTGATTTTCTTTGGACTGACACGTTTGTAGTCCCATTGCACGCTCTCGATGTAGCTTTTTCCAATTCCCATAGGCAAGGTGTGCTGGCACAGAGGGGCATGCAGGGGAGTCTGTGGCACACGGGGACCATAGGACATCTTGCTGACAAATAGATAGTCGCCCACCAGCAGGCTCTTTTCTAAAGAACTGGACGGTATGGTGTAGTTCTGGAAGAAGTAGATATTGACAAAATAGACAGCCACTAATGCAAACACGATGGCATCCACCCAGGACATTATAGTACGCAGAATGGGATCCTCCAGGTCTTTCCACCAGCCCCAGTTTATCTTCTTGGTAATGTAGGCATCAAAGATGAAGGGAAGTACGATGACGCCCCACCACGATTGTATCCACACAAGGAAAGCAATGTACAGAGCACATGCCACGAGTCCCTTTATCCAGTCAATCTTTTTTGGTTGGTATATCTTCATTGTCCTATATGTATTAGAATTTAAACAGGTCGGACATTGTCAGTAGTCCCTCATGCTTGGCGGTGTATTCGGCAGCCAGTACGGCACCCAAGGCGAACCCCTTGCGGGAATGCGCATCGTGGCTAATAGTGATGCAGTCGGCCTCGCTCTCCCAGGTAATGGAGTGGATACCGGGAACCTCATCACGGCGGATACTGTCTATACGCAACTTATCGGCAGGAACCTCGGTTGTGCCCTCCCTGCTTCCGTCGGGATTCGTCAGCATGCCGAACTCCCAACCGTTCAAGCGCTCCACTTCTGCCACCAGTTCCTCGCCTAAGGTAATACCCGTGCCAGAAGGATGGTCGAGCTTGTGTATATGATGTACCTCCTCAAGCACAGGGGTGTATGACTCAAAACCGTTCATTATACGAGCCAGATAACGGTTGACGGCACGGAAGATTGTCACGCCAAGGCTGAAGTTGGAACTCCAGAACAGGGTCTTGCCCTGTTCTATGCACATTTTCTTCACTTCCTCGCCATGCTGTGGAATCCATCCTGTACTGCCACTGACAACCTTTACTCCATGCTTGAAGGCCTTCATGTAGTTGTCGTATGCCGTGTGCGGTGCTGTAAACTCAATGGCAACGTCGGCACTCTTGAATGCCTCGCTATCAAAGTCCTGCTGGTTGTCAATGTCTATGATGCAGACAATCTCGTGACCACGTCCCAGGGCTATTTCTTCTATCATACGGCCCATCTTGCCGTAACCAATAAGTGCTATTTTCATATTTGATGATGTTCTTTATTGCACAAAATTACGATTAAGCGAGGGAAATACAAAATAAATGCAGTTATATTTTCATTTCCGAGCAAAAGTAATTTGGAAAACGATGTTTCAAAGGTACGAATAAGTAAGGTAATTTCAAAGCAAATTAACCTTTATTGTGAAATGCCCGGCACTGGTGACTGTATTTAACATCAAAATTGGGGTTCTGTGAACGATTTGTCAAATTTATTCGTATCTTTGCCATCAAAATGATATTTAGGCATGGAAAAACTGCTCCACTATGTATGGATGCATAAGCTGATGCCGTCCACAGTTTTGAGGACAACAGACGGCAGATGCGCGGAAATTCTGGACCCTGGTCAGCACAACAACAACCAAGGACCGGATTTCAGCAATGCACGCATTCGCTTGGACGGGATGACGTGGGCAGGCAATGTGGAGATACATACCAGTTCTGCCGACTGGACCAGACACGGGCATGACCAGGATCCGGTGTACAATACCACCATCCTGCATGTAGTGGAGAGAGCAGAAACAGAGGTTTTCATGCAAAACGGACACCAGGTGCCGCAGGTGGTAGTGGGTGTGCCTCAGGAGGTTAAGGATAACTACGAGGAATTGCTTCGTACTACAGATTATCCACGCTGCCACAGATTCGTGCCACAGATAGAACCTATAAAGGCCCATTCCTGGTTCGATGCCCTGCTGGCAGAAAGGATGGAAGTGCGTGCCAAAAGGATACTGGCCATCCTGGATGAATGTCGTGGCGATTGGGAGCAAACTACGTTCATAACCCTGGCACGCAACTTCGGTTTCGGCTTGAATGGAGACATCTTCGAGATGTGGGCAAAGCGTGTTCCGCTTGCTGCGGCAGGCAAGCATCGCGACAACCTGTTCCAGGTAGAGTGCATGTTCCTTGGACTTGCCGGACTGATAGACAAGATAGCTGATGAAGGTTTAAGGAACAGGATGCATGCCGAATATAAATTCCTGAGCCACAAGTTCTCTTTGCCCGACCCAATGCCAACCTCCTGCTGGCACTATCTGCGCACCAGGCCGCAGAATTTCCCCGATGTCCGCATCAGGCAGATGGCAAGACTCTTTCACGAGGGGCATTGCACGCTGAGCAGTCTGTTGGACGCCAACTCGCTTGAAGATATGGACAACAGATTGGCAACTGCTGGCATCAGCAAGGGTAGCCGCACGCTTATAATCATAAATACCGTGGCAAACCTGCTATTTGCCTACGACATGCATCACGGGACCTACAACTATCGCACACGTGCCACGGATTTCCTGGAGCAACTGCCTGGCGAGAAGAACTACATACTGAAGCAGTGGCAAGCCTGTGGCTTGAATGTAGGTACTGCCTATGACAGTCAGGCCCTGATACAACTGAAAAAGGAATACTGCGACCATGCAAGATGTCTTGATTGCCGATTTGGTTTCGAGTACATTTCGCATCTTATGAGACACAATGGATAAAGAGACTCTGTACATGATGGCGCTGACGAGAGTTCCCAAACTGAACTACTCTCAGCAGAGAACCCTGGTGGAAACGCTGGGTAGTGCTACAGCCGTGTATGAGAACAGGTGCAATATCATGGACGTCATCCCCGATGCCATTCCGGCATTGAGGGAGAATCTGAATTTCATGGACTCGTGCCTGCCGCGTTGCGAAGAGGAACTGGAGTGGGCAGAGAGGGTAAAGGTGGATTGCATCAGTTTTCTGGATGATCGCTACCCTCAGCGCATGAAGGAGTGCGAGGATGCTCCCATGATGCTGTACTATCGCGGCATGGCAGACCTGAACAAGACACGTATAGTGAGCATGGTTGGCACACGCAAGATTACCGACTATGGTCGCCAGATGTGCGAGACGTTCATTCGGGAACTGGCAGAGTTGTGCCCCGATGTCCTCGTAATGAGCGGTTTGGCATACGGTGTGGACATTCAGTGCCATCGCCAGGCTCTGCAGAATAAACTGGAAACCATCGGTGTGCTGGCTCACGGATTGGACCAGATATATCCCACCCTGCACCGCAATACGGCAAAGGAGATGCTTTGCCAAGGTGGATTGCTGACCGAATTCATGTCGCGAACAACCATAGAGAAGCGTTATTTCGTCCAGCGAAATCGTATTGTGGCAGGATGTTCGGATGCCACAATAGTGGTGGAGAGTGCCTCCCGCGGAGGTAGTCTCATTACGGCAGAGATAGCACAAAGTTACGGCAGGGAGGTATTTGCTTTTCCTGGCCGTATGACTGATACTCAGTCGGAGGGCTGTAACAGGATAATTGCCAACAATACGGCAGGTCTTCTTACCTGTGCTGAAGATTTCGTAAATGCCATGGGATGGGAGAACGACAAGGCCAGACAAAAACAACTTGCCGATGGCATCCAACAGGAGCTGTTTCCCGACCTTTCCGATGAAGAGCAACTCATCGTAGAGACTTTGCGCAACAAGGACCGCCTGCAACTGAACATCATTTCCGTCAGCACCGGCATACCTGCCGGCAGGCTCAGCGGCCTGCTCTTCACTATGGAGATGAAGGGAGTGGTGAGGATGATTCCCGGCGGCATGTACCGTTTGAACTGATTATTAACGACACAAAACAACAAATACAATATGAGCAAGCAAAAGCGCTTCTTCCTGAGTGAAGAGGAGATACCCACACAGTGGTACAACATCCAGGCGGACATGCCCAATAAGCCCATGCCCATGCTGGATCCCAAGACCAAGAAACCTATGACACCCGAAGATATGTTCCCGCTCTTCTCCATGGAGGCAAGCCGACAGGAGATGGACCAGGAGCATGCATGGATAGACATCCCCGAGGCCGTGCGCGAGCAGTACAAGTATTATCGCAGCACTCCCCTGGTGCGTGCCTATGGACTGGAAAAGGCTCTTGGCACTCCGGCACACATATACTTCAAGAACGAGAGTGTAAGTCCCATAGGAAGCCATAAGTTGAACAGTGCCCTGGCACAGGCATACTATTGCAAGCAGGAGGGCGTTACCAACATTACCACCGAGACCGGTGCCGGTCAGTGGGGATGTGCTCTGAGCTATGCCGCCAAGGTCTTCGGCCTGGAGGCCGCCGTGTATCAGGTGAAAATCAGTTATGAGCAGAAGCCTTACCGCCGTGCCATCATGCAGAGTTATGGTGCACAGGTCACTCCCTCTCCCTCCATGTCTACACGTGCCGGCAAGGACGTGCTTACTGTGGACCCCAACAACAACGGTTCTTTGGGTACGGCCATTTCTGAGGCCGTGGAACTGGCAATGACCACCCCCAACTGTAAGTATGTGCTCGGTTCCGTCATGAACCACGTTTCCCTGCACCAGACAATCATAGGTCTGGAGGCAGAAAAGCAGATGGAGATGGCAGGAGAATATCCCGACATCGTGATAGGTTGCTTTGGTGGCGGTTCCAACTTTGCAGGCATTTCCTTCCCCTTCATGCGCCATGTCTTCAGTGGCGAGCGCAAGACCCGATTCATTGCCGCCGAACCTGCTAGCTGTCCCAAACTGACACGCGGTCAGTTCCAGTACGACTTTGGCGACCTTAGCGGCCTGACTCCCCTGATGCCCATGTACACCCTGGGCCACAACTTCATGCCTGCCAACATACATGCCGGAGGCCTGCGCTACCATGGTGCCGGTGTGATAATTTCACAACTGCTAAAGGATGGCTACATGGAGGCGATGGACCTGAAGCAGTCTGAAACTTTCAAGGCCGGTCTGCTCTTTGCCAAGGAAGAGGGTATCATTCCTGCTCCCGAATCATGCCACGCCATTGCCGCTGCCATTGCCGAGGCAGAAAAATGCAAGGAGACTGGTGAGGAGAAGGTTATCCTGTTCAATCTCTCTGGCCATGGCTTGATAGACATGGCAGCCTACACTCAATACCTTGCCGGCAACCTGTTTGACCATGAGGTGAGTGATGAGGAGGTAACACGCAACGTGAAGGAACTGGAGCAGATAATAAAATAGTACTAAAGGCATAATGCCACACAAGGCACCCCCGGAAAAGCTCTTCCGGGGGTGCCTTGTGTGGATAATATTACCACTTCATTACTATGCATAGTACCGTGCTGAAGTGAGCGGCTGCTCCCAACAGGACAAAGACATGCCAGATAGCATGGAAGTTATTGCGTTCGTCATGGGCAAAGAAGTACGTTCCAGCCGTGTAGAATAAACCTTCGGCAAGCAGGAATACCAATGAAAGGACAGAAAGGCGCGAATATACACTATCGGCAATCAGCAAACCGCTCCATCCCATGAACAGGTACAGACCAAGGGAAAGGCGTGGCCATTTGCCAAAAGCAGCAAGTTTGTATACTACACCTAAAACGACGAAGAACCACTGTATGCCGAATACCAGCCAGCCCAACCAGCCGCCTACCACACCGATGGCTATGGGGGTGTACGAGCAGGCAATCATCACATAGATACTAATGTGGTCGCACTTGCGCAGGGCACGTTTCAGACGTCCTGGTGGTACCATATGGTAAACGGTGCTTGCCAGGAACATTAGGAACATGCCCACAATGAAGAAGATTACTCCAAAGGACATCTGCCATCCCTGTGCCGTGGCGGGCCAGATCAGCCAGATGCAACTTAGGGCAAAGACAACACCAGCCAGATGTGTCCAGCTGTTGCCGTGCTCAAAGGGGACTTCCTTCATTAGAGTTCAAACTTTTCTATCTTCAGTTGGCCACAGTCCAGAAGAATACCTGCATACTCCTTGAACTCGGGTGTCTGTTCGTGCAGGTCAAGTGATGCCTGGTCTTCCCAAGTCTCGCAAAACATAAACACATCGGGGCGTGTGGCACTCTCGAAAACATCGTATGCCTTGCATCCCTGGTGTGACTGACTCTTTGCGGTGAGTGCCATGGCAGCAGCCAAAGCCTCGTCATAACGGCCCTCATTGGCCTGGAAGAAACAATTCAAACGTAACATAATCGTATCATTTTATTGGTTATATGTATATTAATGTGTCGTGTCACACTGACTCTTCTCCAATGTTTTTTCACATGAGAGACCGTTCTAAAGTTTGGACATGAACTTCTCCTTGTTTATAATATATCGTACGTGTTCGCCTTCGCCGACTGAGCCTTGCTCGTCATAGGCCTCGACGTGGAAGGTGAGTTTGCGACCTTCGCGAGAGAGTAAGGTGGCTATGGCAGAAACGGACTTGCCAAGTGGAGTGGGCTTCACGTGGGAGAGGGAGATATGGCTTCCCACGGTAGATTCGCCCTCTGCCAGTTCGCCCTGCACACATAGCATGGCGGCATTCTCCATCAGTGCCACCATCATGGGGGTGGCAAGCACGGGGAGGTCACCGCTACCTACGGTGCAAGCCAGATGCTTCTCCTCCACGATAATTGTACTGGTATGGGTCATTGGATTCAGTATATTCTGTATTTCCTTGCGGAAGTCGTATTTCACCGGCGCTTTGTAGATGTTATACCCCAAAGCCTGGGCTGCCTCCACATTGGCCTGGGCATCGTCTATGAACAGGCATTCTTCGCCCTTGGCACCAAGTTTGTCCAGTACGGCAAGGAAGATGTCGTCGTTGGGCTTGGACATGTGCATTTCCTGTGAGAGGAAGAGGCAGTCAAAATACTCATCGGCCATGCCTCCGAAATGTTTCTCTGCGATATGTACCCAATGTGCCTCGTTGGTGTTGGATAACAGATGCACCTTGTAGCCCTCAGCCCTCAGTTGCTTTATAAACTCCAGTTTGTAGTCAGGTATGGTCAGCAGGCAGTCGTTCCATGCCTGCAGCACCTGCTCGGCGATAGTACTTGGATGGCAGAACTTCTGTATGCCGGATACGAAGTCCTCTGTGGAGATGTCTCCCGTCTGATAAAGGTCCATGGCGCCGTTTGCCACAAGACCATCACACAACGTGGCTTTTGCTCTACCATTATTTGCACCGGCAGAATCGGGACGCTGCAGAATCACGCTTGGGTCGGCACCCAGGGCACGGAAACTCTCCAAACATCGGGGCATGTCCAAGTCTATCAGCACACCTCCCAGGTCAAATATCACATGCTTAATCATACAACTCAATATATTCGTAAGTATTTCCCACGATAGACAGGTATCGTTCAAAGTCCTCCTTGGCTATCACCACCGTACCACGGCAATCATTGGGGTGGAAACTCAGCGTTTCCGCCTCCTGAAGCGTTGCATCCAGAAACAGGTGCACATGATGCTCCTCGTCGTTTATAAGACCGAAGGGCGACACGCTGCCGGGTTCAAGGCCGAGATATTTCATCATACGTTCAGGCGAGGCAAAGGACAATTTGCCGGGAGCAGGCAAGCCACGGCTCTGCAAGGCTGTCTTCAGACGTTGCTCCAGGCTATGGATATCCAGATTGTGGTCGCAATGGTAGCACACCAGATAGTGGCGGTTGCCCTTGTGGTTGCGCAGGAATATGTTCTTGCAGTGCACGCTCCCGTCGTCCTTCCACCAGCGCTTTGCCTCCTCTATGGTTTTGCCCTCAGGATGGTTGTAGTTGGTGAAGGGGATATCGTGCTCTCGCAGATATGCCAATACAGTCTCTTCTCTTGTCATTCTCTTTTCTTTTATGCCTCAAAGATACAGACTTTTGACCGTTCCTCCTAACAGCATCACCTTTTTTTGCGCAAATATATTCAAAATGAAACGGACAACATCCATTTGGAAGAACGGTTCCCCTCCCCTCTCATCGGATTATATGTCTATTCTTTTGCCATTGGGTCTGTGCTTGCTTTTGAAAGTTCCTACCACAAAAGCACTAAACAAAACATTATTCCTGCTGCACTTATTGCACCAATGCCATATCTAACGTGCTCAGTCTTCATGCCACTAAAGTTCTGTTGCCCTGACAACAGAACTTTGTTGCCCCGACAACACTGCTTTGTTGCCCCGACAACACTGCTTTGTTGCCCCGACAACAAAAATATGACCTGTACAGCAAAGTGTAATGCTTATGGGAGTGTCTTTTCCTGGTTTCTGTAGACGTTTTTGTTTCATTAGCAGAATAGGTTTACACCTGTTCCTTAACCGTACTGTAGTTGTTTACGTTTTCATTGATTCCAGGCTGTTTATCTTGACACTTCTTGACTATCCCTCATCCGCAACAGCCGCCGCAACCTCCGGAGCAATTGCCGTCGCAATTGCCCTTGCCTCCGCCTTTCTTGAAGAAGCGGACGTATATGGCGTGTGCGGCTATGCCCACGGGCGCAATGGCCACTGGTATGCCTTTGCCATAATAAACCGCGACTCTCCCGTAGAGGAAAGCCGCCTGTATCAGGACATGTTCTGCAAGGTGCTGGTGAAGTAAAAAAAAGAACTACCCATTCCTCATTTATCATGGAAGGGTAGTTCAAATAAGTATTCCCGTCTTTGTTATGTCTCTATAAAGCGGATTGTCCATATCCTCAGTTAACAGGACTGGCTCTATAAGGTTGCTTATCCTGCGCCTTAATTTCCATAGCAACGGCGTATCATCAAAATAATTGTCGCTCAGAGACTCCACAACAACAGCAATATCTATGTCGCTATCTTCTCTATAGTTACCCTTGCTATAGGAACCATAAAGATACAATGCCTTTAATGGTAACCTTTCAGCCACCATTGCCTTATACTTTTTTGCAAGTTCTATAGCCTGTCCTTTATCCATTGTTGTAATTCTTTTGTATCTGCGAGAAGCTGCTGACAATAGGCGTTTGACAAACTCTTCATCAAACGCTCCTTATAAGAAGGATAGCGTGCTTCAATGTTCAACGGCTCCAGCCTATCAATGAAATCCAATTGGTCTTCTGACATCTCCTCATATATTCCTGTCTTTTCCGCCAGTCTTGATAAAGAATGAATCTTCAAGGGGACTTCTTCCAAACAACTGCTCCAATATGCTTTCAATATCTTTTCAATTGTCTGGTGGCACATGAAACCAACATAAAGATAACGCCCTGTCGTTTGCATGGCCTTTGCAGTTTCCAAGTCGTAATCCGACATTTCCACCCAATATGTTACCTTTTCGCTCATTAATCACTCGTATTTGCAGGCAAAGATAGTGATTTTTATTAAAATAAGCACCCAAGAGGAGAATTATTGCACTTGTGGCGCTTTATTCATAGCAACATAAACCCGTCCTTTGTCCTCTCTATCTGTAAAAACTAACGGCTACTATGGACAGATTGATGCTCACCCGCAACATCCCCCACAACCTCCGGAACAATTGCCGTCGCAATTTCCCTTGCCTCCGCCTTTCTTGAAGAAACGGACGTATATGGCGTGTGCGGCTATGAGGAGAAGGAATAGGAGGAGTATGATGCTTTGTGTATTCATAAAATCAGTGTTATTGCAAATGCTGCCAACCATGCTATGGCGCATTGGAAGACAAGGATTATCATTGCCCATGTATTGCCCAGTTCGCGGCGTATCGTTGCCATGGCGGCTATGCATGGGGTGTAGAGCAGGCAGAATACCATCATGGCGTATGCCGTGGCGGTGGTGAAGATTTCCGTCAGGGGCACGTCGGCAAACAGGGTGGACAGGGTGCTAACAACCACCTCCTTGGCAAGCAAACCGCTGATAAGGGAGGTGACTATGCGCCAATCGCCAAGGCCGAGGGGTTGGAAGATGGGTTGCAGAAGACCAGCCATCTGTGCAAGCATGCTCTCATGCTCCATGCCAGGGGCAACCATCTTCAGATGGAAGGTGAAGGTCTGTAGGAACCATATCACCATGGAGGCAAGGAAGATTACCGTGAAGGCACGGCGGAGGAAGTCGCTGGCCTTGTCCCAAAGCAGACGCAGAACATTGCCCGGCACCGGCAAGCGGTAGTTGGGCAGTTCCATCACAAAGGGAACAGCCTCGCCATGAAACCAAGTGTGCTTCATCAGCAGAGCCACGAGTATGCCCACCGCTATGCCCAGGAAATAAAGGCTGAACATCACCAATGCGGCATTGTCGGGAAAGAAGGCCGCGGCAAAGAAGGCATAGATGGGTATCTTGGCCGTACAGGACATGAAGGGAGTGAGCATGATGGTAAGGCGTCGGTCGCGCACACTGGGCAGGGTGCGGCTGCTCATCACACTGGGCACGCTACACCCGAAACCAAGGAGCAACGGCACTATGCTACGACCGGAAAGTCCTAATTTCCTCAAGGGGCGGTCCATCAGAAAGGCTATGCGTGCCATGTATCCGCTATCCTCCATCATTGACAGGAAGAAGAATAGCATCAGGATTAGCGGCAGGAAGACAATCACCGTTCCCACACCACTGTATATGCCGTCTATCACCAGGCTCTGTATGGCAGGTGCTATGTTTATGGAAGACAGGAAGGTGTCCGTGAGGGAGGTGAGCCACTCCACACCCATTTCTACCTGCTCCTGGAGCCAGCCTCCGATACCGTCGAACGTAAGCCAGAAGACCACCGCCATAATGGCAATGAACGAAGGCAGGGCTGTCCACTTGCCAGTCAGCACCTTGTCGATAACCTGACTACGCAGGTACTCCTTCGTGTCGGCAGGGCGAATCACAGTACGCTGACAGATGCTGTTGATATAGTCGAAGCGCATGGTGGCAATGGCCGCCTGGCGGTCAAGACCTCGCTCCTCCTCCATCTGCTGGAGAATATGCTCCACGGTTTCCTGCTCGTTCTGGCTTAGCGAGAGTGCATCCACCACCAAGGGGTCGCCCTCAATCAGTTTTGCCGCGGCAAAACGTATGGGTAGGTTGGCACGCTGGGCATGGTCCTCGATAAGATGCATGATGGCATGCAGGCAACGGTGCACAGCACCACCGTTCTCGTCGGGCGAACAATAGTCGTGGCGCAAGGGTCCCTCCTGGTATTTTGCCACGTGTACGGCATGGCGGATAACCTCGTCCACACCCTCGTTGCGCATGGCAGAAATGGGGATTACGGGAATGCCCAGCAAAGCCTCCATTTCGTTGATGCGGATGGCACCATGGTTGTTCTTTATCTCGTCCATCATATTCAGAGCCAGCACCATGGGGATACCCAGTTCCATCAACTGCATGGTGAGGTAGAGATTGCGCTCTATGCACGTAGCATCCACTATGTTTATGATGGCAGAAGGACGCTCTTCCAGGATGAAACGGCGGCTCACCACCTCCTCTGCCGTATAGGGCGAGAGGGAGTAGATGCCCGGCAGGTCCGTTACTACGGTATTTGGATATCCCTTTATGGCACCATCCTTGCGGTCAACGGTGACGCCAGGGAAGTTGCCCACATGCTGGTTGGACCCCGTCAACTGGTTGAACAGAGTGGTCTTGCCACAATTCTGGTTGCCCACCAAGGCAAAGGTAAGCGGAGTGTCGTTGAACGTTGAACGTTTTCCGTTTCCTTTCTCCCCCTGAGACAGGGTGGAGTCCCCGTAGGGGGAGGGGGTGGAAAAATAGTTTTCCGTTTCCCTCCTCGCCTTCTCCTGTTCCTGATGGTAATGTCCACCCTCGCCAAGACCAGGATGCTCAGGCTCAGGAAGAAAGGAGCGGTTATCAGCAAGACCTTCCCCCTGCCGGACCCTCCCCCCTGCCCCTCCACAAGGGGAGGGAGTATAATGTCCTGCTGATGTGGGCACAAGTCGGTTGTAACCACTCCCCTCCCTTGCGGAGGGGTAAGGGGGAGGGTCTTGGGGGCCTTCGGGGGACGGTCCGGAGGGGTCCTCCCTCACCTCTATCTTGCGTGCATCGGCACGGCGCAAGGTCAGTTCATAGCCATGCACACGTAGTTCCATGGGGTCTCCCATAGGAGCATATTTCACCAGTGTAACAGGCACGCCGGGCAGCACCCCCATGTCCAGGAAGTGCTGTCGCAATCCGCCTTCGCCACCCACATTCAGTATCGTGGCCGTTTGTCCTATCTTAAGTTCTGCAAGTGTCATCTTTGCAAATATTCAAACCCACCGGACGTTCGGGTCCCCTCCCCATCCTGTCCGCACGTCGCACTGGGGAGTGCTCCCCTCCCGAGGCACAGAAGCACACTTGGTGCTTCTTCAGAAGACCTCGCTTGCCCACAAGGGGAGGGGGTATAATGTCCTGCTGATGTGGTCACAAGTCGGTTGTAACCACTCCCCTCCCTTGTGGAGGGGTAAGGGGGAGGGTCTTGGGGTCCTTCGTTGGTGGGTCTGTTTAATATTCTATCTTATCGTCCTTCAACTCCCACTGGCGGAAGGCCTCGAGGGCTTCGTTGCGCATCATGCCATGGATGGGGATGGAACGGTATTCGTATGGTTTCTCTATCTCGCGGTAAATGAAGTCATCACCAAAGCCTATGCGGTCGGCATCCTCCTTGGCGTTGCCATAGAAAATGGCGCTCACTCCTGCCCAATACAGGGCGGAAAGACACATGGGACAAGGTTCGCACGAGGTGTAGCAGATGCACCCTTCCAATTTGAAGTGCCTCATGCTTTGGCACGCCTCGCGTATGGCACTCACCTCGGCATGAGCCGTAGGGTCGTTGTTGGCCGTCACACGGTTTGTCCCTGTTGCCACCACCTCGCCATCCTTCACTATCACGGCACCGAAGGGCCCGCCCCCGTTCTTCACATTCTCCACGCTCAGGTCTATCGCCATCTGCATGAACCTGCGATCAGCATCCGTTGTCTGTGTCATAGGCATTCGTGGTCTTTAGTTGACAGAGTCAAAGGTACGAAAAAATAAAATTCCACAGGCATTACATCATCGATATTTATCCTCTGAGCGCAAAAATCACTAATTTTAGGTATTAAAAAAGAATCCCTTACGTCCAAAAAACTTGAAGCCAGATTAGCCAAGAATCTCACACAGGAGCAACTTGGCGAAAAAGTTGGTGTACAAAAGTCCCAAATATCCAGATTGGAGAATGGCAAGAGCATAACCATCTCATCCTTGATGCGCCTATTTTCAGCAATGGAAATTCCAGTTACTTTAGACATGGGAGGAATTGGCAAGGTTGTTCTTTGCCAATAAGCGTATAGAAATCTGTATTTCAATCGAGTAGGAGGAAAACGCGTTTTCTTCCTACTTTCGTTTTTCCAACCTCTTGTCTAGACAAGCATAGTGCGCCACCTTTCCGTACAACAATGACGATAAACGGGGCACAGATGGGGTTGTTCGTTTGCAGGTTCAAGACGACAAAGTCGGATTAATGGTCAAAGGTGAAAACGAAAGGATTTGCTCCCGCTCGATAGAGCAAATATATTTTCTCTACTCTTGCTTACTCGCAGCCTTTCCGTTTTCACCTTTATTCGCCTTCGCTCATCAAGCTCCGCAAGTCCGTTTTACGTTTTTAGTGTGCCTCCAGCCAGTTGGTGCCCCATCCTGCATCGGCAATGAGGGGGACGGAGAGCGAGGCGGCACTTTGCATTTCCTCTATAACGAGGCGCTGGAGCTGGTCGCGCTCTTCGGGAAGGACGCTGAAGTTCAGTTCGTCGTGCACCTGAAGAATCATGCGGCTTTGGAGACCTTCTTCTCGCATGCGCTTGTCCACTCGTATCATGGCCATCTTCATGATGTCGGCGGCACTGCCCTGTATGGGCGAGTTGATGGCATTGCGCTCGGCATATCCGCGCACTACGGCATTGTGGCTGTTGATGTCGGGCAGGGGGCAACGGCGGTGGAAAATAGTTTCTGTGTACCCTTTCTCGCGTGCCATGGCAATGCTTCGCTCCATGTATTCCTTCACACCGGGATAGGTTTGGAAATATCCGTCAATAAGTTGCTTTGCTTCGCTTCTGCTGCATCCAAGGCGCTCTGCCAAGCCAAATGCACTGATGCCGTAGATGATGCCGAAATTGGCCGTTTTTGCACGTCGGCGTTCATCGCTCGTTACCTCGCTGATGTCCTTGTGGAAAATCTTTGCTGCCGTGGCGGCATGTATGTCCTCTCCGCACAGGAAGGCCTGCACCAGGTTTTCGTCCTTGCTGAGGTGTGCCATGATGCGGAGTTCTATCTGGCTGTAGTCGGCAGAGAAGAACAGTTGTCCCTCGTCGGGGATGAAGGTCTTGCGCACCTCCTTGCCCATGGCATCGCGCACGGGGATGTTCTGCAGGTTGGGGTTTGAGGATGAGAGTCGGCCGGTGGTCGTTACGGTTTGGTTGAAGGTGGTGTGTATGTGTCCCGTGGAGGTATTCACCAGTTTGGGAAGGGCATCTATGTATGTGCCCAGGAGTTTCTTTAACCCTCTGTGCTCCAGTATCTTGCCTACTATGTCGTGCTTGTGTCGCAATCCCTCCAGTACCTCCTCGCCAGTGACGTATTGCCCTGTCTTTGTCTTCTTGGCCTTGGAGTCAAGTTTCAGTACATCGAAGAGGATTTCTCCCACCTGACGAGGCGAGGCGATGTTGAACCTCTGTCCTGCCAATTGGTATATTTCTTCCTCCAGTTGTGTCATCTCCTGTGTGAAGTGTCGGCTTGTTTCTGCAAGTCCCGCTTCGTCAATGCGCACACCCGTTTGCTCCATGCGTGCCAACACGCACATCAGTGGCATTTCCATCTGCTGGAATATGTCCCAAAGGCCTGTTTCATGCAGTTGTGCCTCAAAAAGTTCCTTCAGTTCCTTCAGTGTAGCCTTGCGGTAGGCATCCTTTAGGTAGTCAAGACCATGGCGCATTTCCGGATGCAGCAGGTAGTGCGCTATGGCAATGTCGAAGAGACGCTTCTCCCCCACTCCATCTTCTTCTAAACCAAAGGTTTGTATCTCGGGATATTGTGTGATTAGTTCCTGCCAATGCGCCTTCAGGTCGTGCCCTATGATGGTGTCTCCATCCAGGAGGAAAGGCGGTTCGTCCACAGGCGCGGGGGCCGCTGCTATGCTGAAGAGGTCGGGCTCGCCCTGCTGTGGTGTCTCCTCCTTTGGTGCAGAGGCTGGTTCGCCGAATCCTCCGAACAAGTCGCCCTGTATGCTGCCGTCTTTGAAACGAAAATCTGAAATCGGAGAACGGAAATCTGAGGGGTTGTTCTCCGCTTCTACCTTTCCGTTTTCCGTTTTCACCTTTCCGTTCGTCAAGTTTTCCGTTTTCTTCAGCAGTTGTCTGAATTCCAGTTCCTCGTATATTTGCTGCAAGGCCTGGTGGTCGGGTTCCTTGATTTCCAACGCATTCATATCCAGGGTGATGGGTGCATCCTTTGCTATGGTTGCCAGCCAGTGGCTCTGTCGGATGAGGTCGGCATTCTCCACTACCTTCTTCTGTATGGCACCCTTCAGTTTGTCGGTATTGGCGAGCAGGTTCTCTATGCTTCCCCATTGCTGGACGAGGGTGCAGGCGGTCTTCTCTCCCACCCCCGGGCAACCGGGTATGTTGTCGCTGGAGTCGCCCATAAGGCCCAGTATGTCTATCACCTGCAGAGGCGACTTTATGCCCCACTTCTCGCATATCTCCTTAGGACCCAAGACCTGTGCCTCGCTCTTGCCAA
The DNA here is from genome assembly GCA_017628845.1 of Bacteroidaceae bacterium. GTDB lineage: Bacteria > Bacteroidota > Bacteroidia > Bacteroidales > Bacteroidaceae > Physcousia. The sequence continues at coordinate 29,941 of JAGBYI010000213.1, forward strand.
CGGGCGGACGGTACATGCTCACGTGCTCCGTTACCAGCTGGCCGTAGTCCTTGTCTGGCGTCATCATGTATGTCTCAATACCCTGTAGGTCAGCCTGATGTGCCAATGTGCCAATTACATCGTCGGCCTCGTATCCGGGGACTTCAAGCACGGGAATGTGGTAAGCCTCCAGTATCTCCTTTATCTTGGGCACGGCAAAGCGTATTGCCTCGGGTGTCTCCTCGCGCTGAGCCTTGTATTCGGGAAAAGCCTCGTGGCGGAAGGTGCCGCCGTGCGGGTCAAAGGCCACACCAAGGTGTGTGGGGCGCATGTTGCGCAGCACATCCTCCAGGGTGTTCACAAAGCCCAGGATGGCACTTGTGTTCTCGCCCTTGGAGTTGTATCGTGGATTTTTGATGAAAGCATAGTATGCTCTGTAGATAAGAGCATATGCATCCAAAAGGAACAATTTCATAACTATTTATCTTATTTGCCTACAAAAATACTGAAAATTGTGATAATATTCCGCCTTTTTCTGTAAATTTGCATTTGATAACGCATGATTATAAGTCCAGTGGATTTACTAAAAGAGATAAGAAAACCCGTCGAGGCCGACCTGGCACGTTTCAATGAAATGTTCCGTGAGTCGCTCAGGTCCGACAATCCTTTGCTTGGAATGGCATTGGATCATCTGACTCGCCGCACCGGCAAGCAGATGCGCCCCATACTGGTGATGCTGGCTGCCCGTGGTGCCGACAACAGTGTGGATGTGGTCAGCGATCAGGTTATCCATGCGGCCATTGCCATGGAACTTCTGCACACGGCATCCCTGGTGCACGACGATATCGTTGACGAGAGCGACCGCCGTCGCGGTCAGAAGAGCGTGAACAGCCTTCTGGACAACAAGTCGGCCGTCCTGGTGGGCGATTTCCTCCTCAGCAAGGCCATAGAGCATGCCGTGGCATGTGGCGACAGTAGGGTAGTGGCGCTTATTTCCAACGTGGGCATCATGCTTTCCGATGGCGAACTCCTGCAGTTGGCCAATGTGGACAGCAAGGAAATAGGGGAGAGCTCGTACTACGAGGTGGTGCGCAAGAAGACGGCTTCCCTCTTCTCCGCTTGTGCCGAGGTGGGTGCCTTGCTTGCTACGGATCATCCCGGGTATATATATACAATGAAGCGCTTTGGCATGCTTCTCGGTATATGCTTCCAGTTGAAGGACGACATCTTCGATTACGACGACCAGCACGATGTGGGCAAGCCTGCAGGCAACGACATGAAGGAGGGCAAACTTACACTGCCCGTCATCTATGTTGCCAACAAGAACCCCGAGGCTCATGCCCTTGCCCTGAAGGTACGTGCCGGCGAGGCATCACAAGAGGAAATCACTCGTCTTGTCAACCTCACCCGCCAGGAGGGTGGTGTCTTGTATGCCGAAAGTGCCATGGGCGACATGTCCGGCATGGCCACAGGATTGCTGGATGAGGTAGGGGAGATCACCATTGTCCAAGCCCTCCAGTACTATCTCGATTACGTGGCAAAGAGGGCGATGTAAGGAAACGGAAATCTGCGAGTAAGCGAGAGCAGAAACAAAGTTACTTTGATTATGCCGAGCGGGAGCAGGTTCGACGAAGTCAAAAGTGAAAACGGAAAACGGAAAACTGCGAGGGGTAGTTTTCCGTTTTCTTTGGGGTGCTTCAAAAAGGGTAGGGGGATTATGAAATCCTGCCCGTTTTTAACTCCGAGTTTAACAGAGTATAGACATATTTTGTGCTTTGGAAGTATAAGCCTGTTGCAGGGTCGCAAAGTTTGGTGTATGTTTCAGAGTCATACAGGGTGTCAAGCGCTTCGCTTATGCTCATGCCAAAATCTTTTGAAAGCAATTCTGCCAGGTCAGCAGCCATTGCCTCTTTCATGTATTCAAACTCTGCCCTTGTCATAGTCTTATAGGGTGTTTATATTTTTAGAAATCTTTTTCACTATTGTCAAGTAAACTCTTTCTTGTTTTGTTTTCGATTAGAGCCTCATTATAACTTTTCGTTAATCCCTTTATGAGTTTCTTTTGATAACTTTTTGAAATTTCCCAATCCTTAAAATCTCCATTAGAGAACAATATGCGAATCTTGGTAATTTTTACATTGTCTTTAACAATCTTATTAATGATTTCAGGGTCAATATCAAATCCAATGTTTGTTATATAAAAATGTGCGTATGTCTTTGTGACGGACTGCCACATACTATCATAGGAGTTTTTTGTGGCAAATGGTTTCCATGTAGGTAATTTTTCAATAGACCCATCTTCGAATTTAAATAATATTTGACTGTTTTCATCAAAAGATGCATAACCGTCTGAACGTACATATGTAAGAATCAAATCCATCTTTTCTTCAGATTTTATGAAAGCGAGGGATGGTTTGTATAATCGACCAAATAATTTGTTGTTGGGAAATCTTACAAATGAACCGACTGATGTTTGTGCAAACGAATGAGTTATATAGACAAACATGATGAATACAAAAAATAAACGTTTCATTTTAGAATGTAGATTTAATATTTTGATAGAGTTGGTTGTTTGTTATGTATTTTCTTTGAGAATTATTACAAGTCATTCAATGTATTTTCATTTTCTTCTCGTTCATTGATTGTATCTCCGTATTTATCTGTATACAGTAATGTTAGTCTTTTATTTAAAATTACAAGTCTTATTTCGCCATCTTTTACATCAAATATGGAATAATAATAGCATTTGCTTTTAGTTGTTGCTTGCAATTCGTATCCATCTCCTTCGTAGTATGGTTCAATAAATTCCTCTGTTGTTCTAGGTGATACTTGATACTTCTCCTTAAGCAATTTCTTAAATTCTAAGTAATCAGATTTCAGTGAATACCAACTCGTAGATTCGGTAAAGAATACAGCAATACTATAAACGATGTTACTTTTAGGAGTTGCTCTAATTGCTATTTCGCAGTTTAAATTAGCGAACGAACCATCCATCAATGTAAAATCGGGACTTTGTGAGTTTACTTTGTATCCTGCAGTTTTTAATTGTGAGACAACGCTTTGCATGGTGCCAGTAATGGGAATATTTTTAAATTTTAGGTGTGAGCTTTGCTCTTGAGCCAATAGGTTGAATGTTACAATGGCTGACATAAAAAGGAATAGAAGTAGTTTTTTCATAACAGAACTTTTTTATAGTTAGTGCAATATTGCCGTTCCTTTGTGCCCAACACTAATCTATAAAAAGAAAAGCGTGGGCTGCTTTTATACGATCTAAAGGTACTGCCATACCCACACTACATATAAGCACAACCCACGCTATCGCGCAGGCGTTTTGAGTGCCTATTGTCCTTGTAGTGTTAGAAATTGGCAGTTTCTTAGATCAAGTGACAATAGCAAAACGCTATTTTTCCGATAAGATGCAAATAGGGGAGTACCCTATTGCAGTGCAAATGTAGTAAAAATATAAGATATAGCAAATATTTCCTTCTACAAATCATTAAGGATATTCCGTAAATGGATTGCTTTGCTTTATCCGTAATTTCCATTATCTTGCTAATACCCCAACAGTATTTACTCTTCTTTATAATGTATGAGGTTAGAGTGCATTGTCACTATTCGTTCAATTTGGCCTAACGGAAAATAGTATTGTCTGTATTTATTTGTCAATTTGGCATGACTATGAAAAGAAGTGTTCCTGCGACATCCTATAATTGGTAGGTTTCTATAGGTGATTGGTAGGCAGAGTAGGGGAGACGGGGCAAAATTGCCACTTCCTTACTACCTGTGCCTCTCTTTGCCCCTGTTCATTCTATTTCGTTCATTATCCCTAACAAAGTAAAATGCCCTTAACAGACTAATAATCATCTGCTAAGGGCGTTTTTATGCCTCGTGAGAATCGTTTTCTTTCACATTTTCGGCCACAGGGACGTGAATTTTGGATTGTCAAGAGGGAAAAGGGGAACGGAAAAAGGAAAACTGCTCTCGAACGGATGAGCGGTGAGTGGTTTATCCACCCCCTCCGTCGCTTTGCTCTTTACCCAGCGTCGCAATGGGAATTGCGACCCTCAGAGGGCACAGAATGACATCAGTCATTCTTCTAAAGACCCTCTTCGCCCACCTGTCTCAGAGGGACAGTCTGCTGGCGCGGTGGTAGGGAATAGTTTTCCGTTTTCCGTTTAAAAGAACTTCACCTCCTCGCCAACGACTTCGCTCAGGAGCAGGTTTGCCAGGCGGCTGGTGCCGAGGCGCAGGTATTGGTTGGTGAGCCATTCGGTGCCCAGAACCTCTTTTACTATGGTATAGTACACAAGGGCATCGTGAACGGTGTTAAGTCCACCTGCAGGCTTGAAACCGATGCGAATGCCGGTTTTATCGTAGTATTCCTTTATTGCCTGGCACATCACGTAGGCAGCCTCGGGAGTGGCGGCAGGGTTCTCCTTGCCGGTGCTTGTCTTGATATAATCGGCACCTGCATACATGGCCAGAAGACTGGCTGTCTTGATGTCGGCACAAGAGGGCAGGAGGCCTGTTTCCAGGATTACCTTCAACTTCTTTTCGCCACAAACGGCTTTCAATTCGCTGATTTCATCACACACCGTCTCGTAATCGCCACTCAGGAACTTGCCCACGCTCATCACCATATCTATCTCCGTGGCGCCGTCCTTTAAGGCCAGGGCTGTCTCTGCCACCTTCACCTCTATGAGCGCCTGGGAACTGGGGAAAGAACCGCTTACGCATGCCACTTCCACGCCCTCTACTTCCAGGCTCTGGCTAACGATCTGCGCGAAGCAGGGATACACGCAGATGGTGGCAACGTGGGGGAGGTCGGGATAGGCATCCTCAAACTCGTTCACACGTTCGGTGAATTTCAACACGCTTTCATCGCTGTCGGTGGTCTTCAGGGTGGTAAGTTCCACACTGCCCATCAGGAACTTCTTTACCTCCAGGGTGTCGTTCTCTGCCACCTTGTCCTCGATGATACGTGCCACGGTACGCTTCACTTCCTCGTCCTTGATGTTGGTGTCGTACTCTGCCAGCATCAGTTCATACTTGTTTTCTTTCATAATGTTTTTAGCGACCCGCCACCAAACACCTTCTACAGAGGAGGGGGGTGGTATTACGGGCTTGATTTAATATTTAATTTTTAATCGTTTTATCAGTGTATATCAGTAAATTCCATCCGCCGTTTACTCTCTCTGACTTTCTTCCGCAGAGGTGCCAGGGGTGGGATTTAGTTTCTCAAACAGAGCCTTTCCCTTGCTTTCCCCTATGCACTCGCAGAGTTCCTGCAGGGTGCTCTTGCGTATCCTGGTCATGCTCTTGAAACGCTTCAGCAGCAGTTCCTTTGTCTTGGGACCTATGCCGGGGATGCTGTCTAATTCGCTGGCTATCTGCCGTTTGCTGCGCTTGTCGCGATGGAAGGTGATGGCAAAGCGGTGCACCTCGTCCTGTATCTGCGTGAGGAAGCGGAACAGGACGCTGTCCAGGCGCAAGCCGATGGTCCTCTGCGGGAATCCGAAGAGCAGTTCGTTGGTGCGATGCTTGTCGTCCTTGGCCAAGCCGGCTATGGGGATGTGCAGGTGCAGTTCGTCCTCCACAACCTCACGGACAACCTCCATTTGACCCTTTCCACCGTCGGTAATGATAAGGTCGGGTAGGGGAGTATCCTCCTCCATCATGCGGCTGTAGCGGCGCCTCACAACCTCCTTCATGGAGGCGTAGTCATCGGGCCCCTGTACCGTCTTTATATTGTACTTGCGATAGTCGCTCTTGCATGTTTTTGCCTTCCTGAATACCACACAGCCAGCCACGGCATCCTCGCCGCTGATGTTGCTGTTGTCAAAGCATTCTATGTGCATGGGCAGGGTTTCCAACCCCAGGGCATCCTGCAGTTCTTTGAGGCAACGCACCTGTTTCTGCTCGGGATTCAGTTTATCCGCCTGGTTTAATCGGTCCTTCTTGTATTGCAGGGCATTCAGGTGGGAGAGTTCCAGCAACTTCTTCTTGTCGCCCCTTTGCGGTACAGTAAACTCCACATTGTCCAACGATAGTTCCACGTGGAACGGTACGATGATTTCACGGCTTTTACTGCCGTATCTTGCCCTCATTTCACCGATACCGGAGATGAGCAGTTCCTCGGCACTCTCGTTCAGACGCTTTGCGTACTCGAAGGTGAATGCCTGATTTATGCAACCGTTCACAACGTGCAGATAGTTTATGTATGCCGTCTTTTGGTCGTTTTCTATGTTGAAAACATCAATATTGTGCAGTGTGTTGCTCACAACCTCGCTCCTGCTGCGGTAGTTTTCCAGAAGGACATATTTACGCTTGATGGCTTCTGCCTCTTCAAACCTCATTTCCTCGGCCAGGGATTGCATCTCGGCCAGCATCTGCCGCTCGATTTCACCGGTATTTCCCTTCAGTATCTCGCGTGCCTCATTGATATAGGAAAGGTATTCTTCCCTGTCTTGAAGGCCGCAACAAGGCCCTTTGCAGTTCTTGATATGGTATTCCAGGCAAAGTTTGTGCTTGCCGTTTCTGATGCTTTCAGCGGAAATAACCTCTCTGCAACGGCGCAGTGGGTACAGGTTCTTGATGAGTTCCAGCAGTGCCTGCAGGGTGGGGATGTGGCTGTAAGGGCCGAAATAGGTGCCCAGACGCTTGTCTATCTTTCTTGTGTAGACGATGCGCGGCAAGTACTCGTTGGTTATGCAGATGCTTGGGTAGGTTTTACCGTCCTTCAGCAGAATGTTGTAACGGGGATTCCATTGTTTTATCAGGTTGTTCTCTAACAGAAGGGCATCCTCCTCGGTGTTTACTACAATATATTTTATGTCGTGAATCTTGGAAACAAGCACACTCGTCTTGAAGTTGTCGTGCTCTCGGTTGAAGTAACTGCTAACCCTACGCTTCAGGTTCTTTGCCTTCCCAACGTAGATAATAGTGCCGCTTTCGTCGAGGTACTGGTAGCACCCGGGCAGTTCGGGTAAACTGCCCACGATGGCTTTCAGGTGTTGAACGGATGCTTGTTTCATATGCCATTTTGAAGGTTACCGGATCTACCCCCAACCCCTCCGCAGGGAGGGGAGTGGTATCAACCGTCTTGTGCTTACATCAGCAGTACATTATACTCCCTCCCCCTGTGGGAGGGTTGGGGAGGGGTCCTCTATTAAATCACCAGCAGCGTTGTTATCTCTGTTTCCTCGTCGAAAACGTCCCTGCCGTGGAGGCCTTCGATGGTGAGTTCTATGATGAAGTTGATATAAACCTTCTTGGGGTTGAACTTCTTCACGAGGTCGTAAACCGCCCTCAGGCTGCCACCTGTGGCCAGGAGGTCGTCGTGGATAAGTACCACGTCCTGCTCGCTGATAGCATCCGAAGTCATGCAGATTTTATCGGTGCCGTATTCCTTGGCATATTCCTGCTCAATGACCTCGCCGGGGAGTTTGTTGGGTTTGCGTGCCATGACGAAGCCGGCACCCAGTTCTGCCGCCAGAATGCCTCCCAGAGGGAAGCCACGGCTCTCCACGCCAACCACCTTGGTAATGCCCTTGTCCCTGTACATGGCAAGCGTCTCGTCGCGCATAATCTTCAGGCACTCGGGGTTCTTGAATAGGGTAGTGACATCCTGGAACTGTATGCCAGGAATGGGGAAATCGGGCACTACCCGCAGGTTTTCTAATAGTGTTTTGTTGTTCATATTTAGTTTAGTATCGTTTTTCTCTCGGTGCAATTGTTTCACGTGAAACATTGTGCCTTGCTGGGGTCTTCTGAGTATTCTGAGTAATCCGAATCTTATGTTATATACTCGGGCGTATACCCCCCCCCTCCATAGAGGGAGGGGTTAGGGGGGGCTACCTTCCTATCAGCACCAGAAGCACGTTGATGTCCGACGGAGATACGCCCGGTATGCGCGATGCCTGTGCTAGGGTTTCGGGGTCAATCTTTACGAGTTTCTGTCGCGCCTCGGTGGAGAGGGACTTGATGCTGTCGTAATTGAACTTGCCACGAATCTTGATGTTCTCCAGGCGCAGCATCTTGTCGGCAATCTCACGCTCGCGGCGGATGTAGCCGTTGTACTTTATGCGTATCTCGGCAGCCTCAACTATCTCCTCGCGGCGGTTGGGGATGGAGTCGATAAGTTGCCTGAGCGCATTGATGTGCTTTGCCAGCGACATGATGCCAACCTGCGGACGGGTGATGAGATCCATCAGTTTGCAACCCTTCTGCAGGGGCATGGTACCCATCTCCTTCAGGGCATCGTTTATGTATGCCGCCTTCACGGAGAAGGTTCGGCAGAAGTTGCTGATCTTCTCTATCCACTCCTTCTTCTCCACCCACTTCTGGTAGCGCTCCTCGGTGGCAAGGCCTATGCGGTAACTGCGCTCGGTGAGACGTGCATCGGCATCGTCCTGACGAAGCAGTATGCGATACTCGGCACGCGAGGTGAACATGCGGTAGGGTTCGTCTACGCCCTTGGTTACGAGGTCGTCGATGAGCACGCCTATGTATGCCTCGTCGCGATGCAGGATGAAACTCTCCTTGCCCTGAAGTTTCAGTGCCGCATTGATGCCGGCAATGAGGCCCTGTCCAGCCGCCTCCTCGTAACCTGTGGTGCCATTTACCTGACCGGCAAAGTAGAGGTTTGCCACCACCTTAGACTCCAGGGTGTGGTACAGTTGTGTGGGGTCGAAGAAGTCGTATTCTATGGCATAGCCGGGGCGGTACACCTGCACGTCGCGGAAGCATGGAATCTTGCGCAAGGCATCCAACTGCACCTCTATGGGCAGGGAGGAGGAGAAACCGTTCAGGTAATACTCCTGGGTGTCCACACCCTCGGGCTCCAGGAAGAGCTGGTGCTGTTCCTTGTCGGCAAAGGTTACGAGTTTCGTTTCTATGCTTGGGCAGTATCTGGGACCTATGCTTTGTATCTGCCCGTTGTACAGGGGCGACTCGGGAAGTCCCTCTCTCAGCCGCTCGTGAACGTCGGTGTTTGTGTATGTTATCCAGCAAGGCAACTGGGGCAGGGGACGTGCCTCTCCCATGTAGGAAAAGTTCTGCGTAACGGTGTCGCCCGGCTGCATTTCCATGTCCTCGAAATGCACACTTCGCCCATCTATGCGCACTGGAGTGCCCGTTTTCATACGTCCGCACCTGATGCCGTGACGTATAATGCTATCTGTCAACTCTTTAGACGCTGGTTCGGCACAGCGGCCGCCCTCCAGTTGGGTGCGACCTATGTGCATGAGGCCGTTGAGGAAGGTGCCCGCCGTGATGATGACACTCTTGGCATGCAAGGTGACATCCATGTAGGTCTTCACGCCCGTCACCTGCTTTGTTTCCTCGTCAACGAGCAGTTCCCTCACCTGATCCTGCCAGATGTTCAGGTTTTCTGTGTTCTCCAGAATCTGTCTCCACTCCCAGATGAACTTTGCCCTGTCGCACTGTGCACGGGGGCTCCACATGGCAGGTCCCTTGCTGCGGTTCAGCATCCTGAACTGAATGGCGGTGCGGTCGGTAACCTCGCCAGTGTGTCCGCCCAGGGCATCTATCTCGCGAACTATCTGTCCCTTGGCAATGCCACCGATGGCAGGGTTGCACGACATCTGTGCAATCTTGTTCATGTCCATGGTCACCAGGCATGTCCTGGCGCCAAGCCTTGCACTGGCCGCTGCTGCCTCACAACCGGCATGTCCGGCACCGACGACAACAACATCGTAATTGAATTCCATCATCTACACTTGTTATTTCATTCGCAAAAGTACGGAATTTCTTTCTACTTTTTCTTAAAAGCGTTGCACAAATAAATAAAAAACCTTAAATTTGTGGCGTCTATCGTACCTAAATCTAAGTATGCGTGTGCGAGAGCGCACAAAGCACCCACGCCCCGAGGAGGGTGCGAGGGCTTCTGGCAGAGAGAAAGTAATCAAACAATAA
>JAGBYI010000037.1 GCA_017628845.1 Bacteroidaceae bacterium
AGAAACTCACACTCGGCATTAAAAGTTTTTATGCTCTCGCTTAATCGTTTCTTTGGTAAATCGCTCACTTATTCGTAACTCTGAAACTACGTTTCCAAGTCACTTTCGCTCGGAAAAATCAAAAATCTTTTGCTTTTTCGCTCGCTTATTCGTAACTCTGAAACTACGTTTCTAAGTTACTTTCGCTCGGAAGTAAAAATTAAAATGCTTTTTATTTTGTACTTCTCTCGCTTATTCGTAACTTTGACGCCCGAAATAAAAATATATAACATATATAATGGCTACTATCGAAACACAGGAGGCTCCAGCGAAGAGCCTTAATTTCATCGAGAAACAAATAGTGGAGGACCTGGCAGAGGGTAAGAACGGCGGACGATTGCAGACTCGCTTCCCACCCGAACCTAACGGTTACCTGCACATCGGTCATGCCAAGGCCATTGCCATGGACTTTGGCGTGGCAGAGAAATTTGGCGGCGTGTGCAACCTGCGCATGGATGATACCAACCCCCAAAAGGAGGACATGGAATATGTGCGTGCCATAGAGCGCGACATCCAATGGCTGGGCTACAAGTGGGGCAAGGTGTGCTATGCCAGCGACTACTTCCAGGACCTGTGGGACTTTGCCGAATGGTGCATACTGACTGGCAAGGCCTACATCGACGAGCAGACCTCCGAAGAGATTGCGGCACAGAAGGGCACGCCCACAGAACCGGGCCAGAACAGCCCCTACCGCGACCGCCCAGCAGAGGAGAGCCTGGCTCTTTTCCGCGAGATGAACTCGGGCAACGTGGAGCCTGGCAAGATGATTCTGCGTGCCAAGATAGACATGGCAAGCCCCAACATGCACTTCCGCGACCCCATCATGTACCGCGTGCTGAACATGCCTCACTGGCGCACTGGCAACAAGTGGAACGCCTACCCCATGTACGACTTCACACACGGACAGAGCGACTACCTGGAGGGCGTGACACACTCCATCTGCACACTGGAGTTCGTGCCTCACCGCGACCTCTACGACCTGTTCGTAACATGGATTAAGGAGTGGAAGGGCGACGAGGGCGACATTGAGGACAACCGCCCACGCCAGTTCGAGTTCAACAAACTGAACCTGAACTACACCCTCATGTCCAAGCGCAACCTGCTCATACTGACTCAGGAGCAGGTGGTGAACGGCTGGGACGACCCCCGCATGCCCACCATCTGCGGCATACGCCGTCGCGGCTACAGCCCCCAGGCAATACTGAAGTTCATAGACAAGATTGGCTACACCACCTTTGATGCACTGAACGACATCAAACTGATGGAGGCCGCCTGCCGCGAGGACCTCAACACCCGTGCCCTGCGCGTGAGTGCCGTGGTTGACCCCGTGCGCCTCGTCATCGACAACTATCCCGAAGGACAGGTGGAGGAGATGCAGGCCGTCAATAACCCCGAGGACGAGAACTCTGGCACACACATCATACGCTTCTCTCGCGAACTCCTCATCGAGCGCGAGGACTTCATGGAGGACGGCGGCAAGAAGTTCATGCGACTGGGCCCCGGCAAAGAGGTGCGACTGAAGAACGCCTACATCATCAAGTGCGACGAGGATCCCGCAAAGTGCATAGAGAAGGATGCCGAGGGCAACATCACCTGCATACATGCCACCTACGACCCCGACAGCCGTAGCGGCATGCCCGGTGCCGACCGCAAGATAAAGGGCAAGACCCTGCACTGGGTGAGCCAGGCACACAGCATACCCTGCGAGGTGCGCGACTACAACTGCCTGTGGACATGCGAGAACCCTCGCGATGCCATCAAGCAGTACGAGAAGGAGAACGGCGTGCGCGGCATAGACGCCATGCGCCCCTTCCTGAACCCCGACTCGCTGCGCGTGAACAAGAACGCCTACATCGAGGAATGGGCCGCTACCCTGCCCCACCTCTCATACCTGCAGTTCCAGCGCATAGGCTACTACAACGTGGACACCGACTCCACACCCGAGCACCCCGTCTTCAACAAGACCGTAGGACTGAGGGACACAAAGTAAACCCCACACCCATCATGCAACAGGAAGAGGACGACTACTTCCAGTCGGAAGAATTTCTGGACATACTGGGCCGCTACGAGCAGGCAGCATCCTCGGGGCACACGCCCTACATGGATAGCGACGAACTCGTGGACGTGGCCGACTACTACATGTCTCAGGGCAAGCACCAGGAGGCCACAGAGGCCACCAGGCTTGCCCTGGAACTGCATCCCGATGCCCAGGACCCCGTTACCATGATGGCAGACATACTGTTCGAGACTCAGCAGTGGCAGGACTCCATCGTGTGGCTGAACCGTGTGCTGGACAACGACCCCTTCGACGTGCAGGCATGGCTGAACCTGGCCGATGCGCAGATACAGTGCGACCAGTTTGCCGAGGCTCTGGACAGTGCCGAGTACACCCTGGCCATACAGCCCGACAACCTGCACGCCCTTCTACAGAAGGGCTATGCCACATCGCGCCAGGACAGGTACCAGGAGGCAAGCGAAATCTTCGCACAGTACATAGAACGCTGCCCCGACGACGAACTGGCACTCTACCATGCCGCCTTCAACCTCTGCTTCCTGGAGCGCTTCCACGAGGCAAACGACATGCTCACAAAAGCCGAGGAACTGAGCCAAGGCCTAAGTCCCGAGCACCTGAACATCTGCCTGCAACGCTCCTACACCGAGGCACGCATAGGGCACATGCAGGAGGCACTGGACGCACTGGAACGCTCCAAGGAGTTTCAGGACCCCTACACCAAGGTTGACTACAACCTGCTCTCCGGCCACGTCTACCTGCTCTTCCAGCACCGCGACAAGGCACTGGAATGCTTTACCAAGGCCCTTGCCAATGCCGAGGACCACCTGCACACCATGCGCACCATAGCACAGGTGTTCATGGATTGCCAGGACTTCCTGACCGCCTCGGACATACTTCGCGAAATAGAGGAAAGGGTCATGCGCCCGGAATATGCAGAACACAAGGCCGAAGTCGTCAAGGCAATATGCCCGGCACAGGCCTATTGCTACTATCAGACGGGGCACAAGGCCGAGTTCCTGCACTACCTGCAGATGTCCATTGCCCTGAACCCCAAGGACACACAGATATTCTTCCGCGACATTTTCCCCAAGGAGGCAAGAGTGGAAGACTACTTGTACTATGCCAACAGATTGGAGTAAGCCACACTCCTACTGAGCCACCTACTACAACACCTACAACAACACCTACAACAACACCACCCTCCCAACTACACCTTATTATAATAATGCCATGGGGACATGCCGCAAAGCATATCCCCATGTGTTTGTTTGTGTGTGTGTGTGTGTCATGCCGTCAAGAAGAGGCGAATGGGGGCAGAAGCCCCATTCACCCCGTCACACGGCTATCAGTATATCAGTTTTCTGCCATTGGAAATGTACATGCCACCCTTGGCAGGCTTGTGCACACGGCGTCCGCTCAGGTCAAAGACGGGAGCCTGCTCCTGCACACCGCTAAAGACATCCTGTATGCCAGTTGCATTGTCGTCCTCGCCCCTGACGCTAATTCTTATGCGCGACAAGGCATCGTTCTCCACCTCCAGGGGCGAACCCTCCCTGCTGCTGATGGTCAGATAGAAGCGGAAGGGCTTGAGAGCCGAAGTTTCCGAAATCTTCTGCCAGTACCCGCTGGTGGTGATAACCAGGCTTTCGTCCAGTTCCTCGGGCATCATCGTGTTGTACGTGCCGGTAATCTCGTATCGCGCATATACAGACGAGCAGTCGAGCGTGGTAATTTTAGAAGCATGCAGCGTTACATCCCCCTGCACCAGATCCATCTCCATTGCCTCCCTGCTGCGGGCCTTGACCAGATACGGATGGTTGGCCTTCAGCGTGCCCTGCTTTACCTTTATCACCTCCATGCGGATGTCATCTATCTGTCCGTTGTCGTCGTTGTCGTAGGAGTTCATGCCATTGATGTATGCCACGTCATAGTCGTCGGACAGGAGGGAATACGGTATCTTGAAGGGCACGTACAGGCAGTTCCACTCCATGTTGGGCAAAGTGCGGCGGTATTGCAATGTGGTGCATTGCTGATCTGAAGCCTTGTAGTATGTGTCCACGGAACCGTCCTCTATGCAGACATCCTCCGAAAACTCGTCTTCAAGGACAACGGCATCGTATATCTGCCACACGTTGTTGCCAGTCATGACACCTGAAAGTTCACCGCTACCCCAGGGTACCAAGGTTTGTCCTGCTCCATTGTTGTCCACCCTGCCCTCCATGTCATAGGCGTTCCAGCCGAAGCGTCCGAGCTCGTTACCGTCTATGAGGTAGAAGTTGAAATACGTTGCCTCGCTTTCCAGGTCCGTGGTAGTAAAATCATAACTAAGCAACTTCAACCAGTTACCCGTGGCAAACTGCACCTTTAAGGCATCGTGCACACCCTCTACCGGCACAAAACGGATAAGAAGGCTGTTGCAATCGTATTCATGAAGACCATTGCCCTTTACGGAATCTATCAATGCGGTTTTGGACATCAGCACACTGTTTCCAATACCCTGGTCCTGCACAAAACCACCTGCGACCTTAACCTCTTCCCCGGGGTCGGAGAAATCAACTGCCGTATTATTGGGGATTCGGCTGTTGTGCACGAAATACCATGTGCCAGGAGTCATAGAGGCCTGTGCCGTACCTATCTTTATATATTTATTGCTGACTTCCACGTCGGACTCTACATCCTCCACTATGGTGCCAAAGTATTGGCCCCAACCGGTGGCAATGTATCTCGTCTTTGTGCCGGCAATAACATGCAGGACAGCATCGTAGGGGATATTGGCAAAGCAATTGTCTCCAATCACTATGTTCACGGAGTTTGACGTTGCCTCGGCAAGTGCATGACACTCCATGAAGGCCTTGGAACCTATGCTATGCAAGGTGGAGGGGAAGGCAACGGACGAGAGGGAAGTACATGCATAGAAAGCCTTGTCGCCGATACTGGCCACTCCCTCGGGCAGGGTTACGGAAGTGAGGGAAGAGCAACTCTCGAACGCCGCATCGCCAATGGCAACCACAGAGAACTTAACACCGCAGAAACTTACCGTCTCGGGGAGCACAACCTCGTCTGGTGTGTTGCCGTAAGCAAGACCATACACCTCTACCGTCGACTCCGACAGGATGCGGTAACGGATACCACTACGTATGAATATGTTTGTCGTTATCTCATCGCTATCCGGAGTGTCGGAAGACTGCATGTTGCTGTATATAAAGTTGGCACGTCGGGCAAGCCACTGCTTGCTACGCTCGGCCACAGAGAAATAATCCGTATAGTCCTTCTCCCAGATATCGGCGTCATTGTTGTGCTCTATGCTGTACTGGGCAAACTCGGTATAGTCATCGATGTACTCCATCAACTCCTGCAGGCGGTCTTCCTCCATGAACTTGTTCCATTCATTCAGGTAAGCCTTGCGTCCGGCCTCGGTGTTGCGCAGGGCATTGTAGAAGCGGTAACCCGCCCTGTTGCTCCCCGCAGCCCTGCTGAAGAGGTCCTCCTCGGCACCGGCATTGAAATACGTGCCTTGGTCCTCATAGCCGAACGCCCAGTCAAAGTCCCATGCAGGGCCGAACTTCCACTTCTCGCCCTCGGCAGGATTCTCGTTGAACAGGTAGCAACTCTTGGGATGGTGTGTCTCCACATTGCGCACAAGGTCGTTGACCAGCCAGAACTTTGCCCACGTCTCCATGTCCACATGCTGGGAGATGTCGCCACCCTGCTTCAGTGTGGAAGTCATCTCGTTTACAGAAGCCACTATATCGTCGTATGTAACAACACGCTCATCGTCCTCCTCCGAGAAATCTGGGTCCTTGATATTGACCGGCAGATTATAGGCATCGTCCCTGAACTTGAAGGTCTCGTCGAAGTAGTCGTCCAATTCCAGCAGGCAACCCGTTGCCTCGTCTATGGCCACGCTATTGTCGGCAATGCCAATCTTCTCCGTAAAGCAATAGGAACCGCGGTAGTGTCCGTTGATGTAGACGTCCACGGGAATCATGTGGCACAGAGCCTCGGCATCCACCATTGCCGCCACCTTCTGCGCAATGGAGTTGGAGGTCATCGACCCGTCCTGCTTGTTGGCAATGAACACCCACTGGCGGTCCTCCGTCAGATTGAAGGGAGACTGCTTGTTCTTCTTGGGCAACTTGATGCGGAAGGGGTTCTTGCTTCTGTAACTCCAACTCCAGGACGAGTTTCCTCGTCCACGTATCTCACACCCTTCCACCTTCTCTATGTCAGGCCATATACCGGCACCATCCAGTTGGAATGTACAATTTTCTATCCACTCTTCCTTGGTGTTAGTTCCATCGGGCAGGATCATGCCTATCCACTGGTTGTCATCCCACCTTGTGGTATCATTGCCGAAGGTTATATAGACGGTAGGAATCTTGTATGTGCCACAGGCATGGTCGGTAAGATACTTCACATCCACCTTGCAGGGGCGTCCCAGGGGGGTGAACTCACCCACCTGGTCATCGCCTACGGTATATATATAATGGTTGTCCTGCGCAAGGGTGAATACCGTGGGAGACGTGAAACGGAAATGGCTTTTGCCGCTCACCACCTGCCCATCTTCTGAATAAAGCCCAGAAGCCTCGCTTGTAGTGAAACTCGGACGCAGGCGCTTGCCAATGACCGGAACATCCGCCCTCACCACTATGGTATCGTTCTCCTCCGTAATGGTAGCCACGACATCCTTATATACCTGGTCATTGTCCTCGTGCGTGAACCCGAAGTATGTCAACTCCGCCTCTGCGCCACCGTACTGGCTTCCCACAGAAACAACGTCGGAAACGCTATACGACCATTCCTCTCCGCCCTGAAGACTCAATGTCATCACATCGCCAGACATGCTTTCACCCAAGATATGCCTCTCGGGTATGCCATAGACACGCTCACCAGTCAAGGTAATATAACGGACAGCATCCGCAGATTCTCCCGTATCTTCACCGGAAAGGACAACAAGGTCATAGTTTATCCCACCAATCTCAACATCTACCGCCAGCATGGGCAAGGACAGGAACACTGCCAGGGACAGGAACAGTGCCCGCAAGGAATTGGGTAATTGTCTTTTCATATTTAATATTGTTTATTCTCGCACAAATCCCGAAATAAAAACGTCATCATAACGTAAAACCACGGGAACATGGCACAAATATACAATAAAAATACGAAAGACACCAAACAAAAAGAATATAAGTGCAACAACAGCCCTTTTGCAGCTGCAAGGGGAGGAAATGAGGTTCACCCACAGATGACAATGGAGAAACTTTCGGTAACTTAAACCCTGCTCTTCGAGAACTCTTGCATCGGTCCCCAGAAAGTATAGTTTCGGTCCTCGGGACGTCAAGCCTCGGTCTTCGGGACGTCAAGCCTCGGTCCTCGGGAGGACCCAATCATGCCTTCCCGAAGATCACAGAACCGTGATTTTGGCAAATCGCAGAAGCAACTGCTTGGTGCCGGCATTATCAAAGTTTACTGTAGCCTTGGTATCCATTCCGCTGCCCTCGATGGCAGTAACAGTGCCTATACCGAAACGCTCGTGGCGTACGCGCGTGCCAACGGCAACAGCAACCGTGGCGTTTGCAGAAGAGGCAACCTGCTGAGGCTCTGCGCTCCTGACAGGAGACACCCGGACAAACCGACGTGCATCCAGACCTGTGGGGACGCTTCTGACTGGTGAACTGCCCACAGAAACACTACCTGTACTGCCCTTGACACGGAGGAAACGGGGATCTATCTCGCGAAGGAAACGCGAGGGTTCGCAGAATTCCGTCTTGCCGTAGCGGAAACGGCTTTTGGCATTGGTGATTACAAGATACTCCTCGGCACGGGTGATGGCCACATAGAACAGGCGTCGCTCCTCCTCCAATCCCCTGACGCTGTCCATGCTCATCTGCGATGGGAAGAGGTTTTCCTCCATACCTACGACAAAGACCACCTTGAATTCCAGGCCCTTGGCAGAATGTACGGTCATCAGCGTTAATTTGTCCTCGCTCTGCGATTCACTCTCGTCCACATCGCTAAGCAGGGAAACCTCCTGGAGATAATCCGTAAGCAGATAGTCCTGCCCCTGTTCCTTGTGCTCCTGTACGAATGCGGCTATACCATCCATGAGTTCCTGAAGGTTCTCCTGACGGGCAATATCCTCGGGTTCACGCCCTCTGTTTATCTCTGCCTGAATACCGCTCTGCCGTACGATGTCCAAGACAATAGCGTATGCATCGTCGCCGGTATGACGCTCGTGGAACTCCGTCATCATCTGTACGAAGGCCTGCAATTTGCCTCTCGTTCCGGCATTGACATCTGGCAGGAGATGCGGTTTGCACAGTATTTCCCACGGCGAGGCGCTGTTGGCGGCAGCACTACGGAACACTTTGTCCAGAGTTGTCTGTCCAATGCCTCGTGCAGGATAGTTGATGATACGTCGCAAAGCCTCCTCGTCGTGAAGATTGACGGTAAGGCGCAGGTACGCAATGACATCCTTTATCTCCTTGCGCTGATAGAAAGACGTGCCCCCGTACACTCTGTAGGGAATAGAGGCCTTGCGCATAGCCTCCTCGAAGGCACGGCTCTGCGCATTGGTTCTGTAGAGGACGGCCATTCTGCTGTATGGAATCTGCTCGTTGCGACGGAACTCCCTGACACACTTCATTACGGCATTGGCCTCATCTATATCGCTATATGTTTGAAGCAGGCTGATGGGGTCTCCCATATCCCTGCGCGAGTACACATCCTTGTGTATCTGCCCACGGTTGTGTCCTATAAGGGAATTAGCGGCAGAAACGATGGTTTGCGTAGAACGGTAATTCTGTTCCAGTTTGAACAACCTGCTGCCCTTGTACTGCTCCTGGAAGCGCAGGATGTTGTCTATGTTGGCACCACGGAAGGAATATATGCTCTGTGCATCGTCTCCCACCACACATACGCGCTGGCGATGCTGGGTCAGCAGCCACACGATGAGATGCTGGGCATAGTTTGTATCCTGATACTCGTCCACAAGGACATAATGGAATCGGTCCTCCCATTTCTGCACAATATCGGGGTGCTCCTTGAACAGTATCCACGTGTATAGCAGGAGGTCGTCGAAATCCATCACGTTTGACTGGCGGCATCGTTGCCAATACTGCATGTATATCTGCCCGATGGCAGGCATCTTAGATTGCATGTCGGCCTCGAAGTTCTGCCTGTCCGCCATGTATGCCGAAGGCAGGACAAGACGGTTCTTGGCCATGCTGATGCGCGAGGCTACACTGCCCGGCTTGTAGGTCTTGTCGTCCAGCTGCATGTCCTTAAGGATACTTTTTATAAGGCTCTTGCTGTCCGATGCATCATATATGGTAAAATCCTTGCTGAAACCGAGGTGGTCGCATTCCTGGCGCAGGATACGCGAGAAAATGCTATGGAAGGTGCCCATCCACAAGCGCGAGGCTGTCTCCTCGCCAACTATCCGTCCTATACGCTGGCGCATCTCCTTGGCTGCCTTGTTGGTAAAGGTAAGGGCCAGAATGTTCCATGGCTGCATGCCCGTCTGCAGGAGATAGGCTATCTTGTATGTCAGCACACGGGTCTTGCCGGAACCTGCACCGGCTATGACAAGTGAAGGAGCATCGCAGCAGAGAACCGCCTCGCGCTGACTTTCGTTGAGTTCGTCTATTAGCATCGTTATTCTTCGGTATGGTTGAAAATATGCCTTATATATTGAAAGAGAAGGATACCAGCATAGCCAGCAGTATGGCCCATGGCCAACGCACTATGCCATAGGTGAAGAGTTCCAGAATGTCGCGTCTGGAATGAAGAGTGCCGGCAACTATGCCAAAGACAAGGCTGACCATAATGCACTCTATGCACAGACACTGGAACAATCCGTGGCTCCAGGGAGAGGGGAACACTCTTCCGGTGACACCCAAAAGGGGACTGCTGGGAATGACGGCCGACAAGAAGAGCAATACATTGGATATTACGGCAACCACTATAGCCGCAACAAGACCGTCCCAGTCGCGCAATACCAGCAACCTGCTACGTATGACACTGCCGACGGCCACAACGAACAAGATGGTGTACACCAGGAGTTCGGATGCTGCACGCTCCGTGCCATGAAGCCACAAATACCTTAACAATTCGTCCATGTACGGTAAACTATGTTTCCGTGCCCGAAAGAAGCGCTACTCCTCGTCGGGCCTCAAATTTTCCAATTCTATGATATGCAACTGCAAGGCTCTCGTTACCAGACGAGTGGCATTTACTCCGGTACGCTCGCTTCCTGGAAACAGGCGGTTGATGAGGTCCGCCTGACGCTTCTCCAGGCTCTTCGCCCCGAAAGGCATCCCCTTCAGGTTGGCAATCATGTCCTTTGTATAACCCAACGCCAGATGACGCAGATAGCGCTCGTCGTACTCGTCTATCTCGTAATCGATGATAGCATCGCTCTGCTGCACCTCGGTCAGCACGCTCTTGCGGAAACGCGCCAGAATCTTCTCCAATATGGGTTCGTTGAAGACAAGGCGGCGGCCATGCATGACAAGTTGCACATCATCGCGTTGGAGCAGGTTCCCCGTCTTCAGGATTATGCCGTCGGCACCTGCAGAAAGAGCCTCTATCCACAGGCGTTCATTCAGAATCTCACCAGTGAAGATGAGTATCTTCAGATTGGTGTACCTGTCCCTCAACTGGCGGCAGATGTCTATACCTACCGTGGTGCTGCCTCCCAAACCGAGGTCCAACAATATCATGTCGGGGACATCCTGACGCATGAGTTTCCACAGCTCCGCTTCGTTTTGGGCCGTGCCTATGATTGCAGCCTCTGGGATTTCGCTCCTGAATATATGCTCGGTTCCCTTCAGTTCCAACTGAACGTCTTCGACGATAATAACCTTGAATTCTTCCATAGTGTTATGATGATTTCGTTGTTTTCCACATATAGTCTCAATCCTGGGAAACCACAAGCAGCATCGTGCATGCGAATGATTTCTCGGGCAACAAAGGCATCAAGATTGCCGGCTTCGGGAGTGAAGAGGTTGTCGGCAATCCCGCCTCTGATAACCTTTATCCTTATCTCCTGTATGTTTCCATGCTCGGAAACGGATACAGAAACCGGAACATTGGATATGGCGGACATTACCCTGCGCTTCAACTCGGCCAGCACACTTCCGTCCATAGTCAGCCTGTTCTGTGTCTGACGGCGTGCCTGCTCAAGCAGGGTGGTAAGGATATCGTTATAATAATGAACCAACTGGTACAGGGTTTCCCTGTCCGAGTGAGGGTCCAATGCCATCTGGCGTATACGTGCAGGATAGTACATTGTTTCGTGCTTGATGGCAGACAGGCAGTTGTCCAGTATCCTGTTCTGGATATGCACCCTGTCCAATTCGTACTGCACACGGTTCAGCGTCTCCAACTGCTGGATATACGTATCCTTCTGCTGCAATACCTCGTTTCTGCGCCTGCGAGAGCGTCTGGCCACAAGCAGCAGAAAGAATACGGAACACAGCAACAGCAAAAGAGAGAAGAACATGGACCACGTGATTTCCGTCTTGACCATATGCAGGCGCCGTGCATAGATGGGAAGATTGGGGTCGGCGGTAATACGTCTGTACAGACGCAGGCACTCCATGTTGTGCCTCTTGTATTCGTCCCACATGCACAGGCCCTGAGTGGTTATTGCCAATTGGTTCTCAATCTGCATTCTCAAATGGATACTGTCTGCCGGCACCGCCTGTAATGCCATGCGGCCATATTCCAAAGCCTTTGTATAATCGGTATTGGCATTGGCCTCAGACTGTCTTTCATAATATTGGAGGGCAGTATCGTATTTGCCGGAAGCAAACATGCCTGTAGCAAAGAGAAAGAAAACCAGCACCGACAATACCCGGGGAAGCCTGAACCAGAAGCGGCTTCCCTGCCCCTCAGAACTTTCCACACCGAAATCACAACACTGGAAACGGCTGGACAGTTTCTTCATCTGGCCGATAATGCCCTTGCAGTTCATCAAGCCAAAACCGAATCCGCCGCCTTCATTGGAGGAAATGGCATTCTCGTCGGTGGACGAGGATATCCTGAATACCTTGCTGTTATTAATCTTATCCACATTCTCCTGGCTAAGACCTATGCCAGTGTCCTTAACGGAAATCTCCACAACGGTGTCATCTGCCTGTACACAGATACTTACAGTTCCTCCAGATGGGGTAAACTTGCGGGCATTGTCGCAAAGCGTATTTATCATAAAAAGGGTCAGGGCACGGTCGGCCTTTACACTCACATCCCTCACAGGGGGGACTTCAAAAGAAAGTCCCTTTTGCAGATATGTACTTCTGTTCCTTGCTATGGTATCAAATAATGGCTGCAATGCAAAAGTGGAAATGTTCATCGCCACCTTGCCACGCCTTACCTGTATCCACTCCGTAAGGATGTCGTTTATGTGCAGTATCTCTGCTGAGAGTTCCGCCACATATTCCATATCGTCCGTATTGAGCATACGATTGATGTACGGAACAACGTTCTCCACAAGGCTTACCTTGGCACGACGCTCTATATTGGAAAGTTTTTCTCGAGCAAGTTCCATCTCACGAGCACATGTCTCGTCCTTTGTCAACTGAAGTGTCTCTTCCGCTTCCCTGTCCTGCTTCATACCATGCCTCCGTATTCTGGTATGCAACATACGGAAAGCCAAGCAAACAACAAATACAAGAACAGCAATGACAAAAAGATTAATGTAAAGCCGGTAACTATATTGCTGAAGTTCTTCGGCACGTGCCTCTTCCTCCAAATCCTGGCGCATGGCCTCAAGAAGCAACAGATAACGGTTGCGGTATTCCATAGCAGTACTGTGATCGCCCAAAGCACTGTAGGTCAGAGACAGGCGCTCGAAAATAGCAGCCTCCCAATACGGCACACGCTTGTCATCAAGACGATGCTGTTCGGAAACCATCTGCAATGCCTCCTGCAGAGGGGCAAGCGCTTCGGTATATCTGTGCTGACGGAACAAAATCTCTGCAATGGTACGCAGAACGTTGGCGGTTTGAAAACGGTCCTTGTATTGGCGGAATAGTTCATAAGAACGAGTGGCCAATGTCAACGGCAATGAATCCACGCAAAACGCCCCCCCCTTCTGGGAATACAGGCCGCAGATGAAATCAATACCTGCTCCATGGTTCTCCTGCAATATTTGCTTTTGTTCCGGTTTCTCCAGCAGAGTGGCCAAGGCCTGGAGGCTATTTGCCTGAAAATACTTGTCCTTGCGACGTATGGCAACGGTCAGGGCATGAGTCAGGTAATCAAATTCCTTCAGCGTAACGCTAACACTGTCTCCAGCAAGCATGCCTCCGGCACCTAACATGTACATGTAATTGCACCACTGGGCAGTGTCAAGAGGCAGCATCATGTCCTGTTCGATGCACTTCAATTCGGCACGGGATGCAGAGTCCTGTTGGGAATAGAAGTAATATGTGGAACCGATGATATGCATCTCTGTGCGCGCATATAGCAGCATTTCATTCAAATGCTTAGACAGAAGATGCTTCTCCTCTTCCACCCTTCTCAGCCTCCGCTCAGCACTATGCCACGCACGATAGAATGTACGAAGTTCTCCGGTTCTCTGGGTAATCTTCATGCGCAGAACATCGGCACACAGCAGCTCTACCTGATTGTTGGTAATAGAATCTATCCTGTCAAGCTCTGTCATGGCCCTGGTGAAACACATCTGCTGATACAGGACAAACGCCTTGTGCCCTATGGCTTCTGCTCTACCGTCCGGATAGTTAGCACTCAGGCTATAGGCCTTGTCGGCATAATATAGAGAGGAGTCGGTGTCAATATAGCGAAGAATATATGCCCGGCGGTTGAACTCGTCAGGCAAGGTGAAATCGTGCCGTGTACAGGAACCCAACACGACGGTCAAAACAAATAGAAAGAATACTCTTCTGTACATATCCCTCCTAAACATGACATTAAGGGTTGGCAAGTTGTTTGTCCATGGCATCCGGGGATGTAGGTGTCATATCCTTTGTGACTGCCTCCGAAGACTGTCTGGAGTGCGAAACCCTCGAATGCCTCTCCAACAATTTGTCGATTTCCTCAAACTTCTTGCCCATGTTCAAGTTAAGGTAAATCCGGTACAAGGGATTGCCCCAACGCTGCAAATCGTCAGGAGATAATTCACGTACCCTTTCCATCGGTTCAAGTGCATGACGAAAAAGGACTCTCCTTCTTGACTGGGACTTCTCTTCCAAAGTCATATTCAATAAAGATATACCTTTATTATATAGGGCATCTACATTGTCCGGTTCACGCCTCAGACATTCATCGCTCATGGCAACGCATTTTTCGAAATCCCCTTGTGCCAGGGCAAACATGCTCATCGCAAACCAGTAAACAGCATGGTCGCCAACCGTTCTTAGTAGTGAATCCGTTACAGTCAATCCACGTTCTGTCTGACCGTGTCGCATATAGTAATCCATCAGGTTCAAGAAAAAGTAATTGTGCGCAGGATAGCGGTCAACTCCCTCTTCTAAGACCTCCAACCATCGGGAACTGTCTCCAATATGGACATAGGATCTGGCCTTGTATTCCGCCAATGCCGGTTGGAACGCTTCTGGTGAAAGTGCTATTGCCGTATTGACATACTCCAAGACATGATAGGGGTTGTCTACATTCATTCCACACACCGTTGCCCAATATGCAACGCGGCCCAGCACAGAGTCCATATCGGTAGTGCTCGTCTTCAGAAACATGTCAAAAAAAGAATATGCCTCGGACCATTTGGCTTTGCGGTAAAGGAACTTACCTCCTCCCAAAAGATTCTCTCGATGCAATGCTCTCAACTTTCTATTCTTGTCCTCAAACCTCCCCTTCTCATCTAAAGAGTCGCTTTTTAACGTATGCCTGTATATGCTGAGGATTGTGTTATATAGTTTGGCGGTATCTAAATTCTGCTTCAGGTAGGCTTTCATGTTAAGGCCGTCATTTATACTCTGCTCCAGCAGAGCACAAAGATGATAGCCCTCAGCCTTGATTTTGTCGGTGATGGTGGGCAGAGCCATACTGTCAAGGAGTATACGTTCGATATTCTCTTGACCGGAACCTGCCTTAATAGAAGAATGAGCCTCCCTGAACCTTTTCTTCATAGTCATTGTCTTTTGAGCATGAAGTTCTGGCAGAGAGAAACATATAAAAATAAGAATAAATATAAATCGAAGCATGCTTTATTCTACGAATATGGCTACCACAACGCCCTACCGTTATGGTAGCCATATCAATTATTAACTACGGTCTTCAACAGAACCCATTATTCTGTATACGCATTCATTTCAGCAGCCTTTTCCTTCTGTCCGGTATTATTATAAATGACCTTCAAAGGACCAGCCCACTTGTCTGATTCGGTAGGAGCCATTTCACGATATCTTTCAAAATAAGGAGCTGCCTTTGCAAAAAGACTTTTCACTTCAGCCTCGGCTTCATTGATGGCAGCCTGGCTCTTCATCTTCTTTCCGCTGATAGCACGTGCTTTCTCCAGAGCATTCTGATAATAGCAGTATGCACAGTTGTATACACCGTCAACATAATTGGGATCTATATCTATTGACTTCTGGAAAAACTCGATGGCCTTGTCAAAATCATTCTTGGCATAGAAAGCAAAACCACGGCAATAGTTCGCCACCTTATTATTGGGGTACTTCTCCACCAACTGCTGGGTGTATGTGTCCACAGCATCATTGCCAATACCGTTGTAATGAGCCATGAGCTGCTGCATTCCTATTTCTCCAACCTCGGAATCCGGAGCGATAGCTATCATCTCCTGCAAAGCAGCTATCCATTCCTCTGTCTTGCCCTGGTCCTTGAGTATCTGAGGCTTGGCACGGAGTACGAAATCATGACTCTCCTTGTTGTCAAACTGCAGGGCCATGTCATAGTACTTGTCCATCAGTTCCATATTCTTCTGATTAAATGCGGTATAGAAGATATTGAAAGCGAACTGAGCAGCAGGGTATTCAGGGTTCTTTACGACCTCGTTATCTGCTA
Source organism: Bacteroidaceae bacterium (assembly GCA_017628845.1). Taxonomy (GTDB): domain Bacteria; phylum Bacteroidota; class Bacteroidia; order Bacteroidales; family Bacteroidaceae; genus Physcousia. The sequence continues at coordinate 16,061 of JAGBYI010000037.1, forward strand.
CTTCCGGATAATTGAGAGGGAAATTGATATATGCATCTAATGCCTTCTGTGCCCCATCCAGGTCGCCTGCTTCAATGCAGAACTGGCACAGATAAGCATAATATGCATGAGTCTTGGGAAATTTCAGCCTTACTGCCTGGACTATAAGTTCCTGAGAAGGGTCCTTGGGGTTAGCATAAACAAGTTGTCCATGGCAGGCATCAGTGATTGCAAAAATAGATGCAGCGAGGGCAGCACGGTCATAAGGCTGCTTCTTAGAGGCATTTATCAATTCATTGTTCAAAATAGTTGTGGCCATTTCATCCATATCCTTGTATGCCACAAACTTTTTGTTATCCTTGATATACTCTGTGGCCAATGCCTCCGTCAGAAGCCTTATACCTTCGAGCGATGTGCTTTGCTTTTTGGCCTCATTCTCCAAGATCAACTTATCATTAGAGGATTCTCCCTTTTGCTGCTCCATCTGTATCGCTTGGTTAAGCATACGAACTTCTTCTGCACACTTCTGACCGTCACTAAGTAGTTTATTGGCCTGCTTTGTGGCCTCTTTCAATGCGGCCTTTGCAGCCTTTGCAGCCTCCTTGTCTTCAGGAGTCTGAGCCATAACGCTACCGCTAAGCAACGCAAGGGCAATAGCGAAAATAATCTTTTTCATAAGTTTTTTTATTTAAGTGGTTTAGGTTATTGCATCAATTGTTTTGATTGAAGTCAAATTCTTCCTGTATCTCTGTATTCTGCTTTGGTTCCTGTTCCTGAACTTCTGCTGTCTGTTCCTGAGATTCGGCACCTTCCTGCAATTCTGCAGTCTCCTCCTCATCCTCGGAACGTGGAACTACGCAAACGTGGGCAATGCTGTCGCCACGCTTCTTCAGTTCTATCACCTTGGTTCCCTGGGTGGCACGGTTCTTGGTCTCCTTGATATCGTCCACATGCAGGCGGATAACTGTGCCCGACTTGTTGATAATCATCAGGTCGTCCTCCTCGGTAACAACCTGCAGGGTAACCAGTTTGCTGTCCTCGGGCAGGTTCATGGCCTTCACGCCCTTGGCATGGCGGTTGGTCTTGCGGTATGCCTCCACCGAGGTGTACTTGCCCCATCCCTTGTCGCTCATCACCAGGATGCTCTCGTTCTCGGGATCGTTGATTACTGCCATACCTATTACCTCGTCCTCGCCGTCGTTGTCCAGAACGATACTCTGCACACCGGTGCTCACACGGCCCATGGTGCGCACGTCACTCTCGTTGAAGCGCACGGCACGACCGTTACGGTTAGCCACGATAATCTCGTCGGTACCATTGGTCAGGTTCACGCCTATTACGCGGTCCTCCTCGCGGATGTTGATGGCGTTCACGCCATTTGTACGGGGACGGCTGTACTCTGTCAGACAGGTCTTCTTCACAATGCCGTCCTTTGTGGCGAACACCACATAGTGTGACTTGCAGAAGTCTGGATCCTGCAGCTTGCGGATCAGCAGACATGCCTGCACCTTGTCGCCTGGCTCTATCTGGAGCATGTTCTGTATGGCACGGCCCTTGTTCTGCTTTGTTCCCTCGGGAATGTCGTACACTCTCAGCCAGTAGCAGCGTCCACGGTCGGTGAAGAACATCATGGTGTTGTGCATTGTGCCGGTGTAGATGTGCTCTATGAAGTCGTTGTCGCGTGTAGCGGAACCCTTTGAGCCAATACCGCCACGACCCTGTGCACGGAACTCGGCCAGGGGGGTACGCTTGATGTAGCCCATGTGGCTGATGGTTACCACCACCTCGTCGTCGGCATAGAAGTCCTCGGCATTGAATTCCTCGGCGCTGGGCATAATCTGTGTCTTGCGCTCGTCGGAGTACTTCTCCTTCACCTCTATCAGTTCGTCCTTGATAACCTTGCGGCACAGGTTGTCGTCTGTCAGTATCTGGTTGTAGTAGGCTATCTTTGCCTGCAGGTCGTCAAACTCGTTGTGCAGGTCTTCCTGGCGCAGGCCGGTCAGCTGGCTCAGGCGCATGTCCACGATAGCCTTTGACTGTAGTTCGTCCAGATTGAAGCGTGCCTCCAGGTTGCGCTGTGCGTCCTGTGGGGTCTTGCTGGCACGGATTATGCGCACCACCTCGTCAATGTTGTCGCTGGCTATGATCAGACCCTCCAGGATGTGCGCACGCTCCTCTGCCTTGCGCAGTTCGTACTTGGTACGGCGGATTACCACCTCGTGGCGGTGCTCCACAAAGTTGCTGATGCAGTCCTTCAGGGTGAGCAGGCGGGGACGACCCTTGACCAGGGCAATGGCATTCACGCTGAAGCTGGTCTGTAGGGGAGTCATCTTGAACAGCTTGTTCAGCACCACACGTGCGTTGGCATCGCGCTTCACGTCTATGACTATACGCATACCCTCGCGGTCGCTCTCGTCATTGGCATTGCTTATTCCGTCCAGCTTGCCCTCCTTCATCAGTTCGGCAATGTACTCGATCAGCTGTGCCTTGTTCACACCGTATGGGATCTCCGTTACTACGATCTTGTCGTGCTGGTCATGAGCCTCGATATCTGCCTTGGCACGCATGATGATACGGCCACGGCCTGTCTCGTATGCGTCCTTTATGCCCTGCAGGCCCATGATGTATGCTCCTGTGGGGAAGTCGGGACCCTTCACATACTGCATCAGTCCCTCGGTGTCCATTTCGGGATTATCCACGTATGCCACACAGGCATCTATCACCTCGCCCAGATTGTGGGTGGGGATATTCGTGGCCATACCCACGGCAATACCGGTGGCACCGTTCACCAGCAGGTTGGGGATACGTGTAGGCATAACGGTGGGCTCCTGCAGAGTGTCGTCGAAGTTGTTGGTCATGTTTACCGTTTCCTTCTCCAGGTCCTCCATCATGGCCTCGCCCATCATGCTCAGGCGCGCCTCGGTATAACGCATGGCCGCCGCACCGTCGCCGTCCACAGAACCGAAGTTACCCTGTCCGTCAATCAGCGTGTAACGCATGTTCCACTCCTGTGCCATACGCACCAGGGCGCCATACACGGAACTGTCACCATGGGGATGATACTTACCCAGTACCTCACCAACGATACGGGCACTCTTCTTGTAGGGTTTGTTGTGTGTGTTGCCCAATCCCTCCATACCGAAGAGGATACGGCGGTGTACGGGTTTGAAGCCGTCACGCACGTCGGGCAGGGCACGTGCCACAATGACGCTCATCGAGTAGTCAATGTAGCTTTTCCTCATCTCGGACTCAATGTCCACTTTGATGATTCTTTCCTGATCTTCCATTTATAAAAGTTTAGTAATGTTTCTTGTCTTAGGGCAGAACACCCTTTATTTTGTGCAAATTTAGGCTTTTTTCGTGACTTGTGCAAGAATACGGTCCATTAAACATCCCTCTTCCTGCACCTTTTCACGTATATTCACACTTAATAATATTAAGGAATACTGGCATCGTATATGATTTTAGATCCAAAATCATGTTTCCTTAGGAGATTACAGATGGTTCAACAGAATTGTATGGAGAGGTTTGTGGTTATTACGCCCCACACACAAAAATAATCTTAAGGTTCTCCGGCACACCTCATGAAAGAGATGAAAAATTCATACTATGTAAGGACCTATAGTCTAGTAAGATATATTCAATTGCCAGTCACAGGGATTTAAAGAACATCCATTATCCCCATCCATTGAACCAAACAAGGTTACACTAAATCTTGTCTGAGAGCAAAATAAAGCAGTCTTTTGTCTTTTTGGGATACTTATGGCGCATTAAGTAAGAAAAAAGTACTATCTTTGCACGGATTTTAAATATATAACATTGAAAGATAATGGGATTGTTTTCATTTTTCAGTAAGGATAAGAAGGAAAGTCTGGATAAAGGTCTGGAAAAAACCAAGACCGGTTTCTTTGACAAAATAGCAAGAGCCGTTGCCGGACGCGACAAAGTGGACGAGGAGGTTCTGGACAACTTGGAGGAGGTTCTGGTAACAAGCGATGTTGGTGTGGATACTACCCTGCGTATAATAGAAAGGATTGAAGAACGTGTGGCTCGCGACAAATACGTAGGTACAAGCGAACTGAACAGAATCCTGCGCGATGAAATTTCTCAACTTCTTACCGAGAACAATACAGAGGACACAGAAGGTTTTACACTCCCCGAGGGCAAGCACCCATACGTGATTATGGTGGTTGGTGTGAATGGCGTAGGAAAGACCACCACCATAGGCAAGTTGGCATATCAGTTCAAACAGGCTGGACACAAAGTGGTCCTCGGTGCAGCCGATACATTCCGTGCCGCAGCTGTAGAGCAGATAGTCATTTGGGGCGAAAGAGTAGGTGTGCCTGTCATAAAGCAGCAGATGGGTAGCGATCCTGCCTCGGTTGCATTCGATACACTGCAAAGCGCCATTTCACAAGGAGCGGACGTCGTGATAATAGACACCGCTGGCCGACTTCACAATAAGAAAGGACTGATGGACGAACTGTCCAAGATAAAGAGAGTAATGCAGAAACTTCTGCCAGAAGCCCCCAACGACGTCATGCTCGTTCTGGATGGAAGTACCGGACAAAACGCCTACGAACAGGCAAAGCAATTCACGGCAGCAACGGAGGTTACAAGCATGGCCATAACAAAATTGGACGGTACAGCCAAAGGCGGTGTTGTAATTGGAATATCCGATCAGTTCAAGATTCCTGTACGATACATAGGTCTGGGCGAAGGCATGGAAGACCTGCAACCGTTCAATCGCGTGGAATTCGTTGACTCTCTGTTCAAATAAAATTCACCCAATTACCTTTTAGATGAAGATTGACATTATCACCTTGGGGTGTAGCAAGAATCTGGTAGACAGCGAACGCCTGATGCGCCAACTTGAAGCCGTGGGATATGAGGTAACGCACGATGCCGAACAATTGACAGGAGAGATTGCTGTGGTTAACACCTGTGGATTCATTGCCGATGCACAGGAGGAAAGCATAAATATGATTCTTGAACTGGCACAGCGCAAGACAGAGGGAGACCTGAAGAAACTCTTTGTCATGGGATGTCTCAGCGAGAGGTTTATGGATGAACTGGGCACAGAAATTCCAGAAGTTGACAGATACTATGGCAAATTCGACTGGACACAATTGCTGGAAGATCTGGGACACGAATACAATGAAACCATCAGCAATGAACGGCATATCACCACACCGTCGCACTATGCATACCTGAAAATATCCGAAGGATGCAATAGGCGTTGTGCCTATTGCGCAATACCCATAATCACCGGACCGCATCGTTCGCGACCTATAGAAGAGATACTGGACGAGGTAAAGTTACTGGTTGCACAGGGAGTAAAGGAGTTTCAGGTAATAGCGCAGGAACTGACCTTTTACGGATTGGACTTGTACAAAGAGCGAAGGATAGCCCAACTGGTACAAGCCATAGCCGACATCCCTGGAGTGGAATGGATAAGACTTCACTATGCCTACCCCACCGATTTTCCAACGGAACTGCTGGACGTAATGCAACGGAACACAAATGTATGTAAGTATCTCGACATTGCTCTTCAACACATCTCCGACAAAGTCCTTGATGCCATGCACAGAAACATTACAAAAGAAGAAACCTACAAACTTATAGAAAACATACGCAAACGGGTACCAGGAATACATTTGCGCACAACGCTGATGGTAGGATTCCCTGGCGAAACCACAGAGGACTTCGAGGAACTCTGCCAGTTTGTGAAGTGGGCACGCTTTGAACGAATGGGAGCTTTCGCATATAGCGAGGAGCAAGGAACTCCAAGCGCAAGATTATACGAAGACAATATCCCGGAAGAGGTGAAACAGGAAAGGCTCTCACGCCTGATGAGACTGCAACAGAAAATATCCGCCGAAATACAAGAGGAGAAAAACGGTAGGGAAATGACGGTTATAATAGACCGGATGGAGGGAGAATGGTACGTAGGACGCACCGAATTCGATTCACCCGAGGTAGACCCCGAGGTACTTATTCCGGGCACATACAAAGGTCTTGAACCGGGAATGTTCTGCAAAGCACTGATAACAAGGGCTGACGATTTCGACCTCTATGCAGAACCTGTAACAGCCGACAACAACATTGCACATTAACGAATCCCTATAAACGCTTATGAACAACAAGGAATTTATTGCAGAATTGGCACGTAGGACAAAATCCAGCACCAAAGAGGCGCAACAGAAGATGAACGCCCTCGTGCAGGAGATAACAGAACGTCTTTGCGATGAGGATTCGATTATGATCTCCAATTTCGGAACTTTTGAGACAAAGAAACGTCTGGAACGCGTACTTGTTTCACCAACTACAGGACAGCGCATGCTGGTGCCACCCAAAATCGTAGTAGGTTTCAAGCAAAGTAACACACTGAAAAGCAAAATCAAATAATATCGGGAGGGACGGTTATGAACAACAAGCTGAGCATACAGGACCTGGCAATGGCATTCTCCGAAAGATACGGAATAGACCATAAAACATCCGCAACATTTGTAAAGACCGTATTTGAAATAGTAGAAGAATACGTGGCCATTGACAAACTGGTAAAGATAAAAGGGTTCGGTACATTCAAACTGATAAGTGTCTCGGACAGGGAAAGCGTAAACGTAAATACAGGAGAACGCATAGTGATTGCTGGGCATACCAAACTGACGTTCACACCAGACAACGCTCTGAAAGATGCGGTAAACCATCCTTTCTCTGACTTTGAGACAACTCCTCTGAACGAATCAACATCCATAGAGGACATGGAACGCATTCCGCTCCAACAGGAGGACGAGACAGCGTGTAACAATGAAGAAACTTCAACAGAACAGATTCTGGAGGTAGTAGAAACCACCATACTGGATGAAGAACTGCCCACGCATAAATCAGAAACAGGCATAGAGTCTGCTGTCAACTCTCCTGCACACGAAGTCATTGAAACGAAAACAGCACTGAAAGAAAACGAGGATTATACCCCAAATATGTTCCAAGAGACAAAGGAAGAGTCTATTACAGAACCTATTGAAACGGTAGAAATCCCCACTATCATAGAAACGCCCAAAAAGGAACAGAAGGAAACACAAAATATACATCCATCCTTGCACCAAAGCAGCGATGGCAATCCCTCCTATCCCATGGCAGAAGAAAACTCTCTCCATTCCCCACAGATGGAAGGAAAGAAATCGTATGGATGGCTATATGCCATACTTACCAGCCTGCTGATGGTTCTGTCGTACATATGCGGACACTACCATATTCTGAACAAAATAGAATTTGCCTTGTATCCGGACTCTATCGCTACTGAAGTTCAGGAAGAGCAACAAACCCCACAACCCATAAAGAAAGAACCTGCTGTAACTCCCTCCTCTACCGCATCTATCTGTGATTCCATTGCTACGGACTCACTGAATGCCAAACAAGATTCCGTCACACAAAAAACAACGGCAAGCGAAGAGGATCTTTGGGAAATAGCCAAATACTTCCCACAAGTACCTGGTGGCGAGTACCTGATTGTTGGCGATGCCGGACGAGTGCATCACATGCAGGTAGGAGAAACACTATACAGGATAGCACGCAAAGAATTGGGAGACCGCAATCTGATACAATATCTTATCGTCTTCAATGACTTTGAAGACCCAAACATCATCCACACTGGAGACCCCATCAGAATTCCCAAACTTGTGAAGAAAACTTCTGCTGAAGACAAAAAATAGCATGCAATCGCCAAGTCGACACCCTCTTTTACGTTGACTTGGCGTTTTTTTCTGCAGTACAACAAAAAAGAAGCACAAATCCTTTGCTATTTACAATAATTGTATTACCTTTGCACTCGCAAAAGGGAACCAAACGAGGTTTCACTTCTATAAGCAACGCGTCCTTAGCTCAGTTGGTAGAGCAATTGACTCTTAATCAATGGGTCCAGGGTTCGAGCCCCTGAGGGCGTACAAAAGACGATTTCCTTATCGGGAATCGTCTTTTCTTTTTGTCCACCTTGCTTACGACTGCGACAAGATTATGTTCACATCTGGTTCAGTATGACCAAGCGGATTAAAAAACTGCTAAAATATGTAGTTCATCGGATACTTACCTTCTATCACCCTGCATAAAAAAGAACGAGAGCGGTACCGTTGGTTCCGCTCCCGACTATTGTAAATCCCTGAATATATTAACGTATCAATATTGTTTTGCCGTTAGAAGTAACGTATACTCGTCCGTTCTGCAACTTGGAAGCACGTTTGCCATCCAATTCATAAAAGACTTCACCAGCGCCTGTTGCGTCTTCCTTTATATCACCGATACCTGTTAATACATCACGGGTCTGCAGGTAAAATCTACTTTTACCATCTACTTCTGATTTTAGCAGATAGGCACTATTGACTGGAACATCTGTCTGACTGTACCACGAACCTATATAAGCCTTTGTTCCTGCTTTCTCAGTATCATAAATATTAACTAATGCACCCCCTTTTGCGAAACCAGTTTTCTTTAGAGTTGTTCCATGGAGTTTGTTAGCAGTTGTCAACGTTAAATCAAAATCCGGTTTCAAAGTTACAGTGTGGTTTCCGCTAGTTCCAGCATATATTACAGGCATATACGCAGGTACTATATTACCTTCTATTAAATCCAGGACAGCATAGTCATAACTAGTTCCGTCATATTCCATAGTCGCAGTTTCGGCAATAACATAAGCCTTCAGACCATGCGGCAACTCCAAAGCGAAAGGATAGCATCCAGAATAATATCCTGCAGCGGGAATATTCACCGTTACACTCTTTACTTGCTCTATTCTCCAAATATTATTGGCTTCGCTAGCACCACCACTCCACAAACCAGTTTTTGTCTCATTGTAGGCATTGACATACTGATTTGTACCACTCATATTTATTGTATATGTACCTTTGTTTTCATCAACGCTAACCAAGGCCCATGTAGGAGCATCCTTCTTGGCACACAAACTGGTTACTTCTTTTCCGGCAATACCTGTAAAATACGAGTTGCTTTGTGGGTTGTACAGATATGTATTGTCGCCATCAGACTCAAGATACCATATCACGTTGGCGGAAGATGCCTTTGCTTCACGTAGCAGATTCCATGAAATCTCCCCACTTTGGTTTATGCTTGTGCCAGTACCGCAACTAAGGGCATTACCTTTATTCGTACTTTCTATAGTATAGAATCTGTTGGCGGTCAAACCCTTTTTAAGATTAGACTTGTCATAAACCTTCTTTCTGGTACCATCATATCCGACTGCAACGATATAGGCTGCGGCCTCAGATTCCTCTGTTGAGGACGGATATAAGACCATTGTGTAGGAGTGAGAATCGTCAGAACCAAGGCCATACATTGTTATACGAATAAGTTCATCAGAACTATTGTACGTTTCATATGCTACGGCATTCTTTACGCTACGATGATTTACCTTAACCATATTACCTTCTATCGTACAACCGCTACCCACAGTGGCAGGGACCTCAAGCTTAAGGTTTTCACGGTATATCTTATAGTTATGTGCATTGATATAGTTTATCTCTTCCGTAAAATCAGGATAACCCTTGTTAACGACATAATTTTTGAGGCTTTTTATCATACCCTCAGTAATAATATTCCAACCGGCACCATAATCCTCTATATAGGCATTTATAGGTTTGAGCATGCCTGCCTTCTCAAAGAAAGGAAGCAAATTTATTTTTGCACTATCACACGCCAACTTCATCCAATTTATCTGCTGCCTTCCGTTGGTACTATACTTGGATCCATAATCGTCAGTGGTACGTATACCCTCAATGACCATAGGTATGATGTCTGGGCACTTGCCTGCCAACGTACCCCATAGATTCAATTGCCAGAAAGGCACCAATTTAACAAAGTGGTCATAGTTGCGAGATGTTGTTTCTACCATACCAATGTAAGCACCTTTATAGTCATAACCGTCCACGGTTATTGTCTTTGGTGTTTCGCCATGATAGTCAGGACCATCCTGCAATTGCCATTGTACTCCCTTGCGCAGACCTTCCTCGAAATATGTCTGCATGCGGCCGCCACGCATACCTGAGTACTCGTCTATACCGCTCTTTTCATCCTCAAGACGCATGTATGAGGGATTGCCGGTGAAGTGTATCTGTGCCCAGGAGGCATAGATGTTGTTTGTGGTTTCGCCGCAACCGCTCCATTTGAAACCAGGGGTTATCTGGTTGTTGTGTCCCCATTCGTGGCCCACGCCCCAGAAGTCAAATTCCTTGGAGTCCGGAGCCATGATGGCGCCCAGGCTGCCCACATTACAATATGCACCAACATTGGCGGCGGCCATGAAACCGTAGGTAGAAGCAAAATACAACTGGCGGTTCTTAACTTCGCGACCGTATTTCTTCAATCCCATCATGTCACGCTCAGCCCACTGGACCTGCTCGTACAGGGTCATCAGCGAATCCACGTTGGTCGGGCAGTGCTGCTTCCAAGCGCATACGGGATATGCCACCTGGGCATGTTCGCTGCGCACTATGATTATAGAGGAGTCGCTCTTCAAGGGTTTCAGCATCGCCTTCCAATCCTCATTGGTCATTGTCTCCTGATCCCAGTAACCGCGCACGGGAGCATTGATGAAATGCACATTCACGTTGGGGGCGTTCTCGAAATTGTCGGTATAGTAGTCAACGAACACGTTACCTTCCGTTGCGGCCGTAATCTGGTTCAGGCCATTGCGCAGGGAATAGGTACTGCCGCTCTCGTCCTTCACCCAGTTGCGGATCTTCAGACCCACCTTGTCTGCCTTGACACCGCTGACGGCCACCCAGCAGCTCTCGCCGGCCTTCAGGTATATGCCGGTGGGGTTCTCCCACTGATTGTAGGGAGCACTGGTCTTCAGTTCGGACTGCAACGACCATACGGTACGGTAAGGTTCGTACTCTCCCACGCGGAATTTGCTGTATCCGTCCTTGTCTGCCAATAGATTGTCCACCAAAGCCTTAACGTCGGCATCTTCAATTCCCTCGCTGGAGGTAACCTCAGGCTTCAGGGTCGTGAGCAGATCGTCCTGGAAGTATGCCTTAAAGGCATTATACTTTGTATTGTCTACGGTGTATGCTTCCACCTCGGCGGCAGTAGCAAAGTTGTCATAACCATTCTTGATGATGAACTTTACATCATTGAACTTCTTGCCTATCTCAAAATCATAGCTTTGCTGTCTTTCACCAAGATTGAAGGTTCCCAGGGTTACCCACTCATTATTGGTGGAAACAAGTCCTCTGTATTGAACCTCCACATTTCCCCATGCTCCATTGGGCTGGTCCTGTCGTGGAACGTAGCGCACAATGTCCACCATGGTTTCCTTACTCATGGTAATCTGGAATTCCACCGGGAATTGTGTTGAACCATTCTGCCATTGGCTATGCCAGTAGGTTTTGTGGTTGCCATCAATTGCCTTTGCTGCATTCTCACTGGTAGAATTGTAGCTTGAAGCAGAGGCACTGGAAATCTTGACAGGCTTCAAATCCTGAGCCATGGATACTGCGGACAATGCCACAGAGATTACCGTTAGTAGTAGCTTCTTCATAGATACCATGTTTATAAATTAGTGTTTAGTAGGTCCTATTTGGTGGTAAAGGTAGTTATTTTCTCGCATATATACATTACATCTAAGACAAAAAGTCGTCTTATCTTTAATTTATGTAAAAATCTAACATAAAAAGGACACCAATCTGCAAATTGAATAAAATTAGATTAGTAAAGACGGGTTAGTAAAGACGGGAATCCTTTGTACATTTGTATGCCTTATCAAGATTAGTGTTCCATAAAATATCAAACATGTAATAAAACACTTATGCTGACCTGATTTTGTCTTATATTTATGTTCTCGGGAATACAGGCATGTTCCCAGCAAACTGCAAAAACACCATGATATTTAACCCTCATAATGTACAGATTGGCATAGCATGTCAGGGACTCGTCATGCCGAGTCCGATAATCCTAATGACTTCATTCGTTATGACCCAGTGAGCAAAGGGTAGTTTTAAAAGAAGCAGATGCTTCTGTACTCTCAGAGGGGCGCACTCAGCAGCAAGACGTTGGACAGAGTGAAGCGGATTTGTTGGCAAGGCTCTTGTTGACAATAGATGATCTACAACAACAAAATAAACTTGCTAAACATGAATGAGGATATGTTGCATGAACACAAAATAGATTGTGACTACAAAATAGGGATGCGCGAACTGCTTGACGAGGTTACACAACAGACAATTGCCGAGGAGAAAAACGAGGAACATCTGTATTACACTTCAAGATGATGTGCGAAATAGTGGACGATGCCACTTTCCATAAAAAGAAAATAGGAATCATCAAAGTGGTTTGCTTCAGCAGTTACTTCAATAGCAAGCAATGTGCTAAACTCCTATCAATGATTTCATTTGATGATGCGAAGTTAAAGGCTTTGAAAGTCCTTGCACCCCAGATGATAGACAGAGATGTTACAGATATAGTGAAACAATTCTCTTTCTCGTCTAACAAGGACAAAGCATTAGAAATCCTGCGATGCTCTTCCTACATAAGTCATCAGTACTCAGATAGAACTTGCAACCTTTAGCTTTCAGTACTACTGCCCCCTCTCATAACTTCCAGTCAATGCACCTTATAGGCAACACGAGAAAGCAAGATTCTGAAAGACAACGCTTTATATTTACATCTTTGTTTCCTTTAGATGTAAACAATTTTACAAAAGCATGTAAATAGTTTTACCTCGCGATGTAAATAGATTTACATTACGAGGTAATTTGTTTTACACAACGTTGTAAATATCAAAGCATTTATATCATTTCATATCCGATTAGCACCGATGGCTTTCGATGTTCCCGTGCCTCTCGTTATCCAACAAGTATATATGAATAGTATAGACTAATCTCCCAACCACCGATATATAAAACTTATGAAACGATTTGCTCTGCCGGCTTTATTATGTCTGCAAGCCATAGTTGTATCTGCAAAGGTACAGAAATCTCACGTTGCTGAAGCCGAAATTCCACAGACCAACGGTACTGTTTCAACTACAGTCAATAATAAAAAACGAAACTTATCATTATTTTACATCTATAAAATTGGCTTCATAAAATATCTTGCAGAGTCTTGTCCTATCCGGTTGGAATACAGCAAATGCGCCATGCCCGATGATGGCAATGGCGCATTTGCGTTATTATATTGACTTGTGACGAGATGGATTATCCGCCGAAGTCGTCGAAGTGAATCATGTCCTTCTCCACACCGAGGCTGTCCAGGAGGTCGAGAACGGTCTTGGCCATCATTGGGGGACCGCAGAGGTAGTACTCGCAATCCTCGGGGCTCTCATGCTGCTTCAGGTAGGTGTCGCCCATAACGGGGGCTACGAAGCCAGCAGTGTACTTGATGCCTGCTGCATCGGCCTTGGGATCGGGACGGTCCAGTGCCAGGTGGAAGTGGAAGTTGTCGAACTCCTTCTCCAGAGCCAGGAAGTCGTCTAGGAAGGGGATCTCCTCCAGGGCG
>JAGBYI010000214.1 GCA_017628845.1 Bacteroidaceae bacterium
ATCACAACGCCATAACCTGCACCCTGGTGACAATAGGATACACCAATGGCTGTACGGCAAAGTGAGGCATGTATATATAACATACCCACGAAGGACATTCACGTTGCTTTGTTCTTGACTACGATTGAAATTTTCCTACGATTTCAGAACGTCAAAACCAAAGCGTAGTAAACGCCTTTATATATGTCTTGTCCCCCACCCACCCGCGTCCATAAAGGGCGCAATCGGCGTGAGACAAGGACAAAGTTACGAATAAGCGAGCGATTTTCCAAAGAAACGATTAAGCGAGAGCAGAAAAAGTTCACTTTTTATGCCGAGTGTGAGTTTCTAAGACCGTTAGGTCAAATTTATTTGAGTATTTCCGACTTGCGTAGCTTGATGAGCGAAGGCGAATAACCGACGTGCGCAACAAGAGCAAAGAATGCTTGCATGCTATGCCTTGTAAGGAGGAGGAAGAGCATAGGTCAACGTGAGTACCTTAGACCGACAGGTCAGAGTACGAATAAGTGAGACAATACTTGTAAATCCTTAACAAAAGGTGTCATTACAGACAGTTAATTGTATGTGCCACACGTAGCACACACACAAGATAGCATACTTACTGAGTACCATTGCCAGTACCTCTGTGTTGGTACAGAAACAGTACCTTTCTCGTTCTCCCTACCTTCACAAACAACTACCACAAACATCTTGCCTTTGAGGAGTACAGCGGTTTGTGTATGTGTGCGTTTTTCCGCCGGCAAGCAAAAGAAACATGGCGAGGATTTTATGGAAAGGCAGTTTTTTAGTATCTTTGTCGGTTGAATGGCAATAAAAAGAGACTTACCAAACTAATACACACCCTCACCATGAGTTACAACGAAGAGCACAGACACCATAGAGACGCATTGCTGAAGTTCGAACCCGAAACGCACACATACACCTGCAACGGACAGGTGTTCAAGTCCGTTACCACACTGATAAACGAGTATTTCGAGCAATTCGATGCCGACTACTGGGCAGCCAAGAAGGCTCCTTCCATGGGAATGACACCTCAGCAGGTCAAGGACATGTGGGCACGCAAGGGCGAGGAGGCTCGCAACCTGGGCACACAGATGCACGAGAAGATAGAGCGCCACTACCTGGGACTCCCCAACGCGAGCGACGAGACATACCGCCTGTTCGAGCAGTTTGCACAGAGCCATACTCTCTGTCCATACAGAACGGAATGGGCGATATACGACGAGGACAGCCGCATAGCGGGAACACTGGACTTCCTGGATTATCAGAACGGCGTGTTCACCATCTACGACTGGAAGAGAAGCAACAAGATACTGAACTGTGGCACTCCCGACAAGGTGAACAACTGGGGCAAGCGTGCCTTCAATCCCATCTCGCACATACACGATACCACCTATTGGCACTATGCCCTGCAACTGAGCGTCTACCGCTACTTCCTGGAGAAGAACTACGGCATACTGGTTTCCGCCAACCGACTGGCCATCTTCCACCCCGACTACAGCTGCCCCTACGTGGTTGAAGTGCCCTACCTGCGCGACGAAGTACGTGCAATACTGGGACTATGAACAGACCCCTAAACACTAAACTATATGAAAATTCGTATCCTCTCTACCCTGCTCCTCATAATGGTAGTTATCACCGCCATGGGAGCAAAGAAACCCAAGTACATCTTCTACTTCATTGGCGACGGCATGGGATTGAGCCCCGTGCTTTGTGCCGAGACATATAACCAGACGGTTCTTGGCAACAAGGAGCCCTTGCTGATGCTTCAGTTCCCCGTGGCATCGGTGGCTACGAGCTACTCTGCCAGCCACACCATCACCGACTCGGCAGCAGGCGGCACGGCACTGGCCACAGGACACAAGACAAAGAACGGCATGCTGGGCGTGGATGCTGACACCGTGGCGGTGAAGAGCATTGCCTACGAACTTCAGGACAAGGGCTATGGCATTGCCATTGCCACCTCCGTGGCTCCCGACGATGCCACACCGGGTGCATTCTATACACATGTGGACCATCGCAACAAGTTCTACGACATCACCAAGGACATGGCACAGAGCGGTTTCCAGATGTTTGCCGGCGGACAGTTGAGAGGCACTGCCCCACAGGGTCAGCCCGACGTGCGCACCGTGCTCAGCAATGCCGGCTACTCCGTGGTAGACGGTCCTGCCAAGTGGAACGAGCAGAAGCATGGCGACAAGGTGGTGCTGCTCAACCAGCCCTACCACCTCACCCATATAGGCTATACCATAGACAGCATACAGGGCAACCTCACACTGCCCTTCATCACACAGGCTTGCCTGGACCACCTGGAGAAGGTTTCTCCCAAGAAGTTCTTCATGATGGTGGAAGGCGGTCTCATCGACCATGCCCTGCATCCCAACGATGGCGGTGCTGCCGTAAAGGAACTGCTCAACTTTGACCACTCCCTGCGCATAGCATACGAGTTCTACCTGCGCCACAAGGACGAGACCCTAATCGTCGTTACCGCCGACCACAACACGGGTGGCATGGTGGCTGGCGTGAATGGCGGTTCATATAACCTCAAGTTCAAGAACTACGACTACCAGCGCATCTCCATGCAGGCCATGCAGTACGAATGCCAGCAGATGATAAAGAGCGGCAAGGAGATAACATGGGAGTTCATGAAGGAGTACCTCAAGGAGAAACTGGGCCTATACTCTGCCATCCCCGTGAGCAAGAGCAACGACAAGGCTCTGCAGGATGCCTTCCACACCACCTTCGTGGCAAAGACCAGCGCACAGAAAAAGACTCTCTACACCGACCTGAACGATTTCGTGGCACGCACCTTCCAGGTACTGGACAAGATAACGGGCATCGGGTGGACAACCGGGTCGCACACCGCCGACTTTGTTCCCGTATATGCCATCGGCGTAGGTTGCGAGCAGTTCCAGGGCTTCATGGACAACACCGAAATCCCCAACAAGATCCGCCGCATATGTGGCATCAAGGAGCACGCCAGCAAGTAGGAGGATACACAACAGCATATAAAACATAAGACAAGACCTGTTAACCCCACCGCGGATTAACAGGTCTTGCTTATTGCTCTCTTATAGCCGATTCTCTCCTATCAAGCCTTCTCTTCCAATTCCTCGATCTGCATTAAAATTTCATCTGTCGTACGAAGGGTTTTTAAGAAAATATTTATACCGATAGTTCCTCCTATAAGGAAGCCAATTAGGGCACTAACAAGCACAATCTTCAGGATTTCCCCTTGGTAGTACTGCATCTTCTCATAGACGAACCATGCGATGTAAACCACCAGGAATGGTATCCCTATGCAATAGGTCCATCTGAGTGTCTGCTTCTTGAAGTTCAAGGTATCCCTTCGTGCCTCAATCATATTGCCCTCAATGAATTTCCGGGGACTAAAACGTATGTACATATAAAAATTATACAAGACATCAAGTGCAAAAAATCCTGCAGAGAAGATGCAGAAAGGCATAGATACCTTACTCAAGTTTGGCAAAACACAAATAAAAAAAGGAATCATAATGAGAGCCACAAGGCTTTCCACAATCAGACGCCGGTTCAATCTGTCTGCCTTCTCTTTCATGGATCGGCAAATAATGCGTTCGTTAACGATAGTTTCCTTATCCAGCTTCTTGATGAGCAGTGATAACTGTTCCTTCATTTCAAGCATTTCCTTTGAATCAATATTGTTTGTCATAATGGGGTAGATTTATTGGTTTGACATTTTCTTCAACTCCTCTTTAATACGGTAGAGGCGCACCGACACGTTTTTAACCGTAATACCAACGATAGCAGCTATCTCGTCATAGGGAATCCCCTCAAGCCATAGCAAAACGATGGCTCGGTCAAATGGTTTGAGCTGATGAATGCGCTGATATAGCATCTGTATTTGCCTAGAGTCCTCGTCCACATCGTGGAAAAGGTCTATACCCATTTCCAAAGGAATGTGCGAAGCATGCTTCTTCTTGCGCTCTTGCGATATACAAGTATTAAAACTAATGCGCCATATCCATGTTTCCACCTTGCTCTCCCCTTTGAAAGACGCAAAACCTCTCCACAGGTTAATCAGCACCTCCTGAAACAGGTCGTTCACCTCATCGGCATCCTTCGAAAACATGAAGCACACGGTGTAGATGGTGCTTTTGTACACCCTCACCATTTGTTCAAATTCTGTTTCTAACGTTTTCATTTCATCTCCTTTTGTTCGTGTTTTTTACCCATTAGACGCATCATGTGCCTGCAAAACTACAAAAATGCACGAGAATTATCTCGTATTCTTGACAACTAAACAAGCATCCGAAATCACCCAACTTACATTATCGTGTGAACCTGGCTTTTCTGGTCATGACATCAATTATATGGCCCTCCCGAGGACCGAGCCGAAAGAACCGGGAACTTTCGCCTTGGTCCTCGGGAGGACAGACCTTTGTCCTCGGGAAGATATTTTTCAGAAGTTATTTGAGATGTCTTTTCCTGATTTCAGTAGACGTTTTTTTGCTTCATTAGCTGAAAAGATTTACACCTTTTCTCTATCCATACTGTTGATGTTTACGGTATCCTTGATTCCATGCTGTTGTTGTTGACACTTTCGCTCAGATGGGACA
>JAGBYI010000215.1 GCA_017628845.1 Bacteroidaceae bacterium
CCTGGAGAATATCGAGGACGAAGGTGGGCAGACGGAACTTTACGAGCACAGACGTGTGGTGGCAGATAGCGGACAGAACTCTGTCCGTGTGGACAAGTTCCTGATGGACCATCTGCGCGATACCAGCCGCAACCGCATACAGAAAGCTGCCGAGGCCGGTTATATCATGGCCAACGGCAAGCCTGTGAAGAGCAACTACAAGGTGAAGGCCGGCGATGTCATCACCCTGATGCTTGACCGTCCAAAGCGTGATTGGGAGATAATTCCCGAGGACATTCCTTTGGACGTGGTATATGAGGACGACCAGCTTCTGCTCATCAACAAGCCTGCCGGCATGGTGGTGCACCCCGGATGCGGGAACTTCAGCGGTACGCTTGTCAATGCTCTGGCATGGCATCTGAAGGACGACCCTCGCTATGACCCCAACGACCCGGAAGTGGGTTTGGTGCACCGTATTGACAAGGATACGAGCGGTTTGTTGGTAGTGGCAAAGACTCCAGAGGCAAAGACTTCGCTATGCAAGCAGTTCTTCTACCATACCACACGCCGATTGTACAACGCTCTCGTATGGGGACCGTTCGGACAGGACGAAGGAACCATCATTGGCAACATAGGACGTGACCCCAAGGACCGACTGCGCATGGCCGTCTTTCCCGAGGGAAGCGACACGGGCAAGCATGCCGTAACCCATTGGCGTGTACTGGAACGCTTCGGTCCCGTAACATTGGTGGAATGCCGTCTGGAAACGGGGCGTACGCATCAGATTCGTGCCCACATGAAGCATACAGGACATCCGCTCTTTGCCGACGAGCGTTACGGAGGCGACCAGATTCTGCGTGGCGAACAGACCGCGTCCTACAAGGCTTTCATCCGCAATTGCATGGAACTCTGCCCCCGGCAGGCCCTGCATGCCAAGACCCTTGGTTTCCAGCACCCTACCACAGGCGAGGAGATGGACTTTCAGAGCGAACTCTCATCCGATATGCTGGCGCTGATAGAAAAGTGGAGGAAGAAAACGGTGAGCGGTGAGCAGTGAGCGATGAGCGGTAAGCAGTGAGCGGTTTTCCGAGAACTCAGATTATTCAGAACATTCCGATTACTCCGATTTTTCCGAATACTCCTATTACTACTGACAACAAAAGACACATAAATAAATGAAAACAATAGCAATCATCTGTGGCGGCGACAGTTCCGAGCACGACGTAAGCATGCGCAGTGCCTCCGGCATAGAATCCTTCATAGACAAGGACAAATATATAGTATATAAGGTGGAACTCAAGTCGGGCCTTTGGGAGGCAATCCTGCCCGACGGAAGCCGTAGTCAGGTGGACCGAAATGCCTTTACCTTCCTAAACGAAAAGGGAGAGACGGTTCGTCCCGACTTCTGCTACATAACCATACACGGCGCTCCTGGCGAGAACGGCGTGCTGCAGGGCTACTTCGACCTCATTGGCATGCCTTATTCCACAAGCGGAGTGCTGGTTGAGGCACTTACCTTCGATAAGTTTGTGCTGAACAACTACATGCGTTCCTTAGGCGTAAGCGTGGCAGACAGCCTGATCGTACGCATCGGCCAGGAGAACGAGGTCAGCGACGAGGACATCCTTGAGCGCATCGGTCTGCCCTGTTTCGTGAAGCCTGCACGCGGAGGCAGCTCCTTCGGCACCACAAAGGTGAAGACCCCCGAGGCTCTGCGCCCTGCCATAGAACTGGCACTGAAGGAGGGCGAGGACGTGATGGTGGAAGCCTTCATGAGTGGCACGGAGATAACCTGCGGTTGCTACAAGACACGCACCTCCAGCCATGTACTGCCCATCACCGAGGTAGTAACCGCCAACGAATTCTTCGACTACGATGCCAAGTACAACGGACAGGTGGAGGAAATCACTCCGGCACGCATTTCCGACCGTCTGACCCAACGTGTACAGACACTCACTTCCACCATCTACGACATCCTGGGGTGCTATGGCATCATACGCATTGACTACATCATCACCGAGGGCGAGAAGATAAACCTTCTGGAAATAAACACCACCCCGGGCATGACCGCCACCAGTTTCATACCCCAGCAGATACGTGCGGCAGGACTGGACATCAAGGACGTGATGACAGACATCATAGAAGGCAGATAAATGCGACTATAAAATAGAAAGGAACTCCCTTTACCTCTCCAGAGAGAGGAGTGACCACAATCGACAACAATAAACACATAACCCTCCAGCACATCATACTCCCTCCCCTTGCGGGAGGGTTGGGGAGGGGTCCTAACCTTTCATGAAAAACCATGGACATACACGAATTTGATGAGATACGCCCCTACGAGAAAGGGGAGATGAAGGAGGCTTTGAACCAGTTGCTGGGCGACCGCCATTTCAACAAGATGATGCAGGGGCTTGCTCCCTGGTTGCCCAAGGGCTTGCGCAACGGTCTGTTCAGGATGATGTTCATAGGAGTAAAGACCCCGCTTGACTTCCAACTCCGTTTCATGAAGCACGTTGTGCGCCACGTGCTCAAGAAGTATGCACGCGGCTATACTTTCAACCACGACACTATATCCAACCGCGGCAACCAGCTGTTCATCTCCAACCACAGGGACATTGTGCTGGACAGTGCCATACTGGACCTCATGCTTCACGAGGCAGGTTTCCCCACAACGTGCGAGATTGCCATCGGCGACAACCTGCTCATATATCCATGGATAAAGACCCTTGTGCGCATGAACAAGGCATTCACCGTGCGCCGCAGCCTCAAGGCTAAGGAGATGATGGAGAGCAGCATACTGATGAGCCGCTACATGCACTATGCCATCACGGAGAAGAAGGAAAACATCTGGATAGCCCAGCGCGAAGGCCGTGCCAAGGACAGCAGCGACCACACCCAGGACTCCGTGCTGAAGATGCTTGCCTATGGAGGCGAGGGAACAATCGTGGAGAGACTGAAGGAACTGAACATAGTGCCGCTGACCATCAGTTACGAGTACGACCCCTGCGACTACCTCAAAGCCCAGGAATTCCAGCAGAAGCGCGACGACCCTTCATGGAAGAAGAGCAAGCAGGACGACCTGGACAACATGAAGATTGGCATCTTCGGATTCAAGGGGCATGTACATTACCGTACAGGTACTCCCGTAAACCAGTGGATAGACGAACTGAAGGATATGCCCAAGACAGAAATCTTCAAGGAGATAGCACAACGCCTGGACAAGGCAATACACTCCGGTTATATGCTCTATCCCGGCAACTTCATCGCCTACGATGAACTGCATGGCAGCAATTGCTTCCAAAACAGATACAGCCAGCACGACAAGAAGGTGTTCGAGGAATACATCAACGGACAGATAACCAAGATAAAACTGCCCAACCCCGACATACCCTTCCTGCGAGAGCGTATCCTCACCATGTATGCGAATCCGGTGGTAAACAAAAAGCAGGCAAAGAAGTCATGAAGCACGCCTCGTCAACACACAATTCATTCAAGATAACATTCAGGGCAATGCTGCTTATGGCGGCATTGCTCCTTGTTTCCTGTGCGGAAGAATCAGAACCATACCCCAATCTCGTTACGGAGTTTGCCGACCTCCACACTGGCGCCAATGGCATGTTCGTCAGTATGACCACCGACGACGGAGCAACTTTCTCCATAACAAACACCAACACGAAACCCCACCACCCCAATGCCACTTACAGGGCACTGATAGGTTTTGTTCCTGACAATTCTGAGAAATTGCCCAAGGCCACAATCTACACCCTTGAATCGGTTCACGTCCTGGCAGATAGCACCAGTACCCGGATGCACAATCCCGCATCCGTAGAAAGCATGTGGCAAAAGGGCAGATACATAAACATGCACCTGAGCGCCAAAACCCATGGAGGCAAACACGGTTGGGGCTACGCTATAGATTTCATTGAAAAGGCTGGCGAAGGTGACAGGACTCACGCACACTATCATTTGACCCTGCACCACAATCAGGGCAACGACCCTCTGTCATATTCCGAAACCCATTATTGCTCCATTATCACTTCCAAGTTGCCCGAATACGAATATACTGACACGATTACCGTATCCGTACATACATTCAATGGCATCAAGTCGTGGAAGTTCCCCAACTAATCCAGAAACTCCAATCTGGCACAGTGCGCCGTAATGCTTTCCTCGGGAGGGAGTTTCATGTAGTCACCGTACATGAGGCGCAGCATGTGGTCGTAATCATGAGGGACGGGAAACTCAATGCCCTCGAACTTTAATGTGCCCAAGGGGAAGATGTCCCTGGCATACCGTGGGTTGTGATAAGGAATGCCCATACCGCTGGTAATCACTTCCGTGCCCGACATGCGGCATAGCATGCGGAGAACTGGAAACACGAAGCGGCGGTTGAAGTGGAACCACCTCATCACCTTCCTTATTCCAACGTTGTCGTCCGTGCATGTGCGCCATATCTTATACATGTGCCCTACGGTCTTTTCGCTTATCTTGTGAATGCAAAGCGGTTGACGCTCCAGGGGGAAGATATCTATGTATATGCCCTGTTCCTTCCACATGCGGTCGTAGTTGTTTCCTTCTGCCAGGAGGGAACGGCGGTCACGAATCTTTGCATAATAGAAGAAGTAGGTGGAATCCGTCTCATGCGTCTGCAGGACCATGGTCTGGGGCAGTTCGTCGGGCAAGACCTTCA
The DNA here is from genome assembly GCA_017628845.1 of Bacteroidaceae bacterium. Classification (GTDB taxonomy): domain Bacteria; phylum Bacteroidota; class Bacteroidia; order Bacteroidales; family Bacteroidaceae; genus Physcousia. The sequence continues at coordinate 4,673 of JAGBYI010000215.1, forward strand.
TCAGACGGTCATAGTCCTCACGCATCATCTCTATGTCCAGGTCATCGTCCCATGGAATGAAGCCACCATGGCGTGCGGCACCTATCAGCGTACCGCTGCTCAGCCAATAGCTGATGCCATGCTTCTTGCATATACGATCTATCTCCACCAGTATCTCCAGCATCCTCATCTGCTGGCGACGCAGGAGGGAACCTTCGGGATTGTACTTTTCCCTCAAGACTTTATTTTGTGTTGGCGCTATCATCGTTTCCTTTCTCTGAACACAAAGGTAAAGAATTTTTTCCACTTTCAGCAGAGGACAAGACCGTTTTCCTCCTTAATACACTTTTTATGCCCCGGAACACCAGAAAAAGCCCTCGGGACGTCTCACCTCGGTCCTCCCGAGAACCGAGGTGAGACATCCCGACGACCAAGGCTTGACGTTCCGAGGACCGAAATGAGGCGTCCCGAGCGCCAGAAAGCGTACTAAGGAGCAGACAGGGACGCAAAAAGGGACTATGCCTGTAAATGGGCATAGTCCCTTTTTGGAGTGTCAAGTTTTATCCCTTGTCTAAATTATCAGGACAAGCATATTAATTTGATGTGTGCGACATGTACACGGCATTGCCTACCTGGGGATCGCCCTTATAAGAAGCCTTGTTGCCTACGATGGTGATGGTATCGCCAACCTTCAGGCCCTCGGCCTCCACGAGACCCTGCTTGTCAGCTGACTCTGTTGCACCGTAACCGGACAGAAGACCGTACACATATACGATATCGCCATTTGCATCCTGGATATATACATTGCCATACAGGGCATTCTTGATCTCGGTGATAGTACCGGTCAGTTTGTAATAAACATCCTTGCTGTCCTCCTTGGTGAGGAACTCAGCTACGCTGACTTCGGGAGTGTGGGTGTACTTTTCCAACACACCATTGCCTATCTGTTCTGCACCTTTGTATTCTGCACGCACACCAACAATTGTAATAAAGTCACCGATAGTTATTTCCTGTTTATTGGTTTCTACCTTGTATGCATACACCTCGCCGGTGTAGTCCTTGATGTGGAAGTTATTGTTGTATTTTGAATCAAGTTTAGTTACATGACCCACGATTCGGTACTGAGCAGCGTCATTAACCTCGGCGGCAAGGAATTCAGCCACGGTAACATCGGCAATGCCACCTGCCTGAGTGAAGGTGTATGGGATAGGCTCGCCTTCGTTGGCATAGAACGAAATGCTACCCTCGCGTGCACTGGCACTATTGGGGGCTATGTTGAAAGTATATACAACGGTGTCGGCAGGATTAGGTTCCAGCTTGCTTGCCACGCCAGAGATATACTCCGCATTCACGTAGGAAATCCACTCCTGGCACTCTTCGCTGATCTCGTAGAAGGCAGCCTTGCCCTTGCTGGCAAGCTTAACCTCCAGCACGCCACCTTCCTTGCTGATTTCCACAGAAGGAGTAACAACCTTGAGCAGAGCCTTCTCTATCTTCTTCACGGTAACGTTCACCATCTGTGGATCGCCCTTGTAGGAACCCTTGGGACCCTCGATGGTTACCTTGTCGCCAACCTCAATGCCAAGGCTCAGGAAGTTCTTGGTCTTGCCCTCGGCATCGAGAGTACCATATATGTAAAGTTCAGCAGTGCCGTCGGTCATGTACCAGTTGCCATACTCGGTATTTACAATCTTTGTGATGGTACCTGATACCACGAAATTCTTGCCGTCGGGAGCCTCGTTCACCACCTTACAGCTGGCTGGGGTAGCAGTCATTTCGCCCTGGCGGACTTTGAGGAACTGGTTCTTTGCACCTGCAATGATTTTCATTTCAGCCTCGCGACCGGAATTTGAAGCCTCGGCAGAGAAGGTGAGTTCTGTCTGACCAGCTTCGCCGCTTATTTGGGATACAGTAATCCACTCGGGAATAGCAAAGTCTTTCTCTGTGCTGAACTCCCATGCCTCGCCGGCATTGAGAGTTACTTTCACGTCACCACCTTCAGCAGGAATGCTGATATAGGTGGTGGACAGGTTCAGGTCGCCGAAGGTGCCCAGAACCTGGTCTTCCGAACATCCTGCCAGGAGCAGGGTGGAGAAGATGAGTGTTAATATTGATTTGAATTTCATATTGTGTCTATGGTTCTTTAGTTAAACATATACTTTATGCCCACTGCGATGTTCCAGCACTGACCGATAGAGTAGTTGGGAACCCATGTCTGGGTGTTGGCATTCACCTTCTCGGGAGTAGAGAACAGAGCATAACCCTCGGCATCGGTACCCTCGTACTTGAGGATACGGCCAGAGTTGAGGTCGGAATTCATGGTCTTGCTTACGCCCAGTTCGGAGCTGAACAGATTCAGCACGTTCTTCATGTCGAGGCTCAGCTGTATAGTGTTCATGTTCTTGCCGCACTTGATCTTGAAATCGTGCTTGTAGCTCAGATCCACACGGTGTACCCAGGGGTTGTAGACGCTATAAGCCTCGGCATACTTGCCCTGGTTCTTGCTCAGGTAGCTGTCGCCATGAACAAAGTCCATGAAGCGGTCGCGGTCGCCTGGGCTTACGAAGCGGAACTCGTTGTTGGCAACTTGCTCGTCGGTGGGGATATAGAGAGCATCATAGTTGTAACCGTCGCCATTCATGTCGTTGGCGGTCATGTATGAGTAGTTGTATCCGCCGTTCCATGCCTCGTAGATAAGGCTCAGGTGACTGTTCTTCATATGGAAGGTAGCACCAGCCAGAACGCGGTTAGGTGTAACGTACTCAGAATTGTGCAGGGCAATGTTGTTGGGACCGTTCACGGTGGGCACGTAGGTAAATGCAGACTCGGCATTAGAACCGGGCAGACCTGTAACCTCCTTGGAAACGGTGTGGGTGTATGAAGCCATCAGTTCCAGCTCCTTGATGGGGCGCATGTTCATACTCACGTTGGCAGACCAGCCATAACCCAGGCCTGTGTTCTCCAGAACGAAGGCCTTGGTACCTGAACGGAAGGTAGAGGGATAGATGGGACGGGCGTCAGCACCATTGAAGCGTGCAAAACCCTCCACAGGCATGATGCTCCAGTCGGAGATGGTGGCTGCGTTGATGGTCTTGTTGAAGATACCCTCGGCAGAAATGGTGAAGGGGAAGGAAACTGGCACTACATAGTCTACGGCCAGAGAAGTCTTCCATACCTGAGGCATCTTGAAGTTGGGATCCACGGCAGAGATAGAAGAGGGACGTGTGCCATCCTCGGGACTTACGGTGCTGGGGAAGCCCATACCGATGAGCTTGTCGCGAAGAGACTCGGTGTATGACTTGCCAGGTTCCTTTACCAGACCACCGGCAAACTGTGCCATCACTTCGCTCATGCTGCCATACTGTGCCTTGACCTCGTCTGGCAGATAGTTGTAGTTGCTCTTGGGACCGAGCTGTGCCTGGTACTGAACCATACCGCCGTTGGTGGGCATGTTGGTGAAGAATACCAGAGGCAGACGGCCGGAGAAGAGACCAGTACCGCCACGGAGTTTCAGGGACTTGTCGCCCATGATGTCGTAAACGAAACCAATACGGGGAGAAACGGAAACCTGTGCACCAGGCCACTTGCCGGTATCGATGTGACGGCCGTTGTAGTCAAGTTCCTTGATGGCATTGTTGGTCATCAGGTCGCTGTTGTTGAAGAACAAACCGTCCAGACGCAGACCTGCGGTGAGCTTGAAGTTGTCGGTGGCATTCCACTCCTCCTGGCCGTAGATGCCCAGCTTGCTGAAGCGTACACGTGCTGCAGGAGCCTGCTCGCCATCATAGCCATAGGTCAGACAAACAACCTCGGGTGTTGCACCGTTGATAAAGTCATCCACGCTCTTGTAGCGATAATAACCGGTACCATTACGCATATACTGGTTGTCCGCCATCTGATACTCATAACTGATACCTGCAGTAATTTTGTGGTTGCCTGTGTAGTATGTAATGTCGTCCTTAATATTAAATACTGTATTGTGTACGGCATTGTTCCATGTGAAGAGCTCGTAACCAAGAGCCATATACTGGGTGGTGGTGTTTGTGCCATCGTGGATGTCGATGAAGGGGAATTCGTCAGAGTTGGAGCCACGAACGTCGTCCAGCTTGGAGAATGTAGCCAGGAACTGGTTGGACAGGTTGCTGGTGATGCGTGTGTTCAAGTCCAGAGAAGCAGAGTGCACCAAGTTGTTCATGGAGTACATGGAGTTGGCGAAGGGCATGGAGTAGAGCGAAGTACGTCCGAATGCAGAGCGCTCGCCGCCATCCATGGAAGACACGTTGGGTGCGTTCCATGCGGTGTTCTTGGTATAGTTGTAGCGAACAGCCAACTTGTTGCGGTCGTTGATGTTCCAGTCAATGCGTGCCAGCAACTTCAGGTTGCTTTCGTCGGCTGGGAAGTCAGTAAAGGAACCTGTGTCGTATCCATACCTTGTCTTGGCAAATTCTCGCACACGTTCCATGTCGGCAACGGTAGTGTAGGAGAGGTACTGCTCCTCGCTGGCCTTGCCGTCTACAGAAGGTCTCCAGCGAACGGCAACAGAGGGAGATGCTTCGTACTCGGCATTGGCGAAGAAGAACAGTTTGTCCTTGATGATGGGACCGCCGATGGTGGCACCGTATGTAGTGCTTCTGTCGCGGTCGCGAGCACCGGGAATAACCTGTCCGTAAACTGCATCGCCACGCATGTTCTCGTTGTGATGGTGCACATAGGCTGTACCCTTGAACTTGTTGGTACCAGACTTGGTAATGGCATTCACACCACCACCGATGAAATTGGTCTGGCGAACATCAAAGGGAGAAATCACAACCTGAAGTTCCTCGATAGCATCGATGGAAATGGGGCTGCCGCCACCGGGGAGACCGTCACTAAGACCAAAGTTGTTGTTGAAGTTGGCACCGTCCACGGTAAAGTTGGCGGTACGTCCGTCCACTCCGGCAAAGTTCATGCCGTTGCCACCATAGGGCGAAAGGCGTGTGATGTCGGTGATTGAGCGGCTGATGGTAGGCATAGACTCCAACTGTGCATTGCTGATGTTGGTTGAAGCGCCTGTCTTCTCGCCGGCAAATTTGGAAGAACTTCCAACAACCACCAACTCGTCCATGTCCTTGGTGTCCTCGCTGATGACTATGTTCATGTTGTAGGTTTCACCCAATTCCAGGGTGATGTTCTTGACGCTTTTGGGTTTGAAACCCATGTAGGTGATGTTCACCTCATAGGGACCGCCCGGACGCATACCTTGGATGTTGAAGCGTCCATCTGTGTTTGTTACGGTTGAGTAACGTGAACCTGAGGGTTGATGCACGGCCTGAATAAAGGCTCCAATGATGGATTCCTTGTTTTCATCCGTCAACTTACCACTCATTCCAGAGGTTGTTACCTGTGCGGAAACAACAGTAGCGAACAACAACAGTGCCGCTACCCAAAATGACCTCAATGTCTTAAACATGATAAATTAAATAGAAAATGTTGAATAATAGTTGTACTAATGATGGTGCAAAGTTAGTTAAATTATGTGAATTTAGAAAGGAATGGGGGGAAGTATATGCTGCTGATCGTAATTCTTCGCGCAGATTTAGGCAAGTTATCCGGAAATGAAGCATGATATGTTCGGTGATTTATATATTTTTGTGGTGTGAAAACAACGAAAGAGTAAAAAACATTCATGGAACACGTAGACATCAACACTATGAAACAAAAAGAACGAATGGAGTGGCTGGATGCCATGCGTGGGTTCACGATGATATTAGTGGTAGCATATCATGTGGCACAGATTGGTTTCGACCAGTCCATCAAGCACTCGTCGTCGCTCTCCTTTCTAATGCTCTTCCGCATGCCTCTGTTCTTCTTCGTGAGCGGTTTTCTGGCATATAAGGCCTCGTTGGTGTGGGATTTCAAGACCTTTATATCCTTGCTTGGCAAGAAGATACGCATACAGATATTGCCTACAGTAGTGTTCTTCCTGTTCTCGTGCGTGGCACTTTATCCCAAGTTCTGGCCTGCCGTAGAGGCCAATCTCCATTCCCCCACTAAGGGCGGATACTGGTTCACGCTGGTGCTGCTGTATATGTTTGTGCTGTACTATGTCTTCTGCTATCTGGAGTCAAAGATAAGGTGCAAATCATGGATACCGATAACACTCTTCTTCCTCCTCTCCCTGGTGGCATACGAGACATGCTACTTGCCAAAACTATGCTGGTGGGCAGACGGATACAGGCTGAAGGAGCCTACCACCCTGCTCGACGACACATCCTTGATACAACTGATGAAGTACATGCCGTTCTTTCTCTTTGGCAATATTGTCAGACGTTATTGGAATGTTGCCCAGCGCATCATGGACTCCAAATGGTTCTTCCCGGTAATCGTAACGCTGGTAGTGTTCTGCACCATGGACGTGCTGAAGTGGCACACCTTGCGCATGGCATGGGCAAATCTGCCATCCACTATGGCGAAGTTCATCCTGCTCACCATCACCTTCATGTACTTCCGCCACTATGCGCCATACTTCTCAAAGATGACATTCTTTGGCAGCACGTTGCAATACATTGGCAGGCGCACTCTGGACATCTACCTGATTCACTTCCTGTTCCTGCCCGACCTACCTGCCGTTGGTGCATTCTTCAAACTTAACAAGCACAACTTTGCCATAGACACCACCCTGTCCGTCCTCATTGCGCTTGTTGTCATTGCCTTCTGCATCATAACAAGCAACATCCTGCGCATAAGTCCGTTGTTCAGGAAGTATTTGTTTGGAAGGGGGTAAATCAATATTGACTAAACGGATTTATAGAACCTGTCAATACTCGTCGCAGATACTCCCATATATCCATACATTTTAGGTTAGCCACAGCACGCACTGGAACAGCATAGTAGTAGCGTTCTGAGTATGCTCTATCCATTTCTACAACAGAATCTGTCATACTTATATAATAGACTCCTTCTTTGCCATGCAACTCTCCGCAAAAATACATGCTTTCCTGATTATAATACTTCCCATTCTCATGATAATACCCTGCCAAAGGTAGGATTATACTATTTCCATTCAATCCTGTTATCTTATAGCACTTTTTGTTTTGTATTATAACCAGTTCCCAGTCACACAAGTAAAACAAATCCTCTATTTCCTTTTTCCTTGGAATACGCCATCTTCCTCCCATTTTTGAACGTGCGGGATCATGCTTGTCATCTGCATATTGAACATTAGAATCAAAAAAGCCAAAAGTATTTGCCATTCCTTCTGGATGAGTATGGTCATGTATATTTCCCCACTGAAAGAACCTACCTGCATTTTGCGGATTATCTGCATGAAGATTGGTTGTAGCCCACATTACCGATAATCCCAAGTCTACATACTCATATCCATTTATAGTTCCGCTTGTTTCACTTGTACACTTTACTATCTCCGTGGATTCCTCAAAAGCCGGTTCACAATAATCGTCAAGGTAAGTAGCAAATATGATAATTCCACAAACTGCTACTACAATACATAATATAGCATAGAGACCAATTAGTATCTTATAATATGCTCTTCGACTTATTACCTCCACCTGACCAGTACTATCCTTATAACTAAAAATTTTGCCCAATAAAGGACCGCAAAAAAATATTGCAATAAACACAAGTGACCAATGTATAGCAGCCAAATAGACCATTGGAATAAACAACAGGAATAACAGGAACAACAGAGCAATTGGCCATATATATAACCAAAATATAAGCATTAGATTCCTACGAAAGTCTTTTTTCTGCATTGACATAATTGATACGTTATTCTAAATTTCCTAATATTCAGTTTTAATAACACAGCAGTTCCCCCACTCATATACCTTATCTATATTAGGAACAGGCACGCCCTTTTCGTGTGCCAGTTTCCAGATATAGTGCAGACCGTGGGGGAAGTCCTCGGTAAAATAACGGCTTTGGAAATCGGGGATCCATCCCTCTTTCGTCTGAACCATTGGAGAGGTGATGCCTTTGAAACCTTGGATGGAAGAGAGTTTACGGGCCAAGGACTCCGCATCATGACTCTCGTAGTAATCCAGAATTCTCGGGAGGTAACCCTTGCTTACGGGCAAAATGTCCAAGAGACGGAAGAACTCCTCGTCCATGTCTATAAGCAGTTGGGCTGCTTCCCTTGTCCATTCTTCATAAAAAAGTATCATCCTGGGGAACACCTTACCCTCATTATCTCCGCCAAACATGGTGTAGAGACGAGATGTGTGTAGCAAGGGATTGCTATTCGTAAGGCTGGCCTCGTAATAGTTGCCCAACAGATGGACAGGCGCATCAAAGAGTGATTCTATCCTTGCTCTAAATGCCTCCTTGTCATTGTTTCGCTCTACGGCAATGTTATGCGTATTCTTGTAGCCCAACAGGTTGGCACTCTCGCCGTAATGTGTTGTGCGTGCTATGAAAGGTACACGTTGAAATCCCCAAAGGGGAACCTGTGCATCCAGTACCTCCATGGCATGAAAGAAGAAACCCGTAGAGGAGAACACAGAACCAACATACGTACGTTCGCTGACGTAAGGACTTATTCTCTCCAATTGCTGACGGATAGCAAAACCAGGCAGACAAAGGAGAACTATGGTACAGTCCTTCAGGGCAAGAGCAGAGTCATCAGTAATAAGATGCAAATGCCCCTCCAACGTTTCACCATTTGGTGTTGAAATCAGTAGAGTAGACTTCCAAGAAGATGGCCTTTGTGTCAGCACATTTACATGCACATCCTTCTTTGCCGCCAGATAGCCTGCTACGACATGGCCCAACGATCCTCCGCCACAGATACAGATTGTTTCCTTCATCATTTGCTCTCCCCTACCTTGCGAAGTGCATCTATCAACTTTGTATTATCCTCATGATTGCGGACAGCGATGCGCATGTACTGCTTGCCATCGAAACCGCCCTTGCCTGAGCAGTCACGCATGAGGATATTGTGCTCCTTCAGCATACGCAGAACAAGGGTCTTGGCCGTGAAGGGAGGCAGAACCTCCACAAGGAAGTAGTTGGCCTGAGAGGGAATGACGCGCAGGAAGGGGATGGAGCGCAGTTTGGACTCGAAGTCGTTGCGTTCTTCGATGAACTTGTCGCATGCTTTCTTGTAGTCCTTCTCGTACTTGGTGTATATCTGCATGAAGAACTCGCAGAAGGAGTTGAGGTTCCAGATGCTTACCATCTTCTTTATTTTGGCAATGATTTCCACATCGGCAGAACAGAGGATACCCAAGCGAATGCCAGGTACGCCATAACTCTTGCTGATGGACTTCATCACCAGCATGTGGGGATAGGTATCCAGTATCTTGTCTGACAAAAGACTGTTTTGTTCCCATCCCTCGCTGAAGTCCACGAAACTCTCGTCCACAATGAACCTGACGCCACGCTTTTCGCACCAATCCGCCAGCATGCAGATATCCTCCACAGGAATGAAGTTGCCCGAGGGGTTGTCGGGATTGATGAGCAGGATATTGTCGGCAGGATTCTTGCCAAAGAAGTCCATGAGGTCCTGTGCAGAATAGCGGAACTCGTTGTTCTGCGGAACGAAGGTAACGAGCGTGTCTGCCTCACGGCGGTTGGGGTACTCCTCAAACGTGGGACGGGTGATGCCAAGAGTGCCTGGCAGCAGTTCCATCAATGCCTTTATCAGTTCGGCAGCACCATTGCCCGGAACTATATAGTCTTCCTTAATGCCCCAGCACTTGCTTGCCAGCAGGGTATTCACCTTCATGCCCGAGGGGTATTCGGCAATCAGCGTGCGGAAGTTGGCCTGCATCTCGTCTATAATCTTTGACGAACGGAAATAAGGGTTCACCAAATAACAGAAATCCAACATCTTGGGGAAGCGCCAGTAACCGCCAAAACGGCCATAGTACTTGCGCATGATGTCCTTCTCCTCGGCAAATAGAGCCTCGGCTATATCCAGATCCTGCTTATCGTCTATCTCGTACCACTTTTCGTCGGTTATAGGCAGTGCCTTCAGGTCCTTGTTGCTCAGGAACGTGATGATACGCAGGACGTTCTCGTAGTACTCGTTGTTGCCCACGGCCTTGGAGTATGCCTCAAGGAAGGGAACGTACTTTGTCTTGCTGAACTCCTTGGAGAACTTGTATATGTTTATGGTCTTGTAGTACTTGTCCACCTCCTCATACTGGAAGGCAGCCTTGGGCACGAAGTTCACGATGTTGTTCTCATCGTCTATGCACACCATGGTACCGTCCATCCATGTCTCGTACTTGGCCACAAGGGCAAGGTTGGGGAAAGGATTGTCTAGAATCAGAGAGAAAAGACTGTCGTCAAAGATGAGGTCGCTCTCTATGAGCAAAGTATCATCCTCCTGCATCTGTTCCTTGGCAAGAGCCAAAGAGTATATATTATTGGTCTTGTCGTAGATGGGATTGTTGACATACTCTATGGGCATGCCATTGTATTCATTGCCCACATAGTCCATCAGTTTCTTGCCCTCGTAGCCAACAACTATTACCACACGGTTGAGGTCAAGTCTGGACAGTTGCCCAAGCACACGGTCTATCAGTCTGGTACCGTTAACCTCCACCATGCATTTGGTGTTCTCCTTTGTAAATTCGCCCAGGCGCTTGCCCATTCCGGCGGCTAATATTATTGCTTGCATGTTTTTATTTATCCAAAAAACTTAAGGGAGCGGATAAGCGGTCAGCTAAAAGGTTTTCATTTTTCACCTTTCCGTTTTCCGCTTTCCGTTTTCCGTTTTCTAAATGCTTATCTCTCCGCTACCCCAACAGATGGTTTTCTCACGGTCATAGATGCAACCGAACTGACCGGGGGCAATGCCTTGGATAGGTTCTGGCGAACGGACTATATAGCCCTCGGCATCGCGCTCTATGGTGCCGTCCATAAAGTGGTCCACATGGCGAACCTTGAAAGATATTTCCATGGGAGCATCGCCTTCATTGATTGGCAGAGGTTCCGTGATAGCATGAAAATCTGCCAGGCGGAAAACATGTCCGTATTGCAGTTGCGTATCCCATCCGTGGGCCACGAACACCACATTCTTTCTTACGTTCTTCTTCACCACGAACCATGGTCCTCCGCTCAGTCCCAAGCCCTTGCGCTGACCTATGGTATGGAACCAGAAACCCTTGTGCGTGCCCACTATGCGGTTTGTCTCTATGTCTATAACCTTGCCCTCCAGTTCGCCAAGGAACTTGCGAAGAAAGTCGTTATAATTTATCTTGCCCAGGAAGCAGATGCCCTGACTGTCCTTGCGCTTGGCTTGTGGTAATCGAGCCTCGTTGGCTATGCGTCGCACATCCTCCTTCATTAGGTCGCCCAGAGGCAGAATCATGCGACTTATCTCTACGCCAGATAGCTGTGCCAGGAAGTCGGTCTGGTCCTTTACTGGGTCCTTGGCAACGCCCAGCCAGTACTTGCCATCCTTCTCTATGATACGGCCATAGTGACCTGTTGCTATCTTGTCATACTTGTGCCCCACCCTCTCCTCGAAGGCACCGAACTTTATCAGTCGGTTGCACATCACGTCGGGGTTGGGGGTCAAGCCCATCTTCACCCTTTCTATAGCATAGCCCACAACACGCTCCCAATACTCCTTCTGCAGGTCTATGACCTCCAGTTTCAGGCCATATCGGTGTGCAGTAGCCATGCAGAGTTCTATATCCTCCTCAGCAGTGCAGGAAGAGTCCTCGCCCTCCATACCAATCTTTATATAGTATAGGTCGGGCTTATAACCCTGTTCTACCAGCAAGTGCGTTACCACTCCGCTGTCCACTCCGCCGCTTATCAGCACGGCTATCTTCTGATCTTCAGTATTCACTTTTCTGTTCTCAGCTTTAATCTCACTTGACTTAACGTCAACCTTTTGTCCGAGGTCTTTCACCTGCTTGTAGGGACGCTGCGTGTAGCGTCCGCTTGCTGTTCCGTTATCGTTCGTTTGCTATTCTGTTTGTTGTCCGGACGCTGCACGCAGCGTCCCTACATCACTAACTGTTTTCACTTTTCAGTTTTCAGTTTTCCGTTTTCCGTTCGAATCACTTTGCGATGAAGTGTTTGCCATACAGACGACCTGTCAGGTCGAACAGCATGGTGTCGGCGGTGAAACGTGTGCGGAAATCCTCAAAGTCCTTCTTCTCCTCCGGGCTCCATGCCGCCTCGGCCACGGCCAGCAGACGGGGGTATGCCAGATAGTTGAAGTAGTTTATGTCGGAAACGTGCTCTGTCCAGAAGGTTGCCTGCACACCGGCATAATGCTTCTTCACATTGGGGTCCATCACCTTGTCGGGCACGGGCTTGTAGGCATAGACTGCTGGCAACTGGTCGCTCTTGCGTCCTGTGCCTGCCGCCACGGGTTCGCCCTCGCCGTCATGCTGCTTGCGGTTGATATAGTAGCAGCCAGGGCCCCACTCCGTAATAACGGCATCAAGACCAAGTGATGCGGCAATGGCAGCACCCTGCTGACAGGGATTCCAGCTAAATATCGTTGCACCTGTACTCTTTATCAAGTCCAGGTCGGCACCACCTGCGGTAACGCTCTCGTTCCACAGAATCATCTTCTTGCCACGAGCCTTGATATGGTCGTTCATCTGTGTGATGAAATAACTCTGCAAAGGACGGAAACGATGCTTCTCCAGGTCCTTTACCTTACCTTCCTTGATGAGGCTGGCAAGATGCTCCTGGCACTGTGCGTTGCTCTCCCAGGCATTGGTAGGGCACTCGTCGCCACCTATGTGCACATACTGTCCGGGGAAGACGTCCATCACCTCGGTGAGCACGTCGCGTGCAAACTGTACTGCCTTGGGGTCGCCCACGTTCAGCACGTCAGTCCACACACCGCCCTGATAGGTCTGCACCTTGTGCTCGCCCTCGGGGTTGCAGCTGAATTCGGGATATGCCGCCAGGGCTGCCATGATGTGTCCGGGCATGTCTATCTCGGGAATCACCTCTATGTGCAGGTTGCGGGCATACTCCACTATCTCGCGACAGTCCTCCTGAGTGTAGAAGTAGGGGCCATAGGGCTTGCCCAGCCAGTAGTGCCCCTTCTCCATGTCGGTCATACGGCAATCGCTTGCCACGGAACCTACCTCAGTGAGCCGGGGATACTTCTTCACCTCAAAGCGCCAGCCCTGGTCCTCGGTCAGATGCCAGTGGAAGTAGTTGTACTTGTATATGGCCATGCCGTCCAGGATGTGCTTTATCTCGTCCACAGTAAAGAAGTGGCGGCCGCAGTCAAGCATGAAACCACGATACCAGAATCGGGGCTCGTCGTCTATGTCCACATGGGCTATCTCGGGGCATGCCTCGGCACGGAAATAAGGAACTGCCTTCTGGGCCTCATCCACGCTCATGCCGGCCATCACATTGGCGGGCATCATCTTCTTCAGCGTCTGGAAAGCATAGAAAAAGCCACGGGCACTGGAGGCACTTACCCTGATGCCACGTTCGCCGACGTTCAGACGATAACCCTCGTAGGCTATGGTCTTGTCCAGCTGCATGCTGATGCTGGCCTTCTGGCTCTTCACCAACTTGCCTTTGCAGCCTGTTGTCTTGCGGATAATGTCCACAAACCTCGTTGCCTCGCTCTGCAGGCTGTCGGCCAGGAAAGCCACATCCACGGTATAGGACTTGGGCAAACGGTACGTCCCCTCGCCCACCACCATCTTCTTGGGCATAGGAGTGATGTTTACAAACTGCTTTGCCTCCACAGACATGAGCATGGAGAACAGGCACAAGAGAATCAAACAAAGTTTCTTCATATTTCCTTTATAATGTTTATTCTTTATGCCCACAAAAATACGCTTTTATTCGCACATATGCAAACACATGCCTTGTCTATTGCATTTTTTATGCGAAACTGAGCATAAGTAATGCTTTTGACCTAAAGTAATAGAAGAATTGAGCATTTTGTTGTATATTTGTGCTCAAATAAAGACATCATGATAGAATATGTAAGAGGTCGCTTGGCAGAACTGGAGCCGACTATGGCCACGGTGGATTGCATGGGGGTGGGATACGGAGTGAACATTACACTGAACACCTATGCCTCCATTCAGGGCAAGGAAGATGTGAAGTTGTGGATATACGAATCCATTCGTGAAGATGCGTACCAACTGTGGGGGTTCTCCTCCAAGGTGGAGCGCGAGGTGTTCCTTCTTCTTATCACCGTTAGCGGAATAGGTGCCAATACAGCTCGTATGATACTCTCTGCCCTGACACCCAAAGAACTGTGCAGCATTATATCCAGTGGTAATGCCAAGATGCTGACACAGGTGAAGGGTATTGGCCCCAAGGCGGCACAGCGTATCATCGTGGATCTTGGCGACAAGATTATGGCACTGGCAGACGATACTTTGCAGGCAGGCACTCAAAGTATTGTCAAGGGCAACACAATACTTTGCAGTGAGGTAGCCGACGAGGCGACCCAAGCCCTCACTATGCTTGGCTTCAGTCCTGCACCCACAAACAAGGTTGTGCACAAGATATTGTCCGAAGAACCAGATGCCCCAGTAGAAAAGGTTATCAAATTGGCATTAAAAATGCTTTAGGGCACAATAAACAAGGCTGCAGCCTCGTTTTATATAGCGTGAATAGACAGAACAGAATCATATTGCTGATGCTGGTGATAGGAATAGTTTTACCTGTCACCGGTATCTTTGTGCCCGGACATATACCTTTTTTTATTACGCGTGCCTACGCGCAAGGGACGCTCTCCCAACAAAGCAGCACCCAACAGGAGAACGATACTGTCAAGAAAAAGAAGCCACGCTATTCTGTACGCCGAACCTCCACTGAGACAACCGAGGATGTGAAGCATCGTTCCTCCGACCTTGAGGACCCCGATAACCTGAAGACCGAGGTTACCTACGACGAGAAGAGTGGGACGTATCACGTGGGAACGACCCTTGTGAAAGGCGATGGCAAGGACAAGGACACCTCAAAAAGCAAGACAAAGCCTCAGACAGGCACCCCCAAATCCTTGTCCGATGACGATAAAAATGCAACGAACGTTAAGCTGGGTAGTTTTCTGCCTGCCAACGAAAAAGGGCTTGACCTCATGACAGCAACCAGTTATCTGTCCCCTCCAGTACAGATGACGGTGGAAGAGTATATGGACTGGAGCCTGCGTCAGAGTATGGCGCAATACTACAGACAACGCAATCAGGAACTCTTCCAGACACAGGGAAAGAACAAGTTTGACTTTACCGATATGCGCTTCTCTCTTGGAGCGGCAGAAAAGATATTCGGTCCCGGTGGTGTGCAGATAAAGACACAGGGTTCGGCAGAATTGAAGATAGGCGCCAACATGAAGTCTACTGACAATCCTACGCTTGCTGCCAGTCGCAGAAGTTCCTTTGGCTTGGACTTTGATATGAAGATAAACCTTACCGTCAATGCCAAGGTGGGCGACAAGGTGAACATGAACCTGAACTACAACTCGGACGCAACCTTTGATTACGACGCGCAGAACCTGAAACTGAAGTATGAGGGTAAGGAAGACGAGATTATAAAGTTGGTGGAAGCCGGAAATATCTCCATGCCTTCTAATATGAGCCTTGTGCCTGGTGTGAGCAGTCTTTTCGGTCTGCGAACCGACGTACAGTTCGGAAAATTGAAACTGCAGACAGTTTTCGGTCAGAAGAAGTCTGCCAGCAAGAGCGTATCAGGTAGCGGAGGTTCCAATACTACAGCATATGAAATATCAGTGACGGATTACGAGGAGAACCGCCATTTCTATCTTGCACACCATTTCCGCAATACTTACGACAAGAATATGCGCACCCTGCCAACTATAGCCAGCGGTGTTAATATCAAGCGCATAGAAGTGTGGGTAACCAATAAGACCGGTTCAACCACAAATACTCGCAATATCATAGCCCTGGCAGATCTTGGCGAACCGCAGAATATCCGCGGGCCATGGCAGGGAACAGGAGGCACAGTGCCGCATAACCGTGCAAACAACGAGTATACCACGCTGATAGAGAATCCTGCAGTGCGTAATATCAGTCAAGTGGGAGGCATCTTGGATGGTGAGTATGGCCTGCAAGGTTCCTTTGACTATGATAAGTTGCAATCCGCTCGATTGCTCTCTCCCAGTGAGTATCACTTGAATGCAGAACTGGGTACTCTGACTCTGAACACAGCACTGCAACCCGATGATATTCTGGCCGTGGCCTATGAGTATACTTACGGTGCTCAGACCTACCAGGTGGGTGAATTTTCAAGCGACCTGACAAGTACTGATCAGGCTTTGCTTTTGAAGATGCTCAAGGGCAGTACAAACAGTCCTTCACTTCCTACATGGAAATTGATGATGCGCAATGTGTATCCGCTTGGGGCAAGTACGTTGCAGAAGGAGAAATTCCGTTTGGACATCAAATACCAGTCGGACTCCAGTGGAGTGTATCTCAACTACCTGCCTGAGGATACCCTGAAGGGAACCATTCTGCTCCGTGCCATGAATCTGGACCGTCTGGACGCAAACAACAAACCTCATCCTAACGGACAGTTCGACTTCATTGACGGATATACCATATACAAGGGGCGCATCATCTTCCCTGTGGCAGAACCTTTTGGCCAGCATCTTCGCCAATGGATTGAAGCGCGCGGAGGCAAGGAAATGGCCGACAAATATGTTTTCCAAGAACTATACGACACCACCAAGACGGCTGCCAAACAGATGGCAGAGAAGAACAAGTTCCTGCTTGCCGGACAGTATAAAGGTTCGGCTGCTAACGAGATAGACCTCGGTGCATATAACATAGCACCGGGCTCTGTGGTCGTTACCGCAGGGGGTGTTACGCTTGTGGAGAACACAGACTACATCGTAGACTACAACAACGGTCGTGTAACCATCATAAACCAGAGCATAATAGATGCTGGAACGCCCATCAGTGCCTCAGTGGAGAGCAACGACACGTATGGCATGCAGCGCAAGACATTCGTTGGATTCAATGCTGACTATCAAGTTAACAAGAACCTTGTGATAGGCGGTACTTTCCAATATCTTAGCGAACAACCCTTGACAACGAAGGTGAGCATGGGCAATGAAGCCCTGAATAATATCCTTTGGGGTATGCACATATCATGGAAGCATAAGGCACAATGGCTTACAAACTGGCTTGATGCAATACCATTTGTGGAAGCAACCCAGCCGAGCCATATTAGTTTTGATGCCCAGGTGGCCCAACTGATAGCCGGGCAAAGCGGAACTGCGCAGGGCGGTGCGTCCTATCTTGATGACTTTGAGGATACCAAACGTAAGACTTCGCTTATCCAACCAACCTATTGGCAGATAGCCTCTGTACCCAGTCCTTCAAACAACATCAACCTTCTGGGACGTTTTTCCGAGAGCAGGCTGACCAACGATGTCGCTTATGGCTACAATCGTGCTCTGCTTGCATGGTATTGTGTGGATCCCATTTTCACGAACAGAAGTTCTACACTCACACCAAGTCATATTAAGAGCGACTTGAACCAGTTGTCCAACCACTATGTCCGTGCGGTCTACGAACTTGAACTCTATCCCAATAAGTCGCAGACCTCCTACAACAGCAACTCCACGCTGAATGTCCTTAACATGGCTTTCTATCCGCAGGAGCGTGGTCCCTACAATCTTACTACTGAGGTGGATGCCCATGGTAACCTGCTAACTCCAGAGAGGAGATGGGGCGGTATGATGCGCAAGATGGACAATACCGACTTTGAGGCGCAGAACATAGAGTATATCGAGTTCTGGCTCATGGATCCCTTCTTCTATGAGAAGAAAGACGGCACCACGAAGAAGAAGTTGGGAGGTGACCTCTATTTCAACCTCGGCGAGATAAGCGAAGATATACTGAAAGACGGCCGGAAGGCTTACGAGAGCGGTCTGCCTATAGACGGAAACATGAACTATGTGGAGCAGACCACATGGGGTTATGTGCCCAAGACCAATAGCATAACATATGCATTCAATAACGAAGGTGGTTCCCGAGAAAAGCAGGACCTTGGTCTAAACGGACTGAATGACGCTCAGGAGCAGACTTATGGTCCATATATGAATTTCTGGAACGAACTTAATGCCGGAGCTCTTGCCAATCTGCCGGATACTGTTCGCCTGCAATTGCTTGCAGACCCTGCCAACGATAACTATCACTACTTCCGTGGTTCAGACTACGATCGTGCCAAAGTTACGGTGCTGAACAGATACAAGCGTATCAACATGCCTCAGGGTAACTCGCCCGATAGCGAGAACTCTCCCGAGAATTACGAAACGGCATGGAAGAATACTCCGGATATCGAGGATATCAACACGGACTACACCTTGGGCGAGAGCGAGAAGTACTGGCAGTACCATCTGCCCATTACTCCGGAAAACTTGCGCCCGGGTGGCAAGTATGTATCTGATACCCGTACTGCAACGGTAACCCTGCGCAATGGTGAGATAGAGAATATTGACTGGTATCTCATCCGCATTCCCTTGCAGGACTCAGACCGCGAGAGTATTGGCGGAATATCGGACTTCTCCAACATTCGCTTCATGCGTATGTTCATGACCAACTTCACTGACGAGGTGATACTGCGTTTCGGCACTTTGGACCTTGTGCATGGCGATTGGCGTACATACGAGAATACCTTGTATGCTGGCACTGTGGCCAATAGTGCTAACACTGACTTTACCATTACGGCAGTAAACATAGAAGAAAACAACGACCGTATACCGGTGAACTACGTTGTACCTCCTGGCATATCACGTGTGACGGATGCAAGCAGCGGTACGCTCATGGAAAGCAACGAACAGGCCTTGGCTCTGACGGTGAAGAACCTTGGATCCAATGATGCTCGTGCCGTGTACAAGAACGTGAAGTACGACATGCGTAAGTACAAGCACCTGCAACTTTTTGCTCATGCCAATCAGTTGGAGGCAAGCGACCCCGACGTAACTCCTTTGCAGAACGGTCAGGTTAGTGTGTTCCTGCGTCTGGGTTCAGATTACCGCAATAACTACTATGAGTACGAGATACCTTTGGAAATAACTCCAGTCAGGGCAAACGGCAAGTATAGCAACAATTCTTTCGACGACCGTGTGGCTGTATGGCCAGAGGCAAACATGTTCGACTTCGACCTGGACATGCTGGTAGAGTTGAAACGTCTGCGTAACAAGAACGGCATATCATACAGCCAGCTCTATACGGGTTACGACCCCGACAAGCCAAACAACCGCATAGCCGTTATTGGCAATCCCTCCTTGGGTGAGGTAAAGACCATCATGATAGGTGTGCGTAACCATGCTGACGCAAACCGTAGCGTAGAGGTATGGGTAAACGAACTGCGCCTGCAGGAATTTACTAACGAGGGAGGTTGGGCTGCTCAGGGTAATCTTAACATACAATTGTCTGACATCGGTTCCTTCTCTGCTCAGGGCAAGATAGTGACAGCAGGTTTTGGTGGAATAGAGCAGAGCGTATCCGAGCGTAGCGACAAGGATGACTACCAATACCAGTTTACAACCAGTGCAGATCTTGGTCGTCTTCTGCCAGATAAGGCAAAGGTAACCTTGCCTATATACTATAGCTACAGCAAGCATATAGTAAAACCCAAGTACAATCCGCTGGACACCGATATGCTGTTGTCTGATGCTTTGGATGCCACCCAGACTAAGGAGGAAAGGGACTCCGTAATTTCCTTGACCACCACAAACAGCGAGAGCCGCAGTTTCTCCATTACTGGCGCCAAGGTAAATATCGCCAGCAAGAAGCATCCCATGCCATACGATCCTGCCAACTTCACTTTCTCGTATGCCAGTTCGCGTACGGAGAACAAGGGCGAGACCACCGTCTATGAGTACAACGAATCATGGAAGGCGTCCATGGCATACGCATGGTCTCCGAACTGGAAGAATTGGGAACCTTTCAAGAACTGGAAGACGAAGAGCAAGTGGGCACAGATTATCAAGGACCAGAATATCGCATTTGCTCCACAAAGCGTTACGTTTAATACCGATCTGGGACGCACGTACTATGAGTTGCAGGAACGGGACTTAGATAATATCGCTAATCCGCAGAGCCTGCCTGTAACATGGAGCAGCACATATCTGTGGAATCGTTCCTTCTCTCTGCGCTGGGATATATTCAAGGCTCTGCATTTCTCCTTCCAGAGTGCTACACATGCCGAGGTGGAACAGCCAAACGTGGTTGTGAACAAGGACCTTTACCCAGACGAGTACCAGGCATGGAAAGACAGTGTGAACCTAAGCCTTGCAGGTTTTGGTCGTCCGTTGGACTATAGCCAAAGCGCTACCATGTCATACAAACTGCCAATCAACAAGATACCCATCTTTGACTGGATAACGGCAGATGCCTCATATAATTCACAGTATTCCTGGAAACGAGGAGCTGAACTGGAGGACGGCAGCAGTCTGGGTCATACTGTCAACACCCAACGCAGCATAAACGTGAACGGCAAACTGGCATTGGAAACGCTGTATAACAAATCCCCTTTCCTTAAGGAGGTCAACAACCTGTTCTCTGCTTCCAAGGTAAAGAATGAAGCCAATAAGAAACGCAACGAAAAGAAGCGTGAGAAGGAGAGGGAACAGCGCGAGAAGGATAAACTGGAGGAGGCGCGCCTGAAAGCAGAGGAGGAGTCCAAGAAGACGGGTGAGAGCGTGGACAGCATTCTGGCCCGTACTATGCCCAAGGGTACGCAGTCCAATGCCAAGGGCACTTCGGCACAGAAGGACAGCAAGAAAAAGACGCAGGGCTATGCTCGTGAAATTGTACTTGCTCCAGATAGTGCCATGACCATAACCCACAACCAGAAGTCCAAACGTCTTATAGTACGTGTCCAGGACAGTAAGGGACATGAGTACAAGGTGAAGTACAAGAAACTGGACGAAAACAAGATAGTGCTGATGACACAGTCCATGGATACCGCTAAGGTGCGCATCAATGTTATTGCAAAGCCAAAGTTGAGCGAAGAGAAGTGGTACAAGTGGGCCCAGGCAGGAGCCCGTTTTGCCATGATGCTGAGGAATGTCTCTGTGTCGTACCGCAACAACTATACTCTCTCCATGTCCGGTTTCATCCCAGAAGTGGGCGACCTGTTAGGACAGCGCATGACCTCCGCCCACGGATTTGCGCCGGGTGTGGGATTCGGTTTAGGTTTTGTTTCCGATGATTATATTGAAACGGCTAAGGAGCGCGGATGGCTTATGTGTGCCGACAGCCTTTCTACGCCTGCTACATCGTCCAGTACCGAAGACTTGCAGATAAAGGCTACTTTGGAACCGTTCACCGACCTGAAGATAGACATGAATATGTCCCGTACCATGAATCGTTCGAAAAGTATCCAGTTCATGTATGACGGGTCGCCCACCACGCAGACCGGCTCCTTCAACATGACCATTGTTTCCCTGAGTTCCGCTTTTGCTGGCAACGGGAATGCTTCAAACGGTTACTATAGTCCTACTTTCGAGAATTTCCGTGCCTTGCTCCCCATATATCAGCAACGGGTGGAAGCACAGTACATAGGTGGCAAGGATCCTGCCGGCCGAACATATTTGGGCAGTGCCGGTGATCCTGCTAAGGGCAATACTACGCCTGTGAACAGATATGGTGCAGATGTGATGATTCCGGCATTCCTGGCAGCATACACAGGTGGCGGCACAACACGCGAACTGGACATTTTCCCCTCTTTGGCAAGAATGTTGCCCAACTGGACGCTGACCTACAAGGGGCTTTCCAACCTGCCTTTCTTGCGCGACTATTTTAAGAGTATTACCGTTACGCATGGCTATAAGAGTGTCTATGCTGTAGGTTCATACAATTCCTATGCTTCTTGGATGGAGTTCATGCATGGAAGCGACTTGGGTTTTTCCACTAACCAGGCTACGGGAGCATTCCAGCCCAGCAGTTGCTACGATATCAGTACTGTGAGCATTAATGAAAGTTTCGCTCCGCTGATAGGTTTCAACTTCACATTCCACAACAACATGACACTGAAGGCCGAATACCGCACCACGCGTGTCATGAACTTGTCCATTACCAGCGCCCAGCTTACCGAAACAGGTTCCAAGGACTTTGTGTTGGGATGGGGATACAAGATCAATGATTTCCGTCTGGGCAGCATCTTCGGCAGCAAACGTGCCAGCAAAAAAGCTATGCGGTCCACCGCGAAGAAGAGTGCTCTGAAGAGTCGCGAGACCGGTAGCGACGGACGCGAGAACATAAAGAACCGGACCAAAAGTAATTTTGCTCATTCACTGGCTTTGCGCTTTGATTTCTCTATACGTAATCAGGATGCCATCCGCCGAGACATACAGACGGGATTGTCCGAGGCCACTTCTGGAAACAAGGCCTTGAAGGTTTCCTTCCGGGCCGACTATACAATGAGCCGCTACGTTACCATGACGCTCTTCTACGATCGCCAGCGCTCAGAGCCTCTGCTTTCCTCTTCGGCATATCCTACCGTTACTCAGGACTTCGGCATGAGCATGAAGTTTGCACTGACAAGGTAAAGCGAACGGAAAACGGAAAACTGCGAGTAAACGAGAGCAGAAGCATGGTAGGGACGTTGCGTGCAGCGTCCGAGAACGACAAACAAAACGGACGCTGCACGCAGCGTCCCTACATTGCCGAGCGGGAGCAGGTTCAAGACGACGAAGTCTGATTAAAACGGAAAACAAAATCGCCCACTACTCACTGCTCACTACTCGCTACTCACTACTCACTA
>JAGBYI010000038.1 GCA_017628845.1 Bacteroidaceae bacterium
AAGGAGAAGAGGACTGTTTCTGTGTTTAGCTCATAAGGCTAGATGACACTATAGTTCACCTCTCTCCTTTGGTTAACTTTTTGCAAAGATAGCACCTTTTGCTTACCTTTCTTTTTCTTCGCAAATCTAAAGGATGACACTATAGTTCACCTCTCTCCTTTGGTTAACTTTTTGCAAAGATAGCACCTTTTGCTTACCTTTCTTTTTCTTCGCAAATCTAAAGGATGACACAAATCTCATAAAGGAATTAACATCAACGGGGGTAATGACGGTGAACGGTGAGAGGTGAACGGTGAGTTCCCACACAAAACATCAATCCGCAGACACTCTCCATCACTGGGGTGCCTGCGGATTGTGTATGTATATATATAATGTATAAGGGTCGGGGGACCTTGTTCGGTTACACCACCGATACCTTGGCGGCGGTGGCTTTGCACTTGTCGCGCAATGCCTGCTGGTCGGCATCGAGGGCATCCCAGCATACGACAACACCCATGCGGCGGCCTACGTGGGCCTCGGGCTTGCCAAAGATGCGGAGATAGGTACGCTCCTGGGCACATGCGTCTTCCATGCCTGTGTAGTCAGGATTGTGCTTCTCTATGCCTGAGAGGATAACGGCACTGGCACCCTGGCGCTCCTGGGTAATCTCAGGGATGGGCAAACCAAGCACGGCACGGCAATGGAGTTCGAACTCGCTGAGGTTCTGTGTGCCGGCAAGGGTTACCATGCCTGTATCGTGCGGACGTGGAGAGAGTTCGCTGAAGATGACACCGTCCTTCTCGCTAACAAAGAACTCCACACCCCAGATACCAGCACCGGTGAGGGCTTCCGTCACCTTGGCAGCCATTTCCTGTGCCTGAACAAGGTGCTCGGGCTTCATCTGTCGGGGCTGGAAACTCTCCTGATAGTCGCCGCCCTTCTGCACATGGCCGATGGGGGCGCAGAACAGGGTGGGACCATTCTTCTGCGTAACGGTGAGCAGGGTTATCTCGTAGTCAAAGGGTATGAACTGCTCCACGATGACCTCCATGATGTCGCCACGCGAACCCTCGCATGCACACTCCCAAGCAGCAGGCAGTTCCTCGGCACTGTCCACCTTGCTCTGGCCATGTCCGCTGGAGGACATGAGAGGCTTGATGATGCAGGGGAAACCTATCACGCTGGCCGCCTGGGTGAGTTCCTCGTAGGTGGTGGCATAGCGGTAGTTGGCGGTCTTCAGACCCAACTCGGTGTGTGCCAGTTCGCGTATGGCCTTGCGGTTCATGGTGAAGTTCACGGCACGGGCACTGGGAACAACCTGTATGCCCATCTCCTCGCACTCGTAGAGTTTCTCCGTGCGGATGGCCTCTATCTCGGGCACGATGATGTCGGGACGGACCTCATCAACAACCTTCATGAGGGCATCGCCGTCCAGCATGCTGAACACGCGGCGCTCGTCGGCCACCTGCATGGCAGGAGCATTGTCGTACTTGTCGCAAGCGACCACATACTGACCCTTTCTCTGACAGGCAATGACGAATTCCTTACCGAGTTCGCCTGAGCCTAAAAGCAAAATCTTCTTCATATATTAACTCAATCCTTCTATTTCTCCGTTTACTATGTCTATCTTCTCTGCCTGGGGCACCTTGGGCAGGCCTGGCATGCGAAGTATCTCTCCTGCTATGAGCACGATGAACTCGCTTCCCTGGTTGATGACCACATCGCGGATGGCAATGTTGAAACCCTCGGGCACACCGTATGCCTTCTGGTCGGCAGAGAAGGAGAACTGTGTCTTGGCTATGCAGATGGGGAAGTGCGACAGGCCCAGTTCCTCTATCTTCTGAAGCATCTTCTTGGCCGCTGGGGTGAATGTTACGCCCTTGCCGCCATACACCTTCTGCACCACGGCCAGAGCCTTCTGCTCGATGGTGTCCTCGTCGGCATAGGCGAACTTCAAAGGCTCGCTGGGGTTGTTCTCTATGGTGTCCGCCACAAGGCGTGCCAGTTCCTCGGCACCGGCACCGCCCTCGTTGAAGGCATTGTTCACGGCAAAGCCAATGCCCATCTCGGCACAATGCTCGCGGCAGAAGCTGATTTCCTCGTCGGTGTCCGTGGCAAAGCGGTTGAAGCACACCACCACCGTCTGTCCGAAGCCCTGCAGGTTGCGGATGTGGCGGTCAAGGTTCTTCACACCTTCCTTCAAGCCCTCCATGTTGGGTTCCTTGATGGCCTCCACGGGCACACCGCCGTGCATCTTCAAGCCCTGTGTGGTGGCAACAAGCACGGTGAGTGCAGGTTGCAGGCCCGACTTGCGGCACTTGATGTCGTAGAACTTCTCAGCACCCAGGTCGGCACCGAAACCGCCCTCCGTTACCACGTACGGAGCCAGACTCATGGCCATGCGTGTGGCAAGAACGGAGTTACAGCCATGTGCAATGTTGGCAAACGGACCGCCATGCACCACGGCAGGAGTGTTCTCGGTTGTCTGCACCAGGTTGGGCTTTATGGCATCGCGCAGGAGCACGCAGATGGCACCTGCCACACCAAGGTCCTTCACGGTGAAGGGCTTGCCCTCGATGGTGGTACCCAGAAGAATATTCTCTATGCGTCGGCGCAGGTCAGCCTCGTCCTGGGCAAGGCAGAGGATGGCCATTATCTCGGAAGCGGGGGTGATGTCGAAACCGCTCTCGGCAGTTACGCCGTTGGTCTTGGCGCCAAGACCCGTAACGATGTAACGCAGGTTGCGGTCGTTCACGTCCAGCACACGCTTCCACAACACCTCGCGCATGGCAAAGCCCTCGGCCTGATGCTGGTAGATGTAGTTGTCCAGCAGGGCGGCACTCATGTTGTGTGCAGAGGTGATGGCGTGGAAGTCGCCAGTAAAGTGCAGG
>JAGBYI010000216.1 GCA_017628845.1 Bacteroidaceae bacterium
GACAACCGTGAAGAGCGACTTCTTTGCCCGTATGGAAAAGGCCGACAACCTGATGCTCGTTGTTACAAAGGAGACGGATGCCGACAACGTGTGGCTGAACTGGCAGATAAGCCGTGCCGTGAACCGCTACCACCTGCCCGTGATAGTTGCCTTCAAGGGCGAGAGCGTGGTGACAGATGATACACTGAAGGAGTATTGGGACCACATACCCCAGAAGATAAAGAAGTACATCGGCCGCAACAGTGCCCGCATGTGCTACATCCCTCTGACCGAAACCAAGGTGGAGAAGGCTCTGGGATACTTCAGCGTACACTCGCAGACATATCCACACGATAGTACGACGATATATTAAAATAGGAAAGGAGAACCAAAGGTCGACGCCCGAACCAAAGGTCGCTGGCCGAAGGGAAAAGCAAGGGGCTGAACCAAAGGTCGACGATAAGTCAAGTCAAAACGGAAAGGTGAAAACTATCCACCCCCTCCGTCGCTTCGCTCCTCGTCCCACCTGTCTCAGGGGGACAGTCAGTTACAACTGAGTAACGCCATCACCCACTTTCCTCCCCTGAGACAGGGGAGGTCCCCAAGGGGGAGGGGTGGATAAAACACTCATCCGCTCTCCATCCATACTAAACAAATAGAACTATCCACCCCCTCCGTCGCTGCGCTCCTCGTCCCGCCTGTCTCAGGGGGACAGTCAGTTACAACTGGCTATTAGGGAGACGACTTTTAATCTATCAAGTCTAAAATACGAACCATTTACAACCCTCATCCTCCAGTACATTATACTCCCCTCCATATAGGGAGGGGTAAGAGGGAGGGGCCATCCATCTCTCTTCGTTAATCGTTCAACGCCTATGGCATACATCAGTCGCATAGAAATAGATTCCCTCTGGTCGGGGCAGCATCATGTGGTGTGGGACCTGCGACCGGACGTCAACATCCTCAGTGGTGTGAACGGTGTGGGAAAGAGTACCATACTGAACAGGGTGGTGAAGCACCTCCTGAACATCGACCGCCTGGCCAAGGCCACAGAGGGAGTAACCTTGTTATACCACCCCGACGATGCCGAGCAGGTGAGGTTTGATGTGATACGCTCCTTCGACCGTCCCCTTATCTCCCAGGACATCCTGTCCAAGGTGGCGGACATCAGCCTGCACAGCGAACTGGACTTCCAGTTATACCAGTTGCAGCGCCGCTTTCTGGACTACCAGGTGAACATGTCCAACCGCATGGTGCAACTCTTCACCGACCAGGTACCCGATGCCCAGCAGAAGGCGCAGGAGATTGCTGCCGAGAAGGCGCATTTCTACGACCTGGTGGACTCGCTCTTTGCCGATACTGCCAAGACGGTGCTGCGTACAAGCAACGAGATTGTACTGGTGCAGAACGACGAGCACTTGCATCCGTATCAGTTGAGCAGCGGAGAAAAGCAGATGCTCATCATCCTGCTTACCGTGCTCGTGCAGAACAAGGAACCATACACCCTGTTTATGGACGAACCCGAAATATCCCTGCACGTGGAGTGGCAGCAGAGGCTCATAGGTCTGATACGCGACCTCAACCCCAATGCGCAAATCATCCTCACCACACATTCGCCTGCCGTGATAATGGACGGGTGGACGGATTGCGTTACCGACGTGGAGGACATTGTGGTGTGAAGTGAGAACGTTAAAACATGGGAAGAAGACTGGTTTGCAACATAACGTCCGACTACATTGCGGCAGCCAACAGGCTCAAGCCCAACCGTTCCAAGAAGCGCATTGTGGCATACGTGGAAAGTTATGACGACATAACCTTCTGGCGCGATGTGCTGGACGAATACGAGACGGACGACGTCTGTTTCGAGATAATGCTGCCTTCCCGAACCACCCTGGGCAAGGGCAAGAAGACAGCCCTGATGAACAACCTGGGGCCCTACATGATAGCCTGCGTGGATGCCGACTACGACTGGCTTCTGCAGGGCAAGACCCCTCTGAGCCAGGAGGTGTGCCACAACAACTACGTGCTCCACACCTATGTCTATGCCATAGAGAACTACCGCTGCCATGCCGAGGGACTGCACCGTGCCTGCACCCGTGCCACGCTGAACGACCGCGAGGTCTTGAACCTGGAGGCCTTCATGGAGGAGTACAGCAAGATAGTCTGGCCCCTGTTCGTATGGAACATCTGGGCATACCGCCATGGCAAGGACAACGAGTTCGGCATAATGCACTTCATAGACACCGTCACCTATCACGAGGCTAATATCCATAACCCCGAGGACACCCTGGAGTATGTGCGCCGCCGTGTCAACAAGAAGATAAACTGGCTGCATCAGCACTTTCCCGAGGGCAAGAAGACCTATGCTCCGCTCAAGGAAGAACTCCTTGGCATGGGACTGACACCCGAAACCACCTATTTATATATACAGGGCCACGGACTGAAGGATGGTGTAATCCTGCCCCTGCTCACCCCCATCTGCCACATGCTTCGCCGCGAGAGGGAGCGCGACATCAATGCCCTGGCCATGCACGAGACCCAGCGCCAGAACGAACTCTCGGGCTATCGCAACAGCAGCCTGTCCATAGACGATGCCCTGAAGAAAAGCATAGCATACCGCCATTCCACCCCATACCAGTGGCTGCGTGGGGATATAGAGAGATTGCTGAAGGGGTGAGAGGCCTCTCACCCGCCCAATGCTGAGACGATGCGGTCTAAGGTGGATGTTGGGGGGACGAAGTAGTTGTCTATTTGACGTATCAGTCCTGACTTACTGAACACCACTACGCAGTCGCCTGGCTGTATCTGTGTATTGCCACCGATGCTCATGCCCACTCCGTCGCGGACAAGTCCACCCAGCGTAATGCCTGAGGGGAAATGGAACTCGCGTATGGGTTTCTTGGTTATGGGGCTGCCCTCGGCTGCAACAAACTCTGCAATATCGGCATCGGCGATGGTCAGTCGGCGTATGTTGGCAACATCAGTATCCAGAAGCATGCGGTAGATGTGGCTTGCCGCTATGGTCTTCTTGTTGACGATGGTGCCGATGTCCAGTTTGCCTGCCATGGCCACGTAGTCCATGTTTTCCACCTGTGCTACGGTTTTCCTGACTCCCAGTCGCTTTGCAGCCAGACAAGCCAGTATGTTGTTCTCCGTGTTGCTGGTCAGAGCCACAAATCCCTGTACGTCGCGTATGCCCTCGTCTATGAGCAGGTCGGTGTCGCGGGCATCGCCATGTATAATCATCAGGTCGCTGTCGTCAAGCTGCTCAAGAAGGCGCTGGCAGCGGTCCTCGTTGTATTCAATGATTTTCAGACTTATGTTGTCCGGTTTTGCCTGTGCCACGTGTACGGTGATGTCTCCGCCTCCCATAATCATGGCCTTGCGTACGTCGGCATAGATTTCCTTGCCCACTATCTTGCGGATGAGGGAAATGTGCTTGCGTGTTGTCATGAAGTAGGCAATGTCTCCCAGGAAAAGTTCGGTATTACCGTTGGGGATGATGGTTGCCTCGTCGCGCTTGATTGCTACGATATGGAATGGCGAAGTGGGACCGCAGAGGTCTTTCAGCGGTTTGTTGAACAGGTCCCTTGCCTCCTCCCTCAGTTTTATTCCCATCAGGCACAGTGCTCCTCCATGCACCTCCCAGTACTGGCGCACCCACGAGCGTTTCAGTCCGTCGATGATTTCCTTGGCTGCAAGTTCTTCGGGGTATACCAGCGAGTCTATGCCCATCTGCCTGAACACCTCCCGGTAGTGCTCGGTAGTGTATTCGCTATTGTCCACGCGTGCCACTGTCTTCTTGGCGCCAAGTGTGTGTGCCAGCATGCAGCAGGTGATGTTCTTTGTTTCTTCGGGAGTGACGGCTATGAACAGGTCGGCATGTGCCACACCGGCTTCTTTCAGACCGCTTATGCTTGTGGGCGAAACGTTCATGATGAGCAGGTCGAAGTTTCCGCCTGCCATCTCCTCGGTCTTGTCCGGGTTCTCGTCCATGAGTATGATGTCGTGGTCTTCCTGCGAAAGGAGTTCTGCAAGATGTGTACCCACGGCACCTGCACCGGAAATGATTATCTTCATGTGTGGGTTGAATGTTTAGGGGGAGAAAGAAGGACCCGCCCCCTTACCCCTCCACAAGGGAGGGGAGTATAATGTACTGCTGATAGGGCATTTAGTCGGTTGTAACTACTCCCCTCCATAGAGGGAGGGGGGTGGGGAAGGGTCTGTTGGGGTCTGTCTTCTCCCTTTCTTTACCTTATAGCCTTTATTATGCTCTCCGCGTCCAGTCCTGCTATGTGGTACAGTTCTGCAGGCGA
>JAGBYI010000039.1 GCA_017628845.1 Bacteroidaceae bacterium
GGCAAGAAGGTGGAAGCCCGCACAGGACTCCGCGCCTACGAGGTGCAGACAGCCCTGGCAGCAGTGGCCGAAATCATCCTCGAAGAGACTGCCGAGAACAACCGCGTGCAGATTGAGAATGCCGACGGCACATCGCTGGTAAGCATCTACCCCAGCTGCTCGGGCTCAATCAGCGACAAGGAGGTTCAGGCCAACCCCGACAAGTACAACGGCGCAACCGTCGCCACCGAGGACATGCTGACAGCCGACAGAATCAAGTGGGCACTCGGTGCCAGCATAGGCCGCAAGTTCAGCAACCAGTTTGCACTGAACAAGCAGGCTCAGAAGGTGGACTACAGCGCAACGCAGGAAACAGCCGATCCCGAACCCGAGACTCCATCGGGCGGTGGCGGCAACAACGGCGGCGGCAATACTCCGGGCGGGGAGCTGGAAGGATAGACGGACCAAAGAACTTAGAGGCTTAGTGAAACAGGCGGGTAAGCTCCGCTAAACATCACGTCGGGCAGCGCACCCGAAGTTCCCGTGCAAGCCGTGTGGCCTCCGACAATAGGGAAGCATCAGCAATGGTGCTTCTCTTCTTTTTGAACACGAATTACACGAATTGAACGAATTAAGGTGATAATCACTCACGAAAACCTATGGTGGTGGGGCAAGAGTTACACGCTCATACTCGACAACGGCAAAGCCATGATAGAGGTGAGCATCGAGGATGAACGACCCGACGCGGCTTGCATCCAGTCGCTATTGGTGCATGAATCGGTACGTCAGCAGGGCATAGCCAATGCGATGCTGACCTTTGCCGAGGACAAGGCGAAGAAAGCAGGGTGCGAACAAGTCTATCTGTGCGCCCGAAAAGGCACGTTCCTCATACCTTGGTACGAGCGACGCGGCTATAAGATATACGACGAGAACCCCGAATACTCGAAAGGGCAGACGGTGGCAATGAACAAGTATTTTGAAGAAAAAGAATAAGAAACTATGGAAGAAAGAACTTGTTATAGTGTACCCAATCCGTATTTCCTTAGTGACAGGTTTGTATATGCTCATCATAAAGAACTTGGTACTGTATATATCAAACTTAATGGTTCTGAAGAAATAGAGGAAATTGGGGTTGATATAGTAAAACGTATGCACAATACACCACTTGACAAAATCAAAGAGTTGTGGGGGTGTCGTGAAGCAAACGAGATAGAACAATCCCTTATTGAGCATATTGGCGAAGAATATTGGTATCATATTTATGAAAACAGCAAACGAGATTGATATATATGAAGTACATTGACGCAGAGAGAATCACAGCCGAGATTGACAAGATCATCGACGGGCTGAAAAAGAAAAGTAACCCGAACCCATTGGGCACGATAGATGATATGTTGGCAGATGCCGAGATTGAGACGTTGGAACTGGTGAAGACCACCATCGACGAGATGAAGCAGGAAGAGCCGACACCTCCGGGCATCGAAGAGGAAAGTCAGCGGAAAGGCTGGCTCGACTACGGACTGATGATGAGCGAGATTGGATTGCACCGCTACAATGCGATACACCGCATCAAGGAGCACAAGGAGCAGTTCAACCCACAAGCAGTCCCCGACCTCTATCACGTCGCGGAATACTACAAGGCCGTAGGTGCGGAACTGACCTGCTGCTGCCTACAGGCATACGGCAAGGACTTCATCTTCACGCAGGACGAAGTAAAGGAAATCATCGAGAAGGAGGGCTGACGTTCGGTAGCAACCTCTGACCTCATCCCTCAGACATCAGACATCAAAAGTTAAACCCCATAAAACAAGTAACACATCATGGCGAAAGTAAAATATCGCATCCGTGAGTTTAAGCCCACTCAGAACCAGACGGGCGGTCACAGCTTCTTCGCAGAGGCTGTAGTTGACAACATCATCACCAACAAGGAACTGGGCAAGAAGGTGGAAGCCCGCACAGGACTCCGCGCCTACGAGGTACAGACAGCCCTGGCAGCAGTGGCCGAAATCATCCTCGAAGAGACAGCGGAGAACAACCGCGTGCAGATTGAGAATGCCGACGGCACATCGCTGGTAAGCATCTACC
>JAGBYI010000217.1 GCA_017628845.1 Bacteroidaceae bacterium
ACATCAGCCTGGATCAGTTCAGCGACGACATCGAGGACTGGATCATCGACATCCTGAAGAAGCAGGGCTACACCACTGCACGTCAGG
Source organism: Bacteroidaceae bacterium (assembly GCA_017628845.1). Lineage (GTDB taxonomy): Bacteria > Bacteroidota > Bacteroidia > Bacteroidales > Bacteroidaceae > Physcousia. The sequence goes on from JAGBYI010000217.1 coordinate 88, forward strand.
TGATGGGTACCAACCGCGAGGAACTGGCACAGAAGGCCGACCTCGAGGAGGAGACCGTCGACGAGATTATCCGCATACTGAGCGCAGAATTCGAGAAGTAATAACAACACACATACACTAACAGGATAATACCCCGGGAGGGATACACATAATGAGTATAAGATTAAGCAAAGCCATAAAGGAGTGTAACGTAGGTTTGCAGACCGCCGTCGATTTCCTCAACAAGAAGGGAAGCGGCGAGGTGGAGGCAAACCTCAACACCAAGATTTCAGACGAGCAGTACGAACTGCTCCTTAAGGAGTTCAAACCTGACAGTGTACTGAAGGACGCTGCCAACCACATGCTCCAGCAGCAGAAGGAGGAGAAGGAGCGCAAGGAAAAGGAAAAGGCCGAAGCAAAAGCAAAGGCCAAGGCTGAAGCAGAGGCCAAGGCTAAGGCAGAAGAAGAGGCTAAGGCAAAGGCAGAGGAAGAGGCCAAGGCAAAGAAGCAGGCGCTGAAGGTTGTTGGCCATATCGACCTGGATGCTCCCAAAAAGAAGGCAGAACCTGCCGCAGAGGAGAAGAAGCAGGCAGAAAAGCCCGCCGAAGCACCAGTGGCAAAACCCGCAGAGGAGGCAAAGTCCGCTGCCAACGAACCCCAGATCATTACCGATGGCAAGGTAACCGGCACTCTGGAGAACGGTGTCTTCCGCCTGAACGCTCCCCAGCAGCCCAGCAGCGGCCTGAAAGTACAGGGCCACATAGACCTGTCTGCCTTGAACCAGAGCACACGTCCAAAGAAGAAATCTAAGGACGAGCGCAAGCGCGAGCGCGAGGAAAAGCAGCAGCAGGCCCAGGCCGACCGCAAGAAGCAGCGCATGCGCGGCGGCAAGGAGAAGGTGGACGTAAATGCCGTAGTTTCCCAGCAGAAGCAGCAGGGTCATGGCAAGAACCAGCAGTCTCAGCCCAACAAGAACAACAACAATGCCGCCAACCAGCAGCAGGGTCAGGGCAAGAAGGCCAAGAACAAGCAGAAGAACCAGCCCAAGCAGCAGCCACAACCCGTGGAGGTTAGCGAAGAGGAGGTTGCAAAGCAGGTTCGCGAAACTCTGGCACGCCTGACCGCCAAGGGCAGCAAGATGGGCAAGGGCGCCAAGTATCGCCGCGAGAAGCGCGAGGCATTCCGCGAGCAGATGGAAGAGGAGATGATGAACGAGATGGCAGAGAACAAGGTGCTGAAACTCACCGAGTTCGTAACTGCCAACGAACTGGCCACCATGATGAACGTGCCCGTTACCAGCATTATCGGTACCTGCATGAGCATCGGTATCATGGTCAGCATCAACCAGCGTCTGGATGCCGAGACAATCAACATCGTTGCCGAGGAATACGGTTTCAAGACAGAATACGTAAGTGCCGAGGTTAGCGAGGCAGTAATCGAGGAGGAGGACGACGAGTCAGATCTCGTTCCACGCGCCCCCATCGTAACCGTGATGGGTCACGTCGACCACGGTAAGACCTCTCTGCTCGACTACATCCGTCAGGCCAACGTTATTGCCGGTGAGGCAGGTGGCATTACCCAGCACATCGGTGCATACAACGTGACACTGAAGGATGGCCGCCATGTCACCTTCCTCGACACTCCTGGTCACGAGGCGTTAACCGCCATGCGTGCCCGTGGTGCTCAGGTTACCGACATCGCCATCATCATCATTGCCGCCGACGAAAGCATCATGCCT
>JAGBYI010000040.1 GCA_017628845.1 Bacteroidaceae bacterium
ATACCGGCCAACATGGTGCACACTGTCAGAAACTTTTTCATCATATTAAAATAATTGGTTTTAGGTATATACGTTTGGTGCAAAGATAGCAATAATATTCCGAATTCTATAGTTCGCCGGCAATTATTTCATACAGAGCCGCCGAAATCTTCTTTCGTATGCGCTCCTTCCTCTTGCGTATGGTGGCATTAGTGGTGTGTCCAAGGTGCGAAATGACCGTATTGGAGCATCCGAGATGCATGCACAGGAGGCAGATGAGTTCCTGCTCGTTGAGGTCGCTTTCTGCGAGCAAACTATGGCATGTCTCTGCAAAGCATTCCAGCAGTGTGCGCTCTATGTTCCGTCTGGTCTCGGAATTGATTGCTGGCAGTTCCCTTTCATTCACCTTCATGGCATTGATATCGTGGCAAACGGACGTCGTGGCAAACGCCTGGCACCCTTTTGCCAAAGCCATCTTCAATGTTTCTGTATCAATAACAGTAGCGGAAGTGGGCATAGCACTATCTGCCGACCCTACAATATCGGTGAAAGCATTGTTTTTCTTACGTTTGAGATAAAATACGCAGGCACACGCCAGGCACAGTACCGCCAGGCATCCTGCAAGAGCTACCCACACGGACACGCCGTCTCCATCGTCCTTGGACGAGGCAAGGATGTCGGTTTCCAACTGGCTCTTCAGTTCCTCCATGCTCATGGGTTCGAAGGCTCGGCTGTCACGTATGTGCATGTGCAGAGCCTTATGCCTGTGAGCAGAGTCGGGAAGTTCACGGCTTTCGTATATGTTCCATAGTATATGATGACAGATATACTCTATTCTATCTTGTGGCGTGTGTGGCGCCTCCAATGCCTTGTAGGCATAGTGTATGGCAGAGTCGTGCGCCCCAAAGTGCCACAGGTCATCTGCCTTGTATGCCAAGCAGGTTGGGTAACTCTCGTGCTCGGGTCCTACTATCTCCAAATACTGGTTGAGGTATTGCAGGGCCATGTCATAGTCGTGCCTTATGTATGCGGAAATCCAGCGCAGGGTAAACAGGGCATCGGCACGCAAGATGTCGTTAGCATCACTGCGCACAACGATGTTGGCAAAATGCAGCGCTGCCTTGTCATACAGGGCATTGCGTTCCTCTGCCTTCTCTACGCTCGTCTTGTTGGCCTGCCACAGATAGTCGTGCGCCAGGCGTTGTTCCTGCTCGGGGGTGTGCGTGCCCTGGCAACATACAATGGATACAAGGAGTACGAAGGAAAGCAAAAGATAGGTCAAGTTCTTCATGGTGTTACGGTTGTTTGGATGCAAAGATAGGCAAATTGTAGCAAACATCTCTTCTCCTTAGCGTGAAAAACGTGTGACAAGAATGTGACAAGCGTGACAAGACACGCGCTTTCACCAGTGGTCCAACCGCGCCAGCCTACTCTCCCCCTGAGACAGGCGGGAGTACCCCAAAGGGGGGAGGGGGTGGATAATCCCACTGCCCCGTCCTAACAGTGCTAACTACCATTCCTACTTCTGGAATTGTCCACACACCGCAATCGGTATTTTATCCACCCCCTCCGCGCTCCGCGCTCGTCCCCCTGTCTCGAGACAGTCGGCTGGCGCAATGCAGTTCTCGCCTTTCAAAAATAGTACTGCCTGATTAACAATGATGGCAATAACTTAAGAACCCAGAGTTGGTCCTATTTCTCTATCACAGTACCCATGCTGGCCTCTATGTCCATGAAATGTGTTATGACAACACGCTTTACACCCGAGGAAATGCTGTCGAAGGCATTGTCCAGTTTGGGTATCATGCCTCCGGAGACAATGCCGTCTGCCTTCAGTTGGGCATAGGACTCGGTATTTATCGTGGGAATAACGCTGTCGTCATCGTCAGCATCGGCCATCACACCGGGTTTCTCGAAGCAGTAGGTCAGGGTTACCTCAAACTCCTCTGTCAAGGCCTTTGCCACCGTAGCAGCCATGGTGTCGGCATTGGTATTGAGGATATTGCCCTTTCCATCGTGGGTGAGGGGTGCCACCACGGGCACAACGGCCTCCACTCCCTCCTGGGGTTTGATGAGGGCAGCCAAACGCCTACCGTTAGCAAAGTCCACATCACCAACATAGCCAAAGTCTACCAACTGCTGGTCGCCATCATCCATAGTCACCATCTTAGGCTCACGCTTGTGGCTACGGATAATGTCCATGTCGGCACCAGTCAGACCTACGGCATTGACACCCATAGCCTGTAGGGCAGCGACGATACGCTTGTTCACTAGACCTCCGTATACCATGGTAACCACCTGAAGCATATCCTCGTCGGTAATGCGTCTGCCACCTACCATATGGCTTTCTATACCCAGTTGTGCAGCTATCCTGGTTGCAGAGCGTCCACCGCCATGTACCAGTACCTTGTAGCCGGGCATGGTGGCAAACTGGTTTATCAGTTCCTTCAGCGAAGCCTCGTTCTCCACTACGGCTCCGCCCACCTTTATCACATTTATCTTATCCATCCCGTCCTGTCTCCTATTCCAGATAAGTGTAGCCATATAGTCCGGCACGATAGTTGCTGATGAACTCCTTGCCCTCTGTCTCTGTAATCTTGCCGTCCTTTATTGCCTTGCTAACCCAAATCTCCAGACGGCGAACCAGTTTCTTCGGCTCGTACTGTACGTACTCAAGCACATCTGCCACGGTCTCACCGTCGATAATCTGCTCTATTTCGTAACCGCCATCACTGTTTATGGAGATATGCACGGCATTGGTATCGCCGAAGAGATTGTGCATGTTACCCAAGATTTCCTGATATGCGCCTACAAGGAACACGCCGATGTAGTAATGGTCGCCATGCTTGATGCTATGCAAGGGCAAGTAGCTTGTCTGCTGTGTGCCGTTCACGTAGGCAGAAATCTTGCCGTCCGAGTCGCAGGTAATATCCTGCAATGTTGCCGAGCGTGTGGGACGTTCCTCCAGTCGGGCAATAGGCATGATGGGGAACAACTGGTCGATGCCCCATGAGTCGGGCAGGCTCTGGAACAGGGAGAAGTTGCAGAAGTACTTGTCTGCCATCTGCTTGTCCAGGGTGCGCAGTTCGTCGGGAACATGCTTCTGATGATGTGCCAGTTCTGCCACCTCATGACTGATGGCCCAGTAAAGGCTCTCTATCTGTGCACGGGTCTTCAAATCTATGATGCCATGGCGGAACAGGTCGAGCGCCTCCTCGCGGATATCCTCGGCATCGTGCCAGTCCTCAAGCATGGAACGGTTGGACAGCTTGTCCCAAATCTCCGTAAGGTCATGTACCAGCTTGTGGTCTTCTGCCGTGGGCTGGAAGTCCTCGGGCATCTGAGGTGCAGTCACACTTTCCATTACATCCAGAATCAGCACAGAGTGATGTGCCGTAAGGCTGCGGCCGCCCTCGGTGATGAGGTTGGGATGAGGAATATTGTTCTTGTTTGCCGCCTCCACAAAGGTGTAGACACAGTCGTTGACATATTCCTGAATGCTGTAGTTGACCGAACTTTCCGAATTGCTGCTTCGTGTACCGTCATAGTCAACACCAAGACCACCGCCACAATCGACAAACTTGATATTGTAGCCCATGGCATGAAGCTGTACATAGAACTGTGCGGCCTCTTTCAGTGCTGTGGATATACGGCGTATCTTTGTTATCTGGCTGCCGATGTGGAAGTGGATGAATGTCAGGCAATCCTTCAGATTCATTTCCTCCAAAGTCTGCAGGGCTGTCAGCAGTTCGGAACTGTTCAGACCGAACTTACTTGCATCGCCACCGCTCTCCTGCCACTTGCCGCTACCGCTTGAGGCCAACTTGATACGTATGCCCAGATTGGGACGTACACCGAGCTTGGCTGCCGTGTCGGCAATGATTTTCAGTTCTGGCAACTTCTCCACCACCAGGAACACACGCTTTCCCATCTTCTGTGCCAGCAGAGCCAGCTCAATGAAGTTCTGGTCCTTGTGGCCATTACAGATTATCAAAGATTCTGTATCCATGTGGGTTGCCAGCACAGCATGAAGTTCGGGCTTACTGCCAGCCTCCAAGCCAAGGTTGTATCTCTTGCCATGGCTGATAATCTCTTCAACCACGGGACGCATCTGGTTCACCTTAATGGGGAATATGATGAAGTGCTCTCCCTGATAGTTGTATTCCTTGCCGGCTGTGCGGAAACAGGCATCGGTCTTCTGAATACGGCTGTCCAGGATATC
>JAGBYI010000218.1 GCA_017628845.1 Bacteroidaceae bacterium
CGCAACCGTTGCCACCGAGGACATGCTGACTGCCGACAGAATCAAGTGGGCACTCGGTGCCAGCATAGGCCGCAAGTTCAGCAACCAGTTCGCTCTGAACAAACAGGCTCAGAAGGTGGACTACAGCGCAACGCAGGAAACAGCCGATCCCGAACCTGAGACACCATCGGGCGGCGGCGGCAACAACGGCGGCGGCAATACTCCGGGCGGAGAGCTTGAGGGATGAAGACTCTACCACAAGGCCCTGGGAAGCCAACCAGATAAGTTCTTGGCGAGCCAAGCGGCAAGCCGAGCGGACGAGGGAAGCATCACCAATGGTGCTTCTCTTTTTGTTGAACACGAATTGAACGAATTGAACGAATAAGCAATTATGCGAAAAGGGGCTGTTTTGTAATCTCTAATGTTACAATTTGGGGTTATCTTATGCAAAAAAATAAGTAAAAGCGCAAAAAGTTGCGCTTTGACGCGAAATAAATGCACAAAAACTTGTGCATTTAGAATAATTGCCTTATCTTTGCATCAGAAAACATAAGTAATAACATTCTAAAAGCAAAGGAACTATGGCAACAAGAGAGCAAATCATCAAGAGAGCTAACCGCAAGGTTGAGAAGCTAAACGAATACATTCGTGAGTGCATCAAGGAGTGTCACGGAGAAACTGACCTCTACCTCGACAACAGCAGCACAATCGAAGGGTTACCTGAATACGTTGAGCCGAACTACAACATCAAGGAGGACGGACACCTCTACTCTGGCGACACAGAGCTCTGCCGCGCAATCTTCACATGGGACGAGGACAACGAGGATGAGTGGGAAATCGACGACGAACTGAATGAGATGCTGAAATGGGAAAAGGCTTGTGTACGCCGAGGCGTTAAATACTTCAAGGAGTACAACCCGGATTGGGATGACAACGAAGAGGCACACGAAAACTTCATGAACAGCTTAGACGATTAAGGAACTATGAACAAGGAACAACAAGCACAGCGCATGGGGCAGCGCATCACTGTTCTGCGCAAGCTGGAGGGTATTAGTCAGCAGGAACTCGCCGACCGTGCGGGACTGACCCGTCAGCACATCGGTCGCATAGAAAAGGGCGAACTGGTGAGTGTGGCCTACGTTACCATCCAGCAGGTAGCCGAAGCTCTCGGCATGACGGTTGACATCATCGACCCAGGCTTGCAAGACCTTGCACCGCTGAAACGGCTGACATAAGACATTACCGGCAACAACTCACGAAGAGAGACATCCCACGGACGGGATGCCTCTCTTTTTTATACCCAAACACAATATGAATAATTTCGACGAACTTAAACAGATCAAGGCGCGATGCCTATCGGACATTCGGGAGGCATTGCCGCGCTATGCTGACAAACTGAATGCGATTGATGAGCGTCTGCTGATATACGTCGAGGATGCTCTGAGCAACAACGCATCGCACTCAAATCTTTATGAGCTGCTGGGAATAAGAAAAGAGCTCAGGCTGATGGATTCCTACGAGATGGACATCCCCAGGGTGCAGCGTTCGCTTAGGGCCATCGAGGGACAATGGGCGAACGGCAAGCACCAAAAAGGCGGGCTGAAGTTTGACACGCCTCGCGGCAATCAGCATGTGCTGCTCATGCCTTACCAGGTGTGGTGCCTCTTCGGTATCAATGCCTTCATCACCGAGGCGGACATGGAACGCGAGTGGAACGATGGCGACGAGCTGCTGCCAACGGAGTTTGTGCGCGACGGCATGGTGTGGGACCGCAGACGGCTGACACAGGAGGCACATCTGTTCCAGACGCGAAAGTCGGGCAAGACAGAGTTCGGTGCAGCCATCGACTTCACGGAGGTGTGCTTCCTCGGCCCTGCCAACGGTCAGGCACTCATCTGTGCCCCGTCGGCTCAGCAAAGCGAAATAGCCTACAAAGCCATTCGCGAGTTTGCGATGCAAGTTGACCCGACCTGCTCGAACCGTATGGGCGGCAAGTATTTCCGCATGACGCGCAACGGACTGAACTGGCAACCAGGGCATCCGATGAAGGGCGAAATCAAGTGCATGGCGGCTGGCAAGACATCGAAGGACGGACTATATGCCTACATCGTACATGCCGACGAGCACGGTCAGCCCGGCTACATCAACGGACATTGCGACATGCAAGCAGCCGTCGAGACGTGCTGGGGCTCAACGGGTCCACGGCGCGAGAAACTCCTACTCCATACCACCACAGCAGGCAACGTGAAGGAAGGCCCCTACAAGGACAAGATAGAGCAATCGGTGCAACCGTCATTGCTCAAAGAACTGGACTACCCACTCGGACAACCGAACAGAACGCCCGACGATTCGTGGTTCGCTTTCCTTCTGCAACTCGATCCGTGGGAGCAGACGGAAGACATCACAAAGCTGGACGATACGGAGCTCTTCAGAAAAGTCAACCGAAGCATCGGTATCACCGTCCAGCCGACATACTATCGGGAACGCCTCTACGAAGCCACGCAGAGCGACGACACGAAGAAAGAGGTATTAACAAAGGACTTCAACATCTGGCAAACCAGTCGCATCACCTCGTGGCTCAGCGGCGACAAGATTCGTCCGCTTCAGCAAGACAGACGGGTGACCGATTGCAAGTATCAGGACGGCTGGCAGACATTCGTTGGGCTTGACTTCTCGAGCGGTGACGACCTTTTTGCCATCACCTACGTCTCGATTAACTACAAGACGAAGGACCCCGTTGGCCGCTTCTTCGCAGACATGGAGGCATGGATAGTGGAGAAGACACTGGAAACCACTCCGAACCGTCCGCTTTATGAGAAGTGGATAGAACAAGGATGGCTGAAAGTATGCCCAGGAGAAGTGTTCGACCCGAACCTTCCAATCAATGCACTCATGGAGAAGGGACAGTACGGCGTGAACCTCTTCGCCTTCGGTTACGACCCAGCTCAAAGCAAGCTGCCCATCAACACCATAAAGGCATGGCTTCAGACGCTCGGCCTGCACGCCGATGTCATCAAGCAAATGGTCGTGCCGGTGCCGCAAACTTTCATGGTATTTAACGGCTTGATAGGAGAGGTCGAGTATTACATCCAGAACGGCGAGCCGTGGCTCTCGTTCTCGAACAACCCGATGTGGCCGTGGCAATTCGGCAACTGTCGCGTCGAGGAAGTCCACGAGCTCCGCAAGTTGCTAAAAGCCGCACCGAACGAAAAGATTGATAATATCCATGCGCTCATCGACGCGTTCTATTGCTTCGATTTGAGCGAAGGAAGAATACAACAGTAAAAAAAAGGAGGAACTATGGAAATGACTATGCCTATTGAATGCGTGGAAAATTTAGAGGGCAAGCAAGTGTTCACCGGCTTGTTTGGCGAACAGCTCGTGAACGTCAACACAAGAGACCTGGAAAAGCCACATTGGTCTGTGGCTTGTAAATTGACGTTAAGCGAAATCAGGCAGTTTGAAATTCTTCGTCGAAAATTCGGCATGTCAAAGTATAAGTTTGCCCGCCATTGCATTTGCCAGCAACTTAAAGACCTTGCATTATTACTTGAAGATTAACCATAAACAAAGGAGGAACTATGAAGATTTATTTTGATGTTTATAATACGCTGCACATGGGGTATGAACGCTGGTCAGTAATCTTCACGCCAGCCATATCTCTTGAACGTAGGGATGTGTTTTGTGATGAAAAATCATATTATTTTGTCATCCGATGGCTGGTATTCACCGTGGCGATGATCGTCACACGAAAGAAAAAACCAATTCCTAATGGTGAATGCAATATAAGTATTGATTAAAAAGGAGGAACTATGGTAATAATTAAGACAGATGCAGGAACACGATTCATAAATGAAAATGAATGCTTGCAAATAAATCACAATGAAACGAACAGATGTGTGGAAGTATGGCCAAAGGGTGAGGTCTTGAAAACGCCACAATACTATCTGATAGAAAATGTTTCGCAAGTCAGATATGTAAGTCCAGCGCATGACATTGAATTTGACAGCAAAGAGAACTTCATTGCAGAGCTCATAGAAAAAATTAAAGACGAGAGTTTCAGGGCTAAGCATATCAATGTATGCTATAATCTTTTAAGGAACTTTTGCATGAGAACACTCCTCAAAAATGAGGCACTTATTGATGATGAAAAGAACGCAAATATCATGGACGAGTGGCTAAAAATATGCGAAAGGTTAAAAGAAGAACATGAAAAGATAAAAACACGATGCGAAAATGAGGAACTATGAAACCGACGAGGAACCGCGTCATGTGCCCTGATTGTTGGAGGCTGAAGATGCTGTTCAAGACTCGAAAGAAAGCCATCAACTTCATTAAGTGGAACAAGGACGAGCTCGAATATGGTGGCGAGACCCTTCGTGCATACTATTGCCGAGCGTGCTGCGGATGGCACATTTCGCATCAACCTGTGCGATGGTATGGCCGATGGGTGCCAACTGATACCGAAAGCAGCCTTCGCAACGAGCAGCGAGCTAAAAACAAACAGTACAACAAACAAAAACGAAGAAATAATGATGAAGAGTAAACCTTTGACCGACTTTCATACGATATAATGCCCGAGGAGGGAGGAATAGATTTTTCTATCATGGTTTCCGCCAAGTCCATCGGGGTATGCCGTGCAACGCGGTACCGACGAGAAACTGGCGGATTTTTAACGCTCGAAACTATGAACAAACGACAACGAGAAGAATACGACATTGAGCTCATGGGCGGCGTCTTGAAAGGCTGCCTCTCGGCCGTCGTGTTCTGGATAGTTCTGATCATGCTCGTGCTGCTGATGGCCAGCTGCAAGACGCGGACGGTAGTGGTCGAGACTGTACGCACGGACACAACCTACATAACGAAGCACCAACGCGACTCGATATACATTCAGGACTCAACGCACGTCAGCGAACAGCAACACGGCGACACAATGTATATCAAAATCACCAAGTGGCACACGAAGTATGTGGACAGAGCCGTTCACGACACGACCTACATCGCCACGCACGACACCATCCCCGACCCCTACCCTGTCGAAGTCAAGGTGCCGCGCGAACTGAATTGGTGGCAGAAAGCCTTGCAGCGCATCGGAGGCATCGCACTCGGCTTGATGCTTATGTGGATAATATGGAAAGCATGGAAGCTGTGGAAGTTTTTCCATCCGTAAGGTAAACCTGTCACCATGTCGCGCACGATATATAGAAATACTTATATATAAAATGGAAATCTCATTCGATACACTGATTAACATTGCCGGACTGTTCCTGAGCGGAAGCGTCGGCGGTTTTGTGGCTTGGAAATGGCAACGTCGCAAGATGAAAGCTGAAGCCCAGACAGAAGAAGTGAACATGGCCAAAGCCGTGCAAGACACATACCAGCAGATGCTGAAAGACAAAGAGGAAGAGGTGGCCGACAAGAACCGCATCATCACTGAACTTCGCGAAGACCGTGACCACTTCCGGCAAGACCGCAACGAACTGCGTGAACGCATAGATAAAACCGAATCACTCGTCAGGGAATTGCAAGAGCAAGTCAGCGAGAATCGAAGAGAAATTGACATGATGCGCCCTTTTCTCTGTGGCGTGCTTGGTTGCAAGCTAAGAAAGCCCGTGGCAATATCAGCGGCCCCTTCTGCTGAGAAGCCCAAGAAACAAACAAAAAAGAAAGAAGCATGACACCCATCACATCACACTTCTGCCTGGAGGAATTCACAGCCAGCGCGACAGCCAAAGCCAAAGGAATTGCCAACACGCCGACGCAGCAAGCCGTCGTGAACATCACGGCCTTGTGCATTTCCGTTCTCGAACCTCTCCGAAAATGGTGGGGCAACGAAGTCAAAATCGGAAGCGGTTATCGTTGCAAGGCTTTGAACCAAGCCGTCGGTGGTGTGTATAACAGTCAGCACCTTACAGGCCAGGCTGCCGACCTCTGCCTGGACGGCGACAAGCAGAAGGGCTTGAAGTGGTTCGAGTATATCCGTCGCAATCTTCCGTTCGATCAGCTCATCTTGGAACACAACTCAAATGGAACATATTGGGTGCATGTCTCGTTCAACGCCCAGGGCAAGAACCGACATCAAGTAATCGACAATCTTTTGAAGTAATAAGTGTTTTTTTTGTGCATTTTTTTTATCGCAGGCTCGCTGGGAAGTGGGTCTTTTTTGTTTCGGTAAACCTATTAGCACCTTTCATGCGATAAGAAAAGAACAAACAAAAATGAAGATATGAAATGGTTGACTTTAGACAAAATTAAGGCTCAGCTGCGCATCGACCCGAGCTTCACGCTCGAGGACGACATACTGACGATGTATGGCGAGAGCGCAGAAGACAGCGTGCTTGACATCATACGAAGGAGCCACGAAGATGTATTGGAGAAATACGGCAAGGTGCCCACGCCGCTCGTCCACGCAAGCCTGATGCTCGTGGATTTGAGCTACAAAGAGCGCGGACCTGTCAGCTCGCAGAACCTCTACCAGGTCCCCTACGCCGTGGACTTCAAGCTGAAGCCCTACATGAAACTGTCAGACGAAGACGAACAAACAAACAACACACAATATGGCAAACATTGCAATCTTTAGAATCAATTATAAGTCGGATTTTATTCTGACTTTAGAAAGCGATGCAGGCTGGATGACGCCATTCTGCATCAAGTTTTGGACGGGTGCCCCATCGCAGGCATACTTTGCCGGATGGGACGGTACGACCTACACCAACTGCGAACCGGTGGAAGGTGAACCAACAAAGCTGCTTGTTCAGTTCGACGACCACAAGCTACCAATCGGAAATTTGAAATACCAAGTCGGTTACCATTTCACGGTGTCTGACTTCCCAACCTCCATTGAAGACGAGGTAATCAACCCCGCCAGCATCATCATCGAGATAGATGGCGTTCAATATCAGGTTATGCTTGACTTTACAGGAGAAACTGCGCCCGAAATTCAGTTCTCATTGCCCGCTTACGCCAACGAAGCACAGCGTATCGCAAACGAGGAAGAACGCGAACGCATCTTTGCGGAAATGCAATCCGAGAACGCAGAGGCTGTTGAAGGTGCTGAAAAAGTCAACGCAGAACTGAGCGGCACGATATTGACCGTGACAAACCGCGCTGGCGTCAGCACGAGCAAAAACGTTCAAGGCCCACAAGGAGAGCAAGGCCCACAAGGGGAGCAAGGTCCGCAGGGTGCAACTGGTCCACAAGGTCCGCAAGGTCCGAAGGGAGCCACAGGCGCAACGGGTGCAACTGGTCCGCAAGGTCCACAAGGTCCGACAGGAGCAACAGGCGCAACGGGTGCAACTGGTCCACAAGGCCCTGCTGGTCCACAAGGCCCAGTCGCAAAGGTTGATATTGCAGCAGAAGCGCAAACCATTACGACACTTGCTTGCGAGATAGATAAATACTATCGTCTGGATGCAGCCGTTGACACTTTGGCAATCACTTTGCCGACCATTACAAGCACAGGAATTGTCGAGATGCTTGTTATTGCACTCACGACAGGAACAACGCCAAACATCACAATATCTGGTGGCGCGGGCGTTACAATTCAATACTACGACAGTTATCTGATTGAGGCAAGCACATCGTATGAAATCAACTGTCTTTGGAACGGAACTGCTTGGGTAGTTGGTGCAGCAAAAATAAACGCGGGAGGGGCATAATATGAAGTCTTTGTTATTAAGAAGAAGAGTGTATGCTGGTGTAAGTGAAATAATTCCATACCAAAGAATTTCGTACATCTATGTGGATTATGACAGAAACCATTATATTGATTTCCCAATAAACGTTAATGCTGGGGACTATTTTGAAGTAGGTGGAACTATATCATTTGGAGCTGGTTCAGGTTGCCTTTATTTTATGAATAACCAATATAGCAACACCCAATTTCGAGCCGTGGCAAGTTCTGGCTTACAAACATACGTTGGAACAAAAACGGCAGTTGGCGATGTCAGCGGTTTAATTCCTTATTCAACAAGCGAAAAAATGTCCATTGCTGTTTCAACAACATTTATAAAAAAGAATGATGTTGAAACAAGTATATTGCGACCTATTACACAGGGAGTAAGTGGTTTTAGACTTTTTGGAGGAAGTTCTTCTCCTTCTTGGTCTTGTCGCACATATTTATATGATTTTTATATTAAGAAAAATAATTCTGTCATATATGATTTAGTTCCTGTTCGTATAGGTACAACTGGATATTTATATGATAAGAAAAGCAAACAGATTTTTGCCAATGGAGGCAGTGGGAGTTTTGTTCTTGGCCCAGATATTGAATAAAAATATGCGACTATGATATACATTCACACAGAAACAGGAAAAATGTACTACGGCGGAACTGCAATGACAAGAATGCTGGACAATAGCACACTTTGGAGTGGCATTCCAACAAGTGAGCAACTGACTGAGTGGGGATTCGTGGAGTATATTCCACCTGAACCACCAGAGCCACAACCACCAACACCTGAAGATGAGTTAGACCCTTATGAAGCATTAAACATTATAACAGGAGGGATTGAGGAATGAAAAGGAAAGAGGCTTGGGCATATCGCAGAAGCATAGAGGCTGCTGCTGCCTTGCAAAGTGATGAGAAGGCTTTGGAGAACATCTATCTATATCCACTATGGGAAGCAGACAAGGCTGTGCAAGTGGATGAAAGATACAGGTATGGAGAAACTCTCTACAAGTGCGTACAAGCGCATACCACACAAGCAGATTGGACTCCTGATGTTTCACCTGCTTTGTGGGTGGTTGTAAGTCTTGACGAGTTTCCTGCATGGGTGCAGCCTATTGGTGCAGTAGATGCCTACAATCAAGGTGACAAGGTTTCACACAATGAGAAGCACTGGATTTCCGATGTGGATGCGAATGTTTGGGAACCTGGTGTATATGGGTGGACTGAAGCTAATTGAAGATTGAAAAATTGAAGATTGAAAGGCGGGGTTGGGCTCCGCCTTTTTTGTTTCCCGGTGGTAAACCCATCGCCGACTTTCAGCCGATTAGAAAAGAGGAACTATGTTTTCGTTTGAAGCCGATAATGTTGTGATACTCCAGGAGCAGAAGGCACTCGAAGCCGCGCTCTCCACGAACCCCAAGACACAGAAAGCCTTGCAGAAACTTGTGCGTGAGGTTGTCCTGGAGGCTCGCCGCAAGGTGGTGAACAGCATCAAATTCGACAACGGCGACCCCCGAAACACCCGGCAAGCTGTACGTACGACTGTATATCGAAAAATACTCGGCGGCAACCTGAACATCCTCAATTCAAAGAAAGCGCACGGTAAGAACTCATATCAGACACCAAAAACATCAAGAGGAACGAGGCGCGGCGGCAACAGAATGGCTCGCTCTCCGCGCACCCAGCAGATTCTTGACTATGCACCATTCGACCGCGAGTTCATCATGCGCTTTGTTGACTCGGGTACGAAGCAGAGATTTGTCGGCTTCCGTAATGCTATGAAAGCTAACCACAACCGATACCTTCAGACGAAAGACCGATGGGATGCTGGCGAGAACCGCACCGGCAACCGTGGCTCAATAGCGGCTCGCGGATTCTTTGCCCGTTATGGCGAACGTGCAATGGAGTTGGCAGCAGATAGACTAGCAGGACTTATTGAAACGGAGCTCGCAGCAACATTAAACGGAATGAAAAAATAAGATATGGCAAACAGTGTAGTAAAACTCAGCATAGACTCGCACGAGTTTGACGCGAATATCAAGCGTGCAGGTGAAGCACTTAATAAATTCTTCGACCAGGCCAAGAAGGGCGACCGTACCTTTGAGGTGATCGACGATGATGCGATGGAGGTCGTCAGGGCTTTCGGGCAGATGGAAACGAAGAGCAAGTCAGCAAGCGGACAACTTGCAGAACTGACGAAAGGCTTCACAGACCTCAGTCTCGCTTATAAGCGAATGACGGATGAAGAAAAAGCCTCGCCAGTTGGCAAGGAAATAACAAATCAGCTTGATATTCTGAAGGGACGCATCCAGGACACTAAGAAAGACATCTCCGACATTAACGGCGAGATAAATGGCGGTGGAGGTTTGACGGGTGCGCTCGACCAACTGGCTGGCAAGTTCGGACTGAACATTCAGCAGCTTGCCGGATGGGGTGCCGCTATAAGCGCAGCAAAAGTGGCACTTGATGTCGCAAAAGATGCAATCTTTGCATCTGAATCAAATGTCGATGAATGGGGAAGAACCGTAGAAGCGGCAGAAAGTGTATATAATAGCTTTTTGCAAACCTTAAACAATGGCGACTTTTCCGGCTTTTTATCTCGCATACAAGATGTGATAACTAAGGCGCGTGATGCTTACGATGCACTTGATGAGCTACAAACGCGAGGCGGCATTGTAAACAGCGAGAGGTTAAGACTTCAAGCAAGACAGACTGAATTGAAGTCTATAATCAGAAGACAAGGCGCAGATAGTGATGCAGGAAAGGCTGCCCAATCAGAATTGAAACAACTTGAGGGGCAACTTACGAAAGCCTACAAGACTGAGGAAAAGCTCAATTATAACGCATTCAAACAAAAGGTTGACGAAAAACTACAAGAAGCAGGCCTCAATCTTAACAAAAAAAGCTATGATTTCCTCATGCGTTCATTTAGCGATGATGCGGTTTTCGAAACGCTAAAAAGGAATGCAAACGGAGCAAAAACCCCAGGGCAAGACACATATAAGGTTGATAGCAGCAATCCTTTAAACCTTAAAAAAATTGATCCTCGCAACACTGAGCAAAAGCTGCTCGACTTGTTTACAGACGAATGGCGCAAAGAGTATAAGCCATTGCTTGATGCTTCATTCTCTGCAAGAAATTCTGCTGCAAGTTCACTGCTCGGAGATGCACGCTACTTGAAAAGCGGAACTGGCGGTGGCACTGGTGGCGGTGGTTCTACTACGACGGTGGCCAAGGAGCTCAATCCGATGCAGCAGGCGCAGAAGGAAATATCGGCTCTTACTGAGGAAGCACTGACTGCCGACGAGGGACGGCTTGAAGTTATCAAGAAAGAGATTGCGGCACTGCAAGAGCAGGTGAATGTATATAAATCAATCCAGGACTTCGTGCAAGGCAAGGAGCCGAATTGGAATATACAGGTTGGTGACCGCAAGGCTTTCGAGGCTGAACAGAAGAAGATATTTGAGGCAAATGGCGGCACGGCATCGCGTCTCGAGTCAATGCAGTATTCCGTGATGAAGGAAATCAAGGCCGAGGACACAAAGGTAGATACCGAAACGCTTCACACTCTCCTGAAGGATGCTTTGCAAAACAACATCGACACAACATCTCTTGACCTCACTTCGATTGCCGAACAGATAGGCGAAGGAATAAATGTGCCGGATGAAAAATGGCAAGCAATCCTCGACAAGTACAACGAGCTGAAGGCAGCCATCGGCGAAGAGCCTATCCAGATAGATTTCAATACGGGAAAAATTGCAGAGGACGGAAAGAAAGCCGATAAGACGTGGCAACAGGCCGCAAGTGCCGTGCAAAGTGTCGGCTCGGCATTCTCTCAGATTGAAGACCCAGCCACAAAAGCAATGGGAACAGTGATGCAAGCCATAGCAAGCATCGCCCTCGGCTTTGCGCAAGCATCCGCACAAGCAGGTTCAATGGGTCCGTGGGCATGGCTCGCATTCCTTGCCGCTGGTGCCGCTGCAACGGCTACGACCATTGCAACCATTCATTCGCTGACTGGGTTTGCAGAGGGCGGTATCGTTCAAGGCAACGCATATAGTGGCGACAACGTTGGTCCCGTCATGTTAGACGCAGGCGAGCTCATCCTGAACAGGAGCCAGCAAGGAACGCTCGCAGAGGCTTTGACTTCTGGCAACAATCAGGGCGGAGCCGTAGGTGGCACGCCATACGTGACTGGCGAGAAGATAGTCCTCGGCATCAACAACTATGGCAAGAAGCAGGGCTGGGGTGAATTAGTTTTTAGCAGAAGATAATATGACGTACTTCGACAAAGACGATTACAGCGAAAGGTATTTTGTCCGTTTTGTTGACCTTGACGGGAACGAATGGCGAATCAGCATAATGGACCCGACGGACGTTTTCACACCTGTTGAATTGACGGGCGCAGCCAATCCTATTGAGTGGTTCGGTGTAGGTGATGAAAGCCAGACAAAGGTCGTGTGTGGCTCTACGGGCACACTTCGCCTGGTATGCCGCACGGCTGAGCAAGCCAGCAACATATTTGTCGTGGGTGGGTTGTTCCCCGAAGTCATCAACGACCGCCGTGTGGATGTGACAAGAAAGCGCATGGACGGCAGCACTGCCGTGTGGGACTTGATATGGCAGGGATTCATCAAGCCGGAACAATACACGCAAGACTGGGACAGTGCTCCGTTGGAGGTGGAATTGCCACTCGTTTCGCCCATTGCTGCAACTGAGTTCTTCACAATGCCGGAATATAATTACGTCAGCGAAATGACATATATAGCCGACTTGCTGAATTATGTCATCGGACTGCTCGGATGCAACATAAATGCCATCATGACGAACAAGCCCATATACGAGGACTTCAATGGAAACACAAGAGTGGACTCAGGCGGAAGGCCAATGCACTGGACGCAAGGGCAATGCTCGTCGATGTATTTCTACGATTTCGAGTCGGACGGAATAAAACCCAAAACAATAAAGGAAGTCCTCGAAACCATTTGCTACCCTTACGGAAAGGTTAATGATTGCCGCGACTTTGTGACGATCATGATGAATGCAGGCAAGTGGATAGACGGAGACAATCACATCTACACACTTGTAACGGATAGAATAAGTATAAACTATCGGCGTTTCGTCAGCGACAGCCAAAGACAAACGCAAATCAATCTGTCGGATTTGCAGATAGCAAGCACGGAGAACAGCGTCACACTTGTCGCAAAGCCATCAAGCTACGAATTCAGCAATAAGATAAACGTAGAAAGCGACGTATATGAAATGGACGAATCCTACATAAAGAGTTCGTTGCCTTGTGATGCTGATATAGTACAGGACTCGTCAAAGGTTGTGTCCGTGCAGCTTGATTCTCTTAATAAATACACATATCACTTTTCGGGCGACTATGTTGACCAGGCACTATACCAACCCGTATATCAATATGGATTGGTACAAGGAACGAACGACCCGCAATTTTGCAGAGTCGTCCATGTAGAAACTGAAGATGGAGGCACAACATTTAAATATAGCCTCCAAATGCCACTCGCCTTTTACGTTCCTGCTGGCGGAACCATTGGCTTTGACGTGCCGGTGAAAATCAAGTCAACGGCAGGCATGAACAAAGTGAAGGTGTCATTCGATGTGTATTCGACAAATTACGAGGGAAGAAGCCCGTCAGGAGAAATTATGCAAGAAACACTTGCTCCTCGAATAATAGATGCAACGGCAGGCAAATACCTGGACCTTTCCACAAGGCAATGGAATGATGTGAGCGGCAACTATACAAGCTGGACATTCCAATCAATGGGATACCTGAGCGATTGCAAGGTAACGTTCAACGAACCTCGTGAATCAGGAGATAACAGCTTGCACACGCTTCGATTTGTGCTTGCAGAACGTCCACTGATTGCAGGGACTCCAAGACAAAACATGTATGTGAAAATCACCATTGAATATGTGCGCGACGACACATATACGAACCAGGGCGTAGCCGACACCTTCACGAGCACACTGCAAAACACAGGTGAAAGGGCTTCGCTTGGCAGTTCTGGCGAAGCAATCAGCGTTGACTTCAAAACAATGTGCGGACGAACGTCTGTTGTAATCAATGGCAATTCTTATGCACCGGCGAATGGCTTTTGTGATTCACAAAAATACATAGACAAGGGCAACCGCCAAAAGATAGAATTGGAGGCTGTGAAGTTCAACATGGATTTTGTCGTGCGTCCTTTCCTTGTGAACGACGGCAATACGGTATATGTCCCGGTAGCTTTCGGAATGAGTCCGCGTGACAATATCGCAAGAATAACACTTGTATCAACTAACCTCGGATTAACACCACCAACATCATGAACGGAAATAATGTATATATCAGCATCGGAGAGGGGACGTCCTCGACGATTATTGCAGGCACGAAGGTCAACGAAATACAGACGGAGTGCGAGACGATTGAAATCAGCGGGCCAAACGTGGCGGAGTGGAGGCAGCACATCGTGAAACGCAAGGAATGGAGTATGTCGGCCAACTATCTCATCACGAACTTTGCGCAGATTCAAGGCATCCTGCAATCAGGCACGGAGGTCGGCATCGTCGTGGTCGGACGCGATGGCACCACAATGAGCACCCTGCTACAAGGACGTGCCATCGTAAAGCAGGGCAAGCAGTCGTTCACGCGCGGCAAGCTGGCGCAAGGCTCGTGGAAGTTCATCGGCAACGGACCGCTCACGGCTCCGAACCTTTCGCTTGAGTAAACCCAACGCGGACTTTCGTACGAATAGAAAAGACTACTATGGCATACCAAAGCGGATTCTTAAAGTATAGGGTGACGGTGCAGAACAAGGTGGCCGGCAAGGGCTTCGGCGAAACGACGAAGTTTCAGGACGTGGCGACTGTATGGGCAAGCGTGACGTTCACGAAGGGCATGAAAGCCATGCACGAGGGAGCCCTCGACGCTTATGACACGGTGATGATACGTATGCGCTACAACAACTTCACCACGCGCGACTCGCTGCTCATCTATGACGGAATCACCTATCAGATATTGTCATTCCACGCCGACAAACAAGAGAACGAAATACAAATCACTGCCTGCGAACTGGTGCAGGGTGCTCCGGCTCCTGCCCAGCAAGGCGGGGCGGTAGTAAAATAGGGAACTATGAAGAAACAAATCGCAATCGTACATTTCAACACGCCAGAGCTCACCGAGTCGTGCATCCTGAGCATCCGCAAGGTGGGGTGCCATTGGCCGGTGACGGTGCTTGACAATAGCGACAAGCGTCCGTTCAAGGTGAAGATGAAGGGCGTGACCATCATCGACAACACGAAGGGACAAATCATCGACTTCGACGAGGAACTGGAACGCTTCCCGGAACGCTGCTGGGACATGGCAAAAAAGTCGAACTACGGCAGCGCAAAGCACATGATGAGTGTTCAATACCTGTGGGGCGTGCTGAAGGAGGGCTTCATCCTTGTGGAGAGCGACGTGCTCATTAGGCAGCCGTTCGATTTCCTTTGGGACGAGCAATATGCAGCCACAGGCAAGGCGCAGTGGTTCCGTGGCCGTCGCATCGAGAAGGACAGACTCTTGCCGTGGCTCTGCTACATGAACGTGCCTTTGCTCACGGCTAACGGCGCAAGGTATTACGACCCCGAACGCTGCTGGGGCTTGCAGCCAGGAGGGATGCAGAACCCGAACAACTGGTACGACACGGGCGCACCGCTATTGGAGGACATCATCAAGACGAAGCCGCAGCTTTCTGCGCGTCTCTACTCCGACCTCGACAAGTGCTACATCCACTACTGCGGCGGCTCGTGGCGCGGCAACGACATCAAGCAGCAGGCCGAATGGCTCAGCAAGAACGAGACGTACTGGAAGCCGGAGGACAACTCGGACGCAAAGATATTCATTTGCACACACACGGACTTCGAGCCGGTGGTGAAGAATGAAATATACGAAGTTCTGGACAGCCGCAAGATGAAAAGCGGAAATGTGCCTGACCTCTACTACTCAGAACTGTGGCAGATGAAGAATGTCAGCGAAAGGAAGACGTTACCGAAGTATATCGGCTTCTGCCACTATCGCCGCTATTTCGGCTTCATGGATGCAGTGCCAAACATCGGGAAACTCATTGAAGCACGCGGAGCCATCACAACGAAGAAAGCCGACTTGAATATGACCATGCGCCAACAGTATGCAACCTGGGGCAACCCCGAAGACCTTGACATCTGCACGCAGATCATCAACGAGAAATATCCCGACTTTGCACCGGCATGGAACCGTTCTCTCGCCAGCAAACAGATGCACATAGGCACGCTGTCGATAATGAAGACCGACGACTGGCTGGAAATGCTCAACGTAATGTGGGACGTTGCCCAGGAATACTTGAAGCGCATCGGTGGCGACATCGTGAAGCGAGTCGAAGAAAACCCCAAGGCATACCACATCGGAGAACAGCCCTTCTTTACCTTCACACACGAGCTGCGTGTAGGCGGTCAGTTTGCCGAGCGCATCAACTCCGCTTGGATGGATTGGAAATTTCCACGCGCCTACGAGGTGCCGCTAAAGGTTACGCACGAAAAGATTGAGGTTCCGTTCGAGGAGAAGAAGAGTAAACCCACGAGCAAGAAACGCGCGAATAAGAAAGGAAAGTAAGTTATGGAACTATTCGGAATGAACTTTTTTGGTAAGCGCGAAGCGACGCCAGGGGTGCCGCAGACGACCAATCCGAACGCCGCAAGCAACAAGTCGGACGTGAAGGGCGGCAACTGGGAGGCCAACGTGGTGCGCCCACACGGTCGCTCCTCTCTGCTCATACCGACATGGACGCGCTGCGTGACGCTCATCATGCAGACGATGGGGCAGATGGTGACGCAATACCAGCGCATCAATGCCGAGGGCGGAAACTTCATCGAGGACCGCTACGGCAAGAACGGCTACCTGAACTATCTGTTGCAGGTTCGCCCGAACCCCCTGATGACGGCCAGCCAGCTTCAAGAGCAAATCGAGTACCGCAAAATCTACTACGGCAACGCCTACGTCTATATCGAGCGTGAGCGTGACGGCTACCCTCGCCATTTGTGGCTCTGCACTGGTGGCGGCTACAATCCGCTGAGCAATAAGTACAACCTCGTGTATAACTCGGACAGAGGTCCGCGTGTCAAGGTGGAGGCCGACGCAGCCGACGTGCTGCACTTCAAAAACGTCTTCATGACCGAAGACATGTATATGGGCATCCCCACCATCGACTATGCGTTCAAGGCACTCACCATTGCAGCTACCGGCGACGAGCAGGCACTGCAAGACGTGGCCAAGGGCGGTAAGATGAAAATCATCATCGGCGAGGAGCAGCAGCCCACCTTCCAGGGCACCGTTGCAATGGGCCTCTTCGATAAGAAGGAGATGGACAAGTACGCAATGGAGCTGGAGGAGAAGTTGGCCGGCAACGATGTCGTGGCAATGCGAGGACTGAACGACCTGAAAATCATCTCGCAGACTGCCCAGCAGTTGCAACTGCTCGAGCAACGCGGCTACTCGGACGAGGCACTTTGCCGTCTGATGGGTGTGCCGAAAATCATCGCCATCGTGGGCGACGGAGGCGGCAACTACCGAATGCCAGAACACGCCACGCAGGAGTTCCTGCTCCGCACCATACAGCCACGCATCCGTGAGCACGAGGACGAACTGAACTCAAAGCTGCTTTCGCCGTCCGACTTCGGCAAGCGCAGGATTCATGTGTGCGAACTTGCCCTGAAACGACTCGACGCAAAGGGACAAGCCGAAATCGACAAGTTACACCTCGATGCAGGCTGGAGCGTCAACGAGATACGCTCGTCCTACGACCTGCCCAGCATCCCCAACGGCGACGCTCACTACGTCAGCACCAATCTTGCCGAGGTGGGAAGCGAGAAGTTGCGCAGCAACGGCGGAGGAAGGCCGAGCGGAGAACCGAAAAAAGAAGAGGACGTAACGGAAAATGAAAATTGACGTAAGGTAAAAATAAAATTGACGTAACGATATGGCACAATTAACGCTTAAGGTCAAGAAGGTCGCCAACAAGAACCTTCGCACGAAAGTAATGGGTTTCGCCAGCCGTGCAATCGCTAACGGTGTGGCAACCTTCGACGACATCTGCGCACAGGCAGCACTCAACACGACACTCCATCCGAAGGAGTTGGCACTGGCTTTCGGCCTCGCACTCGATGCTGTGCGCGACGCACTGAAGAACGGCAAGATTGTTGACCTCGACCAGATTGGACGGCTCTACCCCGCCATCAGCTCGCATTGGACGGAAACGGAAGAGGAGCAAACCATCGACGGGCTGACGAAGCGCGTGGCCTACCGTCCAAGTCAGGAAATCACAGCAGCCATTGCCGGTGCCCGCCTCGCCTGGGCAACCAAGCAGGAGGCTGAGGAAAGCGACGACAACGGCACCACTACCGATGACGGTGGCGACAACGGCGGTGGCAATCAGGGCGGAGAACTCGAAGGCTAAAGGTAAACCCATACGCGACTTGTGCGCGATATGTAGATAACTTTTCACAAAAAAGAATATGGATGCAAAACGAGAAATTAGAACCATTGACTGCCAGTTGGCCGTTCGAGAAGCGGAAGGCGGTCAGGCGGGCGAGTCTCGCACAATCACGGGGCGTGCCATCGTTTTCAATGCTGAAAGCGAAGTGCTCGACGATTGGGGAGAAAGATTCCGCGAAGTGATATTGCCAGAGGCGGTGACAATGGAGTTCCTCAACACGCAGGATGTTAAGATGAATATGCTGCATGAAAGGGAGCTGACTGTTGCTCGTTGCAATAAGGGCGTAGGTTCCTTGCGCATGGCAGTGGACGAACAGGGCGTTACATTCGAGTTCGAAGCCCCCAAGTGTGACATCGGCGACCGCTGCCTGGAAATGGTGCGTCGCGGTGATTATTCCGGCTGCTCTTTCGAGTTCTATCCTAAAGACTATGAGGTGGAGCGTACAAAGGGTGCCGACGGCAAAGATGAAGTCGTCATTCGCCACAAGAGCTTCGAATACCTTGGAGCCCTGACAATCGGAATGGACCCTGCATACAGGCAGACAAGCGTCAATGCACGCGAAATGGACAAACAGACTCCAGAGGGGAAAGCGGAAATTGCAGCCCAGGAGCAAGCACAGCGCGAAGCCGAGCAGAGAGCCATCAATGCCGGTGCAGCCAGAGAGAGACAAATTCATTTAATGAAGATAACCAGTTATTAACCCCTTAAACAGTTTAAGAAAAATGGGAAAATTGACTAAAGACGAACTTCAAGTTCGCAACCGTGAGATTCAGGACCGCATGTCCGAACTCAACGAAACCGTTGTGAAGGAAAAGCGCGAGAACTTCAACGAGGAGGAGCAGCGCGAGTGGAACAACCTCAGCCGTGAGTACGAGCTGAACGAGATGAAGATGCAGAGCATGATGACAGACGAGGAACTCGCCAAGCATCGCGAAATCGTCAGCAAGGGCGAACAGCTCCGCGAGTATCTGAAGCAGGTACGCCAGGGAAAGGCAGACCGCGAAATTCTGCTCTTCCCCGCCGACGGGAACGTGAGCGCAAACGTCACCGCTTCTGGTGCCATCCAGCTCAGCATCCACGAGATGATTCCTACCCTGCACGAAGGACTCGACCTTCCCGCTTCTCTGCGCATCGTGACTGGCGTCACCGGCAACGAGATTTGGCCCGTCAGCATCAACGATGCAGAGATGGAAGAGGTTGGTGAGGTGGAAGCCCTCAACGACCAGGTGCTCGACTTCGCCAACATCACACCGACCCAGCGTCGCGTAGGCTTGACGATTCCCGTCAGCAACATGGCCATCGACAACGCTGCCTTCGACCTGTTGGCATTCGTGCAGGCCAAGTTCACAATCGCCCTCCGCATCTACCTCGCCAAGAAGCTCTATTCTTTGGCTCAGTGGACAGGCAACAAGGGTCCGTTCTCTGGCCTCACAAAGGCTGGCGACATCGAAATCGGTGCCGACTCCTACAAGAACATCCTGAAGGCTGTCGCCAAGTTCAGCGACAAGGGCTTCTTCGAGGGTGACGTTGTTATCATCATGGACCGCGAGACCGAGGCCGAGCTGAAGGCAACTCCTCTCATCGCTGGTGCAGCAGGTGGCTTCGTTGTTCAGAACGGCCGCTGCGCAGGCTATCCCTACGTGGTGACTCACTACCTGAACACCGAGCTCAACAGTGCAGGCTCTCTCGTGCCCACCGCTAAGAAGTACATCGCATTCGGTTACTTCGAGTGGTTCGCCCTCCAGCAGCACGGAACGGTGCGCATGACGACTGACGCGACGAGTACCGCCGTGGCTAAGAAGAACCTGACTCAAATCACCTTAAACACGGCATGGTCGTTTACTGACCTCAGTAAGAAGATCAACGGTGCCAACGACGTGACTCAGGCATTCGCCATCTACGAGGTTGTAGAGGAAGAGCCCACTACCGTCTAATCTCTCGATGTTCATCTGTCTTGGGGTGGATCATAGTTCCCCCGCTGGCGACATGCGACCGAGATAACAGCCGGTTAGTCGCCAGCCCCAAGGCGGTGAAGCTAAGCAAAAACAAAAACACGTCAATCTGATATGCAATGGTAGTCGAACTCGATGAAATAATCTACGCAGCACTCACGGCGAACTCTGAGCTGTCAAGCCTCGCCGGTGGCATCCACTCGACTTGTATCGAAGTGCCGCCAACCGACGCAGACAATACACCGCTCCCGTACATCATCATCACTGACGACCCGTTCCAAAATCAAACCGGAACAAAAGACAACGTATGGGAGGGTGATGTTGACAGCGTACAAGCAGGTGTCGAGATTGCGGCCGACAGTCCGAAGGAGGTAAAACGCCTCCGCAGACTCGTCCGCAAAGCCGTGGCTGACTACATCGAGACGGCAGAGCTCGAGAACAAGCCATACCTGCAAAACCTCACAAACGAGGGAATTGCCTGGGACTGGATTAAGCCCTGCTACTTCGACACCTTGCATTATCAGGCTGACATGTATGTAAATCTCAACGACGAATAAAACTATGGGAAAGAAAACCGAAAACACACAGGAGCAGGTGGAGAAGACCGCACCCGCCTTCGTGGAAGAGCTTATGAAAAAAGGGTCTGCAATACTCCGAGCGAAGACACGCGAAGAGCTGGCTGAGATGGTCAATGAAATCCCTGCCGATGTGAAATACGGTGCCGGAGCCGTCGGACAATCGAGGGAAGACGGCACTTTCGTTCTCATGGTCGAACTCGTAAAATAATACAAAGCTATGGCAACATTAAAAGGTCAGAATTTACGAATACTTGCTTATGCTTTTGACGGTACATCGTCTGCCGTGATAGGCATGGCCACGAACTGCACCATCACGCTCACGAACAACACGGACGAGGCAAGCACGAAAGATGACGTAGGTCTCGCTTCGAAGCCAGAAGTCATCAGCAAGGCTTGGTCAGTTCAGGTTGATTCGCTGAATGTTGTGAACGCAGCGGCGATGCTCACAGCAATTAAATCCATGAGCAAAATTCAAATTATGTGGGACGAAGTTGGGACAACAGACAACCAGACGCCTGTTGCATCAACAGCTTTTGCTCGTCAAGGTTATGCCTACATCTCCGATGCAACATTTTCCTTTAACAACAGGGAAAATAGCGTAAAGAGTCTTCAATTTATGGGAGCTTCTCAGCTGACCACCGTTCCAACAAGTGGACAGTCTTACGAAGTGCTTTCTCAAGGCACCTACACCAAGGGCCAGTTCGTTCGCCTGTTCCTGGGCAGCGACAACACAACAACCCCTGCCAAGGTTATTGGTTCAGCTACGCAGTTGCAGCTTCATGTGTCGCTTCAGATGGAAAGCGCGTCAACGAAGGACACAGAAGGAATGTGGGATGTTCAAGAACCCACCGGCTTGTCATACGACATCACAACCAACGCACTCGTACGCGGCGGCGACACTATCACATCGACTGTTCAAGCGCAAGGTCTGTCGGAACTTGAGGCAATCTACGAAGCCGGCACGCCCGTGAAGTTCCAGATTGCAAATGTGAGCGGAGCAAACCAGCGAACTAAAGGTGCCGTCCTGATCAGCGGTTCGGTCATCCTGTCTCAATTAACTATTAACGCACCCAATCGTCAGAATACGAGCTATGATGCTCAATTAGCTGGCTGGGGGCCGTTTGTGGTCGGTTCATAAACTATCGCGCCGCTCGTCTGTCTTGACTTCGTACTGTGCAAGCAGGCGGGCGGTTTAACTTTTTAACAAGGGAACTATGAAGACAAAAGAAATCACCATCTGCGGCAAGCAAGTGACGCTTGCCTATTGTTACGCCACCGAAATCATCTACAAGGACATCACGGGCGAAGACCTCATTGACTACGTTAAACATGCCATTGCCAGCATCAGCGAGGAAAAAGACCCCGACGCAAAGCGAACTCTGTCCGCCATCCTCTCCCTGGCTATGGCTTACGACCAATGGAAAGAGGAGGACGGCAAAGAAGCTCAGCAGCAACTAACGCTGAAAGAACTGATGAACGAGGCAGCACCTGCTGAAATTGGCATGGCGATGCTCGCCGTCATTGACCTTCGCGGTCAGTTTTACCATGTGGCGAAAGCTGACGAAGAAGAAGTCAAAGCAGACGAGCAGGAGGGCGAAGAAAAAAACGCATAAGCGTCCACGGGCTATATGAAATTCTCGTGGGCGAAATCGGCATACCTCGCAGGGAATTCCTCTATGTTTTGCAGTTCTGGGAAGTGCGCAGAATCATGCGTGGCAACCAACGTAGGCACCGCGATATGTGGTCGGCTGCACGTTGGCAAACCTATTACATTATGTCGGCACAGATAGGTGGCAAGGGAATGCGTGAAGCTGGCCTCCGTAAGCCAACCGACCTGCTTCCGCTGCCGTGGGACACAAACGAAAAGCCAGACCTTCCGAGCGAAGAGGAAATAGCACAGATTCAGGAAGAAATGAAGATGATTGGCAACCCGTGGAAAAAATAATCGTATCGATGACAACGTGGCCGCCTCGCTTTGCTGTTGCTTACGAGGCAATGGCGGCCATCGTGGAGCAAGTAAAGGACGGAAACCTTCAAGACCGCGTTCACTGCGTCATGGTGCTCAGCGAAGAAGAGGCGTGCGCCACGGAAACAAGGCGAGCTGCTTGCCACCTGATGTGCGAGATGTATAAGCTGGGCGTGGAAGTCATCCTCGACCCCGGCAACATAATGAGCCACAAGAAGCTCATACCGACGCTCGAAAAATACCCGAACAATCCCATCCTCGTTGTTGACGACGACAACGCCCAGTGCAAAGGATGGTTGCAGACTTTTATCCGCGACCACGAGCAACACCCGAATGACATCATCTACGGGCAATCGCTCAGCCATGTAGAGTTGCAAGGCGACAAGATTGTGGAGGTGCGCGAACCTTTTTCTTTTGAAAACGCTGGGAAAGTGACCATCAACATGAAACCTGCAAACGGAGCAAGCGGAACACTCTATCCTAAACACACGTTCACTGATCCACGCTTCTTCGACCGCGAACTCTTCATGCGCCTCTCGCCTACGAGTGACGAGACGTGGCAATGGGCATTCGCCAAGATAGCGGGCAAAACATTCCGCCAACTATCGTCCAACAACATGCCGTTTATGCTCAGCTTTGATCCTGACTCTGCGCTGTGGCATATAAACAAAGACAAGTACACGGACATCCACAATGCCATTGCAAAAGAAATCCCCGAATACTTGGAAGCATTAAAAAAAGAAGCCGCTCAGTGAAGCGGCTTTCTTTTTACCATGTACGTTCGAGTGCAGTTTCCCATGCCTCGTTCACGCTGACATCCAGGGTGCCGCCAGAGCCGAAGAGGTTGCCGCTGTATTCCGTGGCACGATTTGCCTTGAATGGTGCGCCGCTGATGTTCACGCTGCCAAGCACTCCACCGTCTGCATCCTTCGCCTTTACAGAGATATTGGTAGTCCACTCGTCAGCAGCACTCACGCTGAAGAATGATGCCATGAGCTGCCCGGACGTGCCGACATAAGACGATGGAATATCTACCGTCATTTCCTGACTCTGTGCGCTCACAGCGGAGCCGGTCACATAGTCGATGCCATAATACCATACGGAAGGTGTGACGCTCAGCAGCGTGCAAGTTGCAGGCACTTCATCGTTCACGGTCAGACGTAGCTTCGTGACAACGCGGTCAAGCGTCACGGCGCGGTTCCCGTTGCTTGTAGAGACTACGCTCACCTCATAATCTTTCCAGAAGGTGTCACGAACACTGCCCCACGAAATGATGTGGTCGGTTTCGTTCACGCTCGGCTCAGTTCCGCGTGATGCTACAAAATAGACATGATGCTGACCGTAGGCAAGCGTCATTTCAGGCTTGCCCCATGCAGCATCTTCTGGCGTTTGATGAATCTTCTGCACGAGATTGCCGTCCATGTAGTCGAACACCCACAAATCTGTCATTTCCTTGCCGTCTGCTTGCAGATAGGCACGAGTGAACGCAGCAGCTCCGAAGTCGCCCTTCACGGTGAAAGTGAACTTCTTGCCTTTTAGGTTAATCACGCCCCACTCCTCCGGCTCGTCGGCTTGAGGTTCGATGTTTGCTTTTTGGCAAGATGCCAATACCATTGCACAAAGTGCAAAAAATACAATCTTCTTCATACCTTTTTCTTTTTGTTGTTATTGATTTTGTTGGCTATCATGTCGAAATCTTCATGCACGGACTCTGCGAGCACTTTGGCATATCGTTGCGTCTGCTTGATGTTCGTGTGGCCGAGCATCCTCGACACGTTCTCAATCTTAGCTCCGTTCCTGAGCATAAACGTTGCGAAGGTGTGGCGGGCAAGGTGTGAGTGCAAGGGAATGGTGATGCCGCAAGCCATGCCCAGCAGCTTCAGTTCTCTGTTATAGACTTGATTGGTCATTTTCGGCAGGTTCATGTCGTACCTTTGCAGAACGTCCACGGCTGGCGGCAAGAGTTGGTTGACGTATGGCACGCCCGTCTTGATGCGCGACGCAATGATGCACCATTTGCCTTTCACTTTCTTATATTCGGATATGTCAAACGCCATCATGTCCGAGAAGGAAAGCCCCGTGAACATTTGGAAAATGAAAAGGTCGCGTGCTCTTTCCATGAAGGAACCAGGTGCAGGATTAAACTTCTGAATCTTCGCCATCTCCTCTTCGGTCAGGTATTCCGTGCTTTGCTTTTCGCCACGCGAGAACTCGCCACGCAGTCGGTTGTAAGGGTTGGATGAAATAAGCTCGCTCTTCTCAGCACGGGAAAGCAAAGCCTTTAAGCACTTGTGATAATTGTATGCGGAGCCAGTCGTGATGCGTACGCCTCGCCCACGCAAACGGCGAACGAAAGCATCAAACTTGTAGATATTCTCGGCTGTGAAGTCTGACCAGTCGGAAATGCGCCCGAATTCTTCGAGACGATTTATTGCCGACTTGTAGTGCTTATATGTTCCATAGGTGACAGGCAACTGCGTGATTTCTTTCTTCATCCACTCGATTGCAGTTTGCTTGTGAACAGTCTGCCATGCTTGCCGACGCACGGACGCGATGTCGATGTCCTGCCCAGTCTCGATGCACTTGTTCACTATGGACATAATCTTGTCAAGCAGAATGCCGAGCCGTTCATTTAAAGCGTTGGCTTGCGGATGGTCAACAACCTTGTCAAATTGCCACTGATGCGCACGCACACGTACGCCCGTGTTAATGTAATAAGGTTTGCGGTCGGCGGTCACGCGAACTTCAAGCGGTCCTTCAGCACCAGGGCGAACTCGACCCCGATGATCAAAAACAATGGCAGATGTAATCATGTCTTTTTTTGTTTTTGTTTCCCCGCTTTTGTTTCCCTTGTTTCCCCACCCTTTTTCGGCTGGGGAAACATTGGGGAAACATTTGCACTTAAATCGCCCTTTTTCGCCTTGTTTCGTCTTTCGTTGAAATCTCTCGAAACCCTTTATTTATCGGGCTTTCCGCGTCTTTTTCGGCTTTCCGTCAAACTCTAAAAAGTGATTCCGTTGGGGTTTGGTATGTGGCTGAGGGTGCGATAATTAGCGAAATCGTGGGGAAACGGATTTGTAATTTTGTTCTGATCCAGTTGGGTTATTTTTTGATTAAGTTTAAGTTGATGTATGCGTCGGTGTAGAAGATGTCATCGTCTTCGCGATAGCCGATGTAGATAAAGCAGGGACACGTACTTCCGCTGGTATGCTCGTGGATGATGTCGGTCATGTCGCGTGGGACGTAGCCGAGGAGTTGCCAGTCGGATGTCATCACACGGATTGCGTTCGGGTCGTAGGGATTGTCAGGTTCTGCCACAAGCAAAGCCATTGACTCACCGAGGTGCTTCATGGCAACATCTGCATGATGCGTGATTCCAGCAATCTCGAATTCTATGAAGTCAGGCTGATATACATCTTTAGGCCACACGCTGACGTGGTAGCCTTTGTCCTTAATGCAAAAGAATTTCAACTCCTGGACTTCTGCATTGGGATTGTTGCTTGCCGGTTCGACGACCTGCTGCTGCTCTGGCTCGTTTTGTAAGCGCGACGGATTAGTTGCTGCGTAGATGAAAATAGCAATCAGAGCTACTACTAAAAGAAAAATGATGAGTGACATAGTTCTAAGATTTTAATTTATTTATTGCATTTTGTAATTCTTGCTTTAGGGATGCCACCTCTTCCAATGATTGACGAAGTTCACGCCTCATGTCTTCGTTTGCCTTAACTTGTTCCGTGACCATTTGGATCAGTGCATCTGCCCAGGTTGGTAGTGCCACATAGTCGCTCATCGGCTCGGACACGCGCTCAACCTCTGAAAGTAATTGATCGGAATTGCAACGGAAGTATTCAGGATTGAAGATATTGCCGAATGCTTCATTCAGTTTTCGGATTGTTGATTCAGAAGGTTTTTTTACTCTGTTATTAAGGATTTGCGAGATTGAAGTCTCGGAAACACCTATCTTTTCAGACAGTTCTCGTTGGTCAGCAACGAGTCCATTTTTGTAGAGGTAGTCCAATGCTACCCTAAAACGCTCATTTCGTACCATTTTAACCCGATTTAGGTGCCTTTAAGCCACTTTAATCTTAAATTATGTTAAGAATTTAAGTGGTTTTAGGTCGTTTTAAATAGATTTATATATCTTTGCACTCAGAAAACCTAAATCGAGCAATCGGACATAAAATAGCCCTGCGGCCTGAAAAGGTCACCTGAGAACGATAGGGGTATCGGCAAAGGTAGGGCTTTTTCTTGAAAAACGAATAAAACCATATAAAACTTTAAGAACTTTTAACGACATGGCATTGGATAAGGAAATACGGAATGAGCTCACGGAGCTTGTGGGTGCGGCTATCACAGCGGCGACCAGGGCGCAGAGCGAGCGGTTCGTTACAGGCGCAAGGCTGTGTGAGATGTATCAGATGTTCACGCCGTCCAGGTTGAAGACTTGGGGCTCTACTTTGCCACGCATCCGTGCGACGTTCATCGGAGAGGACGGCGAAACCGAGCAGACGGGCTGGGCTTACAACGTGGCCGCCATTCAGAAGATGATAGACAGGAATGAGCTGGTATTCATCATGAAGCCGAAGGATGCGGTTGTGTATCGTCCAAGCAAAAGAAAATGTAAAACCACCAAATAAAAATTATTATGAAAAAAGAAGTATTGAAGAACTGGTTGCGTCTGGCAACAGTATTCGTGTGTGTAATGTTTGCTCTTATCCTGCTGATGGCTGAGCCTAATAAACCTTACACGGGCTTAATGTGGATTGTCATGCTGATAGCTGAGAAGGTCGGTGCGCTGGCGTGCGGCTTAGTGGCATACTTTCAACTTGAAAAGTTAACCGAAGAAATTAAGAAATAGTTATGGAAATACGTGGCATACTCATTCAGAAGCTCGGAGAGAGCAGCGGCACAAGCGAGAAGACTGGAATGCCGTGGAAAAACGCGGAGTTCCTCGTGGAGATACCGGGCAACTATACGCGCAAGATTAACTTCAAGGTACGCGACGGGCAATATAACCTTATCAAACGCTTTGAGGAACTTGTAGGAAAGACAGTGGACGTCAGCTTCGAGATTGACGCTCACGAGCACAATGGCCGATGGTTCAACGAGGTTCGTGCCTGGGGCATCGTGGAATACCGCCCAGAGCAGAAGACGGCTGGTGAAGCCGTAGAAGAATCAAAGAAGGACGAACCGTTCGCAGACCTAAACCAAGGCAATGACGATTTGCCATACTAAGATAAACGGGATAGAACAAGGCACGCCACAGCGGTGGCAATGCTTCCCGAATCTTTTCACATTTTGTAGCAAATACATTGGCTTCTGCACGTCTGCGAAGATACGCAGAAGCATATGGGAGGTTAACCGGTAAATGGTAGCCGCAAAGACTGTAAATCTTTTCTCTCTGAGACTGGGGGTTCGAGTCCCTCACCTCCCACAACAATAGCATGTCGTACAGCCCTGCCGAAAGGCGAACGTTAATGAACAGAGACTGGGTGACTCTGCTGCCCACTGCTATTGCAAGCTCTTTGACTTATTGCAACAAAACGCATGACACAAGAAAGTAACGCATAGTGCAGAAATGCTGAGACTGCGTGAAGGGCTTGTGTGTAATAGTATAGGCTTCAGGCACTGAGCCAAAGGAGAATCAGTGCTTTGCCTTGGAGCTCGATGGTAGAGCAGCCGTTTGCATCACGGCGTGAGCAGGTTCGATTCCTGACAAGGCAACAACGACATAAAATAGGGAACTATGACAGATGAACAAAACATTCTACCCGATCTGCCGACAGGCGAAGAGCTGGAGGCAAAACGGGTGGCTCAACAGACGGACGAGCGAATGACCGAATTGCGGGAATATCTGCTCGACGCTACCAAAGACTACCCAGAGCCATACTACATGCTGGAGTACAACGGCGTTCCGTTCTCGACAATCGGAGGCATCCAGGCACTAAGCGGTCAGAAGAAGAACGGCAAGACATTCGTACTTGCCCAGCTGATGGCCGCAATACTTGGCACCGACATAGACAAAAGCCGAACGCCACAATACTTGCAAGGCTTACGGGTTCCTGAGCGGACGCTTGAACACCTCGGACACAATCCGACAGTCTTGTATGTGGACACCGAGATGGAGGAACTGAACAGCGCAAAGGTACTGCGGCGCGTGCATTGGTTATGCGGTTGGCCGCTTGAAGTGCCTTGTGAACGCTTTCACGCGCTTTGGCTCCGAAATGTGACCGATGTCAAAGAGGGAGAGAAAGTCATCGAAAAGGCATACGCCAAGCGATACCGACTTATTAAGGATGCCATTGAAGTGTTCAAACCTGACGCGGTATTCATAGACGGACTGCGTGACATAATGGCGGACTTTAACAACCTCGAAGAGTCGGCATCAATAATCGGCGAACTTATGGCAACGGCTCAGAAGAACAACTGCTGCATCTGGAACACACTCCATATGAACCCACGACCGGGCAATGATGATGAAAGCAAGATGAGAGGACACGCAGGAACGGAGCTCGGAAACAAAGTCACAGATACGTTGGTCAGCATCAAAAAGAAAGACCCGACGACAGGCGACGTGACATTCACAGTCAAACAGCAGGATGCTCGCGGCAAGGACATGGACGATTGGAAGTTCCAGGTAACCGAAGCAGCTGGCGCGTTAGGAGTTCCAAGAATCATAGCATCTGCTAATGTTGTTACTGACGAAGAGCAGAACATAATCAACGAAGCAAGGGAATACTTTAAGTCTTATTCTTGGACTTCCATCGGTGCTACGTACACAGAACTGGAGAACCACCTGAAACGGAAGGGCGTGAAGAGCAACCGCAAGATATTAGACCTTTTCAATACGGCAAAAGAAGCCGGTATCATTGTACGAAACGAAAAGAGAAAATATCACTACCGCGAAGAGATTCCAAATGACAACATTGAAGACCTGCCATTTGAGAAGCCAGATGATTCTGAAGATGAATTTTAATGCCGTTCACCCCCGTAAGTCCGTAACCCCCACCCCCCCACTACCCCCTTATAGGGGGGTAGATGGGGGTGGAGGGTGACAGACACGGGCGACGCGCGTGTGCGCGTTTTATCTACTACATGATATTTAACTATGAACCGTATCGACGAACTGACAATCGACAAGGTGCGCGACGCTGCTGGCATCGTGGACGTGGTGAGTGACTTCGTGCAACTGCGACGAAGCGGAAAGGAATACGAAGGGCTGTGCCCGTTCCACGGCGACAAGAACCTCGGCTCGTTCAAGGTGTCGCCAGCCAAGAACATCGTAACATGCTTTAGTTGCCAAGAGAGCTGGGACCCTGTTGGCTTCGTCATGAAAGCCGAAGGGTTGACATTCCCGGACGCTATCAGGTGGCTGGCGAAGAAGTACGGCATCTTCATCGACGAGGAGCAGAACCGCTTCAAGCCGAAGCCATCAAAGCCGAAGAAGGAGCTGCCTATACCTCCAGACTTGCCACCTCGCCTGTGGAGCATTGACATGGTGACGAAAAGGCTGAATACCGACAGCGACTTATTTGTGTCGTGGGTGTATTCGCTTGGCTGGCGGCTCGAACAACGGCAGCGCATTGAGAACGTCTTGCACAATTTCCTTGTAGGACACTCGGCAATAATATGCAAGCGCGGCGAACACACGGAGCGTCACGACTTCACAATCTTCTGGCAGATAGACGAGCAGATGCAAGTCCATAACGGGCACCTGATGAAATACCACGCCAACGGACATCGCGTAAAAGAAAAAGAGCAATACCCGCAGACTTGGATACATAGCCGCATGAAGTACTCGGACTTCAGCAAGACCGGCATTCGTCAGTTCAACGAATACACGGAACGTGCCAGCTTCTGCCTGTTCGGACTTCACCAACTGTCCATACCTGGCTCGGAAAATGCGACCATAAACATCGTAGAAAGCGAGAAGACAGCCATACTTGCCAGCATAGCATGGGGCAATCCTCGCAAGCACTTGTGGATGGCGTGCTGCGGCATAGGTAACCTCACCAACAGAAATGACATGCTTCGACCGCTCATCAAGATGGGCCGCCGCATAGTCCTCTACCCTGACCGCGACGGCGTGGAGAAATGGAAGGCAGTCGTGAAGCAAATCGGCTACCAGCACCTCGACATCAACACCGACTTCGTGGAGAAATACTGGCTCGAATGCGACGGCGAAAAGGCAGACGTGGCGGACGTGATGCTCAGAATGATTCAGCACCCCGAAACCGTAGGCCGCAAGCCAACGCCAAAGATGCCCGAACACATTAAACAACTTATGAATGAAAATCCACTCGTCCAGGTACTCATCGACAAACTGGACTTGGTGGCAGAATAAACAACTGATTAAACGGATTGAACGGATATGAAGATAATAATTGAAAATGAAGGCACTACTACAACTATTGATGTAGATCCAGAAAATGCACTTGTTTCCGATATAATAGAATCATTAATTGGTGCTCTTATGCAAGATTTTTCTTTACGTGGAATAATGGGTTCTCTTTATAAAGTATTGCATAACATCGAATCTGTACACGATTATGAAGGATGAAGGCAATTTCGTCAGCGTGGCTGGCAAGATAAGCACCTGGAGCTACGGTCGCATCATGCGGATTCTGAAGCGCAAAGGGCTGAACATCTACCAGATGATTCAGAACTTCTGCGACACCATTATCCGCTACATGGACGACAAGCACAACCGCACGCCGGACGTGGAGAAGGCCATGAATATGTTCGAGGGCATGATTGGCTGGGAGAACAACTTTAACCTCTGCGACCCCAACACAAAGCCAGAAATCAGCGAAGCCACCTACTACCTGAGCGACTTCACCAAGGACAAAGCAAAGAAAGGTGTGCGCGTGGTTCACGTTGAGCGGCCACTCATGGATAAATGGTCGCAGACGTTCAACGTGCAACAGATACTCGAACGCTTCATGTGCCTCACCTTCCCGAGCCTGTACCGACGGCTCCGCTTCATTGCCGTGTGCCGCGAGTGTACCAGTCTGCTCGAACTGCTCATCGACATCGTGGGCGAGCTGGAGCGCGAGGAGGACAAGAAGGAAATGATGCGGGACTTCGAGGACGCAGATCGTGGTGACTTCGGACAGAAGCCGCACGAAGGGCAACCATACAAGCGACCCTACGAAGCAAGCCAGGACACACTATTCAAAGACGAACTAATATAATAAATATGGAACAGATAACAGTAAGCACAAGACGAATGTACTTGCAAGAGCTCGCGCTTCTGTCGCTCATCAGACGAGGTGAATGCCATGAGCCAGTGATGCAATTCGGAAAGCCATTCTACAAACTCAAGTGCGAGAACCCCTGGGTGCCAACGCCGAAGGAGGAGCAACGAACCAAGATACCACAAATGGAAATACTGACGCCATGAGCCGAGACCCAAGATACCAGAAGCTATTGAACTCGAAGCGATGGCAAGAGGTGAAGGCTATCGTATGGCGCAGAGCCGAAGGATTGTGCGAGATGTGCAAGGCAGAAGGCATACTGACGCCCGGCGTGGACTGCCACCACATCCTGTCCGTCGAGGGAGCCAAGACCATTGACGGCCCCGACGGCATGGAGGCAAGATGCTACAATCCGAACAACTGCCAGCTATTGTGCGTGCCGTGCCACATCAAAGTGCATCAGGAACAACGCTCACACACAAAGGCAGAGGTCAAGGCCAACAGGCAACGCGCATTCGAGCGATGGATAGAACACCTCGGCGGCAAATCGCCCACCGATTAAACCCGGGGCGGTCGTTTTTGCCCGAGGGGACGAAAACTCCCAAATAACAAGTCCCGACGGATGTGCAGGTGAATTTTCCCTTGCAAAGGTAATGGAAAGATATGCAGC
>JAGBYI010000219.1 GCA_017628845.1 Bacteroidaceae bacterium
GAAGATAGACAGAAGGACGGACGGAAAGTTGTTGCCCTTGCGTCCCGAGATACCATGGAAGTTGGTTATGGGTATGCGTGACCACATTGCTCATGGTTATTTCGATATAGATGCGGATGTGGTATTTCTCACGATAAAGAAACATTTGGCTCCATTGTTAGAGGCAGTACGTTTCTTTATTGCCTACATTCCGAATCAGGCCTGTTAATCCATGTTTATTCAATGATACTTAATAGTCACTTGCAGAGTCTTTTTGCTATCCTTTGTATGTGACAACATATTCTTTGATATATGAACGAAATCATCCAACTAATTACAAGCATGTCGCCCTATTTGCTGTTGGGTTTCCTGATAGCCGGTATCATGCACACCTTTATACCAGGGAAATACTTCCACAAGTACCTTTCCAAGAAATCCTTCCGTAGTGTCATCAATGCTGCACTCATAGGCATACCCTTGCCCTTGTGCTCCTGTGGAGTGATACCAACGGCCATGTCCATGCGCAAGGACGGTGCCTCCAAGGGGGCTGTAACCTCCTTCCTTATCGCCACACCGCAGACGGGAGTGGACTCCATCATGGCCACATTCTCCCTGATGGGACTTCCCTTTGCCATCATCCGCCCCATTGCCGCGTTGTTTACCGCCGTGGCAGGTGGTTTCCTTGTAAACAAGGGAGACAAATGTTGCCAAGGCAACGAGGAGACTTCTTCATGTTGTTGCCATTCGCATTCTCACGCAGAGGAGCATTCCTGTCAATGCCATTCGCATGCCGAGGAACCCACTTGTCAATGCCATTCGCATAGCGAGGAACATACATGCCATTGCCACAAGAGTTTCCTTTCCAAGGTGAAGGATGCCCTGACCTATGCCTATGTTGACATGGTTGAGGACATTGGCAAGTGGCTGGTGGTTGGTTTGGTAATTGCCGGTATCATTACCACGGTGATTCCCACGGAATACTTCGCCTTCTTCAAGGACAACACCCTTGCCAGCATGCTTCTCGTTCTCTTGATTTCCATGCCCATGTATCTGTGTGCAACGGGCAGCATACCCATTGCTGTGGCGCTGATGATGAAGGGGCTCACCCCAGGTGCCGCCTTGGTGCTGCTTGTGGCAGGTCCTGCATGCAACTTTGCCTCCATACTGATTTTGCGTAAGTTCCTGGGCACACGCACATTGTTGCTATATCTCGGCTCCATAGTCTTCGGTTCCATCATCTTCGGTTGCCTTGTGGATTGGCTCCAGTTTGCCGGTCATGTGGATTTCCTCCGCCAACTGCATGTCAGCCATGCATGTTGCGACCATGGCCCCTCGCTTTTCAACTGGGCATGCACCATCCTCCTGGCACTGATGCTCATCAACGCCCTGCTTCTGCCTAAGTTGGGATTAAGAAAGAAGAAGTGCTGTTGCCATTGATTATCTCAAGAAGATGAGGAAGCGCGACCCGCAACTGGCGGCATTCGTAGGGACAAATTGTCCCCAGGTAGCAATGCTGACAGAAACCGGCAAGTCCGTAATTTCTCCATTGAATGCAAAGGCAGGCCTGCTGATGAATAAGAAGGAAGAAGGAGAGTAATGCTTGGTGTCCGAAATAACTTGTCAAACAAATGAACAAATTATATACAACAATAATATTAGTCTTGTTGGCGGCATTGTACTTTGTCTTCGGACAAGGGCAAGAGAATGAAGTGACACCCTTGCAAGAAAGGGAGACTTCTCTGTCTGTAGATACAGAAAACGTCCGCTATGAAATTCCACGTTCCACCAAAGAGCGTGCGGAAATACTATTGGAGCAATACAGTTACACCGTGTCCTACAACCCCGACCTGTGCATCCCCAACTGGGTGGCATGGGAACTGAACGAGGAGAAACTGGTAGAGAGGGAGAGCCGTAACAGCAAGTTCGTGCCCAATCCCAAAGTCCCCGAGGACAAGGCGGTTACCACAAAGGAATATACCGGTAGCGGATGGGATAGGGGACACATGTGCCCTGCCGGCGACAACAAGTACCATTGGCGTGCCATGAACGAGAGTTTCTACATGACCAACATCTGTCCGCAGAACCACAACCTGAACCGTGGCGACTGGAAGGAACTGGAGGAGGCATGCCGCCGCTGGGCAGAGGTGGAACCCGTCTACATAGTGTGCGGCCCCATCAACTACCGCACGCCCAAGTATGGCTACATAGGCAAGACGTTCAAGATACGCATCCCCGATGCCTTCTTCAAGGTGGTTCTTACCGGCATGCAGAGCGGCAATCCCCGTGCCATAGGCTTCATCTACAAGAACGAAGCCGGCAACAACAAGCGAGATAAGTATGTCAACTCTGTGGACGAGGTGGAACGTATCACCTCCATGGACTTCTTCTCTGCTCTGCCAGACGATGTGGAAAGATATGTGGAATCGGAATACAATTTGAGCGATTGGCCCTGAAAACCAATCGCCCGTCATTTTTGTCGGTATGTATATAAGAATGGGTTTAAAGTCCTATTTCAACATTTTGTTCAGTATCTTCTGCATTTCTTTGGGGAAACTCTTGCTCATATAGTATATCCAGTAGTTGTCACCACGCGAGGTGTCAACGGCAAAGCAAGCAATACTATTGCTGTTGTCGATGATATATTCCAGATCGCGTCTTGAGAATAGAAATCTTGGATAGCAGAAAAAGTCGTTATCGTTGCTGGTGAACTGAGAACTGTTGTCTGCTGAATTATTGGAGCTTGTCCTGACAAATGGGTCCCAACTTTCGGGTGCGCCCTCTTCTGGCATAGCAGCTTCTATGT
The DNA here is from genome assembly GCA_017628845.1 of Bacteroidaceae bacterium. GTDB lineage: Bacteria > Bacteroidota > Bacteroidia > Bacteroidales > Bacteroidaceae > Physcousia. The sequence goes on from JAGBYI010000219.1 coordinate 2,783, forward strand.
TTGTTCCTATAGCTACTGCATGGCTGTTGTAGTCTTGTACGACCAGCCTTCTCCCCTTGGGATACTCTTCAACTCCAGAGAAAACGCGTATGGGGATGATGAGGCAGAAGGTGGAGTCTGTGAGTTGTTCCACCCATGTGAGTTGTGGTACGACACGGCCTTGCAGATGTCCGACAAGTAGTTTCTTTGTTTCGTGCTTAGACTTGACTTTGCGATTGCTTAGCGTGTCGGTATCCTCTTTCAGTTCTATATTCCATGACTTCTGAGTACCTATTTTTTGTGTAAACTTCTTCATCCCGTTACAGGTGACTCTTATAGAGGTTTTATCGCCTGTGACGAACAGAGTGAAGAAACCAGATGCATCCGTCTGTGTCTGGTTCAGCATTCTGTGGTTTGCATCTACTTCCATTACGTTGGCATTTTCAAGTGGTTCGCCGTTGAACATTACCTTGCCGTATACTTGATTTTTCTGTGCGATTGCCTGTATGCAGGAAAGCATTAGTGCCAATGTCAGTATTATAATCTTTTTCATATGTGATTATATGTTTTTATGCGTTATACTTGTCTAATCCGTGGCAAATGTATGAAATTTACTTAAGACAGATAAAGCATTGTCACCATAAATGTTGTAATTAGGAATAATTCACACTAAAATCTTGCGTATTTCATGTTAAACGCTTACCTTTGAAATTGAAAAACAAAAACTGCGTATTATGAAACGTTTACTTCTTCTGCCTCTTCTGTTTGTGGTAATGATGCTCTCTGCAAAGACTGGACGCATTCCTTCATATATATCCTTTGTATATTGGATTCAGGGAACAGACACCCTTTATGAAGAGAATAATACTTTACTTCATGAATCCGTATCTCCTGACGGGACCGTGACAATCCGTGTCCGGCACGAAGACTGGAGGAACACTGTTACAGACAAAAGTCTCTTGCGTTTGGCTCCGTGGCATGCTGCCGTGTCCAAGCGAAGAGGAATACGCGCAATCATACACCAAGGGCAATCCAATACAGATGCCATGATGCCTATGAAGAAAGTTCCAGGTCTAATGCCAAATTCTTTAAGGGTGCAGAACCTCTCTAATGAGGTGGACAGACTGGATATGAGTTTTGCCACTGAGTACATGATAGAGAATACGGGAAATCAGGAGATTGTCATCAACGACCTTAACCGTGGTCTTGTATGGTATGTGCCAGCCGATAGTTATTTATTGCTCAATATGGGTAAACTGCCACAGGCATGCCTCCTTAGAATAGCAAATACAGATCCGTTGCATCCTGCTGTCAAGTATGTCACAATAGGCAGTGCCAGTTTTTCCATGAAATTCACTGTGGCCTACGAAGATGAGGAGTGCTGGATATTCCTTGTGGATGAGAAGAAACAGGGGAGTGGTGCGGATTTGGATTTCAGCAGGATGCTTTCTAATCATAGCGAGATTTTCCGTACGCACTATATTAAGCGTGATAAAGATACTTTCAAGGAAACTCCTATGGTTGAGGCAGAAGTCTTTGCCATAATTAAGGAAGCTAAGGAGAGGGAAAAGAAACTTGAAAAATAGCATTGGCGGACACTATATCAAAGCATAGTGTCTATTTAATTGTGGTATTTTTTTAATGATATAACAGTAATATGAAGAAAATATTTGCATCAGCATTGTTTTGGGTGTTCTTTGCCGGCAATGCCAATGTATTTGCCGTGGACCATTCAGTAGAGACCACCCAGAAGGAAACCGTTGCCACGAAGGAACTCGCTGTAGACTTCAAGGATGCACGTCTTGCTACTATGAAGGGTGATAGCGTCAGCCTTTCCGACTACGTTGGTCACCACAAGTATGTGCTTGTTGATTTCTGGGCCAGTTGGTGCGGTCCTTGCATGCGTGAGATGCCCAACGTAAAGGCTGCGTATGCCAAGTATAAGAGTCGTGGTCTGGAGATCATTGGTATCAGTTTGGACAAGGACAAGGCCGCATGGGAAAGTGCCGTAAATCGCATAGGGATTACATGGCCACAGATGACTGACTTGAATACGAATGGTAGCAAGGTGGCCTCTCTTTACGGTGTGCAATATATCCCTTACATCGTTATTTTTGATAAGAAAGGCAATATTGTGGCGCAGAACCTCCATGGTAACGAACTGTTGCAGAAACTGGAGGAACTGATGCCAGGTAAATAGTATGCCGGCTTATCTGCCGGCATACATGCTCTCGTAGTACTTCTCGTACTCGCCAGAGGTGATGTTGTCCATCCATTCCTGGTTGTCGAGGTACCATCTTACCGTCTTTTCTATACCCTCCTCGAACTGCAGGCTGGGTTCCCATCCGAGTTCCTTCTGGAGTTTGGTTGAATCGATGGCATAGCGGAGGTCGTGACCGGCACGGTCGGTGACGTAGGTAATCAGTTCGAGCGACGAACCCTCGGGATTGCCCAGCAGACGGTCCACGGTCTTTATCATCACCTTGATCAAATCTATGTTCTTCCACTCGTTGAAGCCGCCTATGTTGTATGTCTCGGCCGTCTTGCCCTCGTGGAAAATCAGGTCTATGGCACGTGCATGGTCCTCAACATAAAGCCAGTCGCGCACGTTCTCGCCCTTGCCATAGACGGGAAGGGGACGGCGATGGCGGATGTTGTTGATGAACAGAGGTATCAGTTTCTCAGGGAACTGGTAGGGTCCATAGTTGTTGGAGCAGTTGGTCACCACGGTGGGCATGCCATAGGTGTCGTGATATGCACGCACAAAGTGGTCGCTGCTTGCCTTGGCGGCAGAATATGGCGAATGAGGGTTGTACTTGGTGGTTTCGTAGAAGAAGTCCGTACCGTATGCCAGGTGGTGCTCCGAGGACGAGGCGGTGGTTGTGAAGGGAGGCTCGATGCCCTCGGGATGGGTGAGTTCCAGCGCACCGTACACCTCGTCGGTGGAGATGTGGTAGAAACGCTTGCCCTCGTACCTCTCGGGCAGTGACTCCCAGTAGAGCTTTGCCGCCTGCAGGAGACTCAGCGTGCCCATCACGTTGGTACGGGCAAAGGTGAAGGGGTCCTTGATGCTGCGGTCCACATGGCTCTCGGCAGCCAGATGAATGATGCCATCCACCTGCTCCTCCTGCATGAGGGCATAGAAGGCTTCGAAGTCGCAGATGTCCATGCGCACGAACTTGTAGTTGGGGCGGTTCTCCACGTCCTTCAGGTTGGCAAGATTGCCGGCATAGGTGAGTTTGTCCAGGTTTATGATATTGTAGTTGGGGTACTTGTTTACGAACAGGCGTACCACATGGCTGCCTATGAATCCGGCTCCGCCGGTGATGACTATGCTTCTCTTCATTGTGCCTCGTTTATTGGTTTACTGTATAGGTGAAGGGGCTCTGGAAATCGGCGAGCATGCCATGACGCGTGTCCTTGTCGGACAGGATGGCCTTGTCCGTGGGGATACGCCAATCTATGCCCAGACTTTTGTCCAGAATGCTGATGCCGTCGTCTGCCTCGGGGTGGTAGAACTCGTCGCACTTGTACTGGAAGATGGCCGTCTCGCTGAGCACTGCAAAACCATGTGCAAAGCCCTTGGGGATGAAGAATTGGCGATGGTTCTCGGCGGTGAGTTCCACGGCAACATGCTGGCCATAGGTGGGAGAACCCTGGCGAAGGTCCACGGCCACATCGAGCACGGCACCCTTTACGCAACGCACCAGTTTGCTCTGCGTGTAGGGCGGACGCTGGAAGTGCAACCCTCGCATCACACCATAGGTGCTCATGCTTTCGTTGTCCTGAACGAAATGTACAGGACCAACCTTTTCCTCAAATTCTCGCTGGGAGAAGGATTCAAAGAAATAGCCACGTGCATCTTTGAAAATGCGTGGCTCCAGGATGAGGAGTCCCTCAATGCTAGTCTTAATTATTTCCATTTATATAAGAAAGTATCTGCTCGGCGTGAATCTTGGTCTTTATCTCCTTGGGAGTGAAAATCTTCTCTATAACTCCGTCCTCGCTGACAAGGTAGGTGGTGCGCAGTGTGCCTATGGTGCGGCGTCCGCAAGCCACCTTCTCGCCCCAGCATCCGAGGAGCTGGAGCAGCGTGGTGTCGGTGTCGGCAATCAGGGGGAATTCAAGTCCCTGTGCCTCGGCAAACTTCTTCTGCAGGCCTTCCCTGTCCTTGCTCACACCGATGATGCTGTATCCAGCCGCCTCCAGTTCCGCCTTGTGAGCCTGCAGGGAGCAAGCCTCGGCGGTGCAGCCGCTGGTGTTGGCCTTGGGATAGGAGTAGAGCACTATCTTACGCCCCTTGTAGTCGCTGGCCTTTATCTCGTTGCCGTCCTGGTCCTTGCCAAGGTATTCGGGTATTCTGTCTCCTACGTTCATAACTATATATGGTTCTTTTTGTACTTTTGGCAACATTCCTATATCGTTTGCCGCCAATAGGTCTTTAAAAAGATGTCCCCGAAACCGTCGCATTGCGGAATCGGGGACGGTATTTCTATTCTTTACATTTCCAGCAAAGTTTCCCTATGTAAAATGCCTCGTATTGTCGAGTTCATCGCCTCGTATTGTGAAGGCTCTCGCCTCGTATTGTCGAGTCCGTCGCCTCGTGAGGCATTTATGTTGGATGGGGGATTGCTGGCATTTAAGTTCAGAGAAGTGTTTTTACTTCAGCACGCCCATTTCCTTACCGATCTTGGTGAAGGCAGCGATACACTTGTCGAGGTGCTCGCGCTCGTGACCGGCAGAAACCTGCACGCGGATACGTGCCTGATCCTTGGGAACAACGGGATAGTAGAAACCTGTCACGTAGATACCCTCGTCCTGCAGACGTGCGGCGAAGTCCTGGCTCAACTTTGCATCGTAGAGCATAACGGCACAGATGGCGCTCTGGGTGGGCTTGATGTCGAAGCCGGCTGCTATCATCTTGTCGCGGAAGTAGTTTACGTTCTCCACCAGCTTGTCGTGGATGGCGTTGCTCTCCTTGAGCATGCGGAACATCTCTATGCCTGCGCCCACGAGGGAGGGAGCCAGAGAGTTGGAGAAGAGATAGGGACGGCTACGCTGACGCAACAGGTCGATAATCTCCTTCTTGCCAGTGGTGAAACCACCCATAGCACCGCCGAAGCTCTTGCCCAGTGTGCCGGTGTAGATGTCCACACGGTCGTAGGTGTTGAAGAACTCGCTCACGCCATGGCCGGTAGCACCTACCACACCTGCAGAGTGGCTCTCGTCCACCATAACCAGTGCGTCGTACTTCTCTGCCAGGTCACAGATCTTGTCCATGGGAGCCACGTTGCCGTCCATAGAGAACACACCGTCGGTCACGATGATGCGGAAGCGCTGAGCCTGAGCCTCCTGAAGGCACTTCTCCAGTTCCTCCATGTTGGCATTGGCATAGCGATAGCGCTTTGCCTTGCACAGGCGCACACCGTCAATGATGGATGCGTGGTTCAGGGCATCGGA
>JAGBYI010000220.1 GCA_017628845.1 Bacteroidaceae bacterium
TACCCGATCTTCTTCAGATATTTCGTTGCAGTTTCAGACAGCACGATGGAGGGAGCGCTTCTTTTCTTCCTGATGGACCTGTTTCTGCTTATCATACTGATCGGCATATTACTGGCCATAATCAAAAGAGTGCACTCGCGTCTGTTCGGAATGCGGCGCACGACACGAGGCAGCCTCACAGACCTGATAGGACTGTATGCCCTGTGGAGCATATTCCCGTTGAGACTTCTTGCAGAAGGATTTACTGCCGACATCAGCGGAGGCTCCTTCCTCACAAAGTCATTGAACAGCCTGCTGCACCTGTTCTACAGCGACCCTACAAATGCGTTGCCTGTGTGGTGGGCATATTCCATTGCATTGGGAGTATTCATGTGCGTACTTCCGTTCAGCAGATATATGCACATCCCTGCAGAAATCCTTCTCATTCCGATGCGAAACGCCGGCATCCAGATCAGACACTCCCGCAAAGGCATCTCCAGACTGCAGGTACACTCATGCCCAGGCTGCGGAGTCTGCATAGATGCATGTCCTCTCAGTACTGTGCCGGCCAACGTAAGAGACACCACAGTCTACCTCAACAGGCAGCTGAAACGCAACAACAGAAGAAGAATCGAGGAAATCAGCGACAAATGTCTCCTTTGCGGAAAATGCTCGGCAGTATGCCCCGTGGGAGTGGAAGGAGACAAGCTGAGGATAGCACATCGAGCTACAAGGGAATACGGAATATCTGCGGATTATTCGATGATAGACCAAAACGGATTCGTGAAGGACAAAGGCAGGCGTGTCCTGTATTTTGCAGGATGCATGACGCACCTGACGCCTTCTATCAAGAGGTCCCTCACATCCATCCTCGAAACAGCAGGAGAGGATTATGCCCTGATGGATGAAGATGGAGGAATATGCTGCGGAAGGCCAATGCTGACAGCCGGCAGGAAGGATGCCGCCATGCAGATGATCGAAAAGAACACCGAAATCATCAGATCTTCGGGAGCATCAGTGCTCCTGCTAAGCTGCCCTATCTGCTACAGGATATTCAAGCAGGACTACAGGCTTGAAGGAATTGAGGTCCTTCACCATAGCGAATACATTGACAGACTTATCTCTGAAAAGAAACTGGACATATCCAGAACAGACCTCAGATACGCCTATCACGATCCTTGTGAACTAGGAAGAGGATGCGGGATATATGAAGAGCCTAGAAATGTGGTGTCGGCTGCAGGAGAACTCGTGGAAGGCGTCAGGAGCGGAAAGGAAAGCATATGCTGCGGAGGCAGCCTCGGCAGCCTTACTCTAAGCGACGACCAAAGAAGAAGATTGGCCGAGAATGCACTAGGCAACCTCACGTCGGCATCTCCTGATGCTGTGGTTACCGCCTGCCCTCTATGCAAGAACACTTTCAACAGATATGCGGCCGTGCCGGTTCTCGACATCGCGGAAATCGTGGCGCAGGCCTCAGGTAGAAATAACACAAAACAATAATACTATGGAATTTACACCTACAAAGTATTCATTAATCTGCTGTGCAGACGGTCATAGATTCGAAGACACAGGATGGTGTCTCGCAGACCCTAAGTGCGGATGCCCAAGCCTTGTCAGGGCAGAATACGAAAAGAAGCAATATGAGCCTCGAGAGGATCTCGACGGCTTCTACAGATACGCAAACTGGCTCCCTATCCAGAGGACACTCAAAGGTTCAGGAACCCCTGTGACCTACAGGAGCACCGGTCTTGCAGCTGAGCTCGGTCTGGAGAACCTCTACATCACATTCTCAGGATGGTGGCCGGAGAAAGGCGCAAAGATGACAACCTGCTCGTTCAAGGAGACTGA
>JAGBYI010000221.1 GCA_017628845.1 Bacteroidaceae bacterium
CGCGAGATGCTGGATACGGAAGGCCCGTATCTCTTGCAGGTTGCCGTCAAGGAAGAGGACAATGTCCTGCCCATGACACCTCCCGGTGGTAGCGTGGACGATATGTTGCTGGAGGTAAAGTAAAAAGACCCTCCCCCTTACCCCTCCCTATATGGAGGGGAGTAGTAACGACAGGAAAACGGACAACACTCCTTAGACAATAGTATATACTCCCTCCCCTTGTGGGAGGGTATGGGGAGGGGTCCGATATATAAAGAATATGGAAAAGAAATACGGTGCCGCCGAGTGCGGCGATTGCAATACTTGTGGCAAGTGCGATGCCATGTACGACGAGGTTGTGCCCGAACTGAAGGGTTTTGACGATGCCGTGGCAGCTGCTGCGGCAATAGACAGAAACTCTTACGAGAAGAACCTCTCACGCCTTCGCCGTGCCACCTTCGAGCACGACAATGCACAGGGCCAGCAGGTGGAGACTTTCACACGCAATGCCGTGTCGCGTCCCTCAGTGCCTGGTCACGAGGGTGCCTTGCTCAGCCCCACGCATCAGGGTCTGACCCTATATACGCTTATCATCTTCTCCGAGAACTATGCCGGTATACTGAATCAGATTACCGCCGTGTTTACTCGCAGACAGGTGAACATCGAGACGCTCAACGTGTGTGCCTCCAGCACTCCCGGCGTGCACAAGTACACCATCACCTGCTATTGCAAGAAGGAGATGGCGGAGATGCTCGTTAAGCAGATAGAGAAGCGCATAGACGTGCTCCAGGCCAACTGCTTCGTGGACGACGAGATTTTCATGATGGAGACCTCCCTGCTGAAACTCTCCACTCCCAAGGTGCTTGCCAACAAGGAGATTTCGCGCATTGTGCGCCGTCACGATGCCCGCTTCGTTGAGGTGAACTCTACATACTCCATCGTGGAGAAGACTGGCATCACGGAGGACGTTATGGACCTCTTCATGCAACTGGACGCAATGGGGTGCGTACTTCAGTTCGTGCGCTCGGGCCGCATTGCCGTGACCAAGAGCCGTGTGGAACGCCTCGACCAGTATCTCACTGAGAGAGAGATGGAGCGATAATACACCTTATATAATATATACGCGCACATACGTACATACATAAAACATCAAGGCTATGCTGAACAAGATTGACACATATCCCATATACATAGAGCCTTTCCATGCCGACTTCACCGGCAGGGTATTTATGGGCGTACTGGGCAACCATATGCTCAATGCTGCCGGCAACCATTCGCAGAAGCGTGGCTGGGGCATAGGTGCTCTTAACGAGACACGCCACACATGGGTGCTCTCACGTCTGTCCATAGAGATGATGGAGATGCCTCGCAACTACCAGCATTGTCAGGTGCGCACTTGGGTGGAGAGCGTGATGAAGTTGTTCACCACCCGTAACTTCGCCATCGAGGATGCCGAGGGCCGCCCCATGGGTTATGCCCGTAGCGTGTGGGCAATGATAGACATGGAGACACGTCGCCCTTGCGACTTGCTTACCCTCTACGACGGAGACATACTTAACTATGCCGTTTCGGAGGAGGAGAACATCTGTCCCATCGAGGGCCACGGACGCTTCCGTTTCCGCGATGCACAACTGGTTCGCACCATAGGCACATACTATAGCGATGTGGACATCAACGGTCATATCAACTCCATCAAGTACATAGAGCACATCCTGGATCTCTTCTCTCGCGAGCAGATGGAGCGTGGCATCCGTCGCTTCGAGATTGCCTACAAGGCAGAGTCCTACATGGGTGACACGCTCAGTTTCTACATCCAGCCCGTCAGCGACACAGAGGTGGACATAGAAGTGCGCAAGAACATGGCCGAAGACACACCCGGCGACGTAGTGTGCCAGGCAAAGGTGAGGTTTAATTGAGGCCCCCCTCAGTCCCCCTGTAGGGGGAGGAGAGGGTCTTTAGAAGAATGACTGAATGTCATTCTGTGCCCTCTGAGGGTCGCAATTCCCATTGCGACGTGCGGACAACCCCGCAGGTGAAGGGATGAGCAGTGAGCAGAAAACTTAGTTCTAATTGGCCCTCCTAGGCTTTCCTAAGTTATCCTAGGCCCTCCTAGGTCTTCCTAGAAATCCTATAAAATACCCCTAAAGAAACAAACAATAACAATTTTAAATATATACTACAATGGCAAAAATGAATTTTGGCGGTGTTATCGAAGAAGTGGTAACCCGCGAGGAATTTCCTCTTGAGAAAGCACGTGAAATCCTGAAGGACGAGACCATTGCCGTTATCGGTTATGGTGTACAGGGTCCTGGTCAGGCTTGCAACCTCCGCGACAATGGTTTCAACGTTATCGTTGGCCAGCGTCAGGGCAAGACCTACGAGAAGGCTATCGCCGACGGTTGGGTTCCCGGTGAGACTCTGTTCTCTATCGAGGAGGCTGCCGAGAAGGCAAGCATCGTTATGTGCCTGCTCTCCGATGCAGCAGTAATGAGCGTATGGCCCACTCTGAAGCAGTACCTCACCGCAGGTAAGGCTCTGTACTTCTCTCACGGTTTCGCTATCACTTGGAGCGACCGCACAGGTTGCGTTCCCCAGGAGGATATCGACGTTATCATGGTTGCTCCCAAGGGTTCAGGTACCTCTCTGCGTACCATGTTCCTCGAGGGTCGTGGCCTGAACAGCTCTTATGCCGTTTACCAGGACGTAACAGGTCGTGCTCTCGAGCGCACTTTGGCTCTGGGTATCGGTATCGGTTCTGGCTACATGTTCGAGACCACCTTCCAGCGCGAGGCTACCTCTGACCTCACCGGCGAGCGCGGTTCTTTGATGGGCGCTATCCAGGGTCTTCTGCTTGCTCAGTACGAGGTTCTGCGCGAGAACGGCCACACTCCTTCCGAGGCTTTCAATGAGACCGTAGAGGAGCTGACCCAGTCACTCATGCCTCTCTTCGCACAGAAGGGTATGGACTGGATGTATGCCAACTGTTCTACCACTGCTCAGCGTGGTGCTCTCGACTGGATGGGCCCCTTCCACGATGCTTGCAAGCCCGTTGTTGAGAAGTTGTACGCTTCTGTAAAGAGCGGTAACGAGGCACAGATCTCTATCGACGCCAACTCTAAGCCCGACTACCGTGTTGGTCTTGAGAAGGAGCTCGCTGCCCTGCGCGAGAGCGAGATGTGGCGCACCGCCGAGACCGTACGCCAGCTCCGTCCGGAGAATAACTAAGGAACGAATAACGTTGAAGGTTTAACGTTTAACGATTAGCGGAATCCGACAACAGAAGGGACGCTGCGTGCAGCGTCCGGACACCAGTCATAATCAATGCGGACGCTGCACGCAGCGTCCCTACAAGCAAAGATGCAAGGGCGGTGAGCGGAATCAGGGTATTCTGACTACTCCGATTATTCCAACTGCTCTGAACATTATCTTTTCAAGGAGTCCATGCCCTGGCAGAAAGGGATGCATGGACTCCTTTTTTGTCGCTTATGCTAACATCTCGCCGAGGATATAGACCCTCTCTTAACTTCTTTACGCAGGCGTTGTTAAAAAACTTGCCTCAACCTGCAACACTTTGGACAAAATCTTCGTTATATAGGCAGAAGACAATAAATTTGATGGAAGCGGACTACAGAGACATCATCCTCGGATGCAGGAAAGAGAGGCAGGGAGCGCAACTTGCCTTCTACGACCTGTTTGCACCTGCCTTGTATGCTTCGGCATTCCGCTTGCTCAATAATGACTGGGAGGCAGAGGAGGTGGTGCAGGAGGTTCTGCTGAAGGTGCTCACAGACACGTCACTGCTGAACAGCGAGGCAGATGCTATGCTGAGGATACTGAGGCGCATGGCCATAAACTTGTCCATCGACCATCTGCGACGGCGCAAGGTGGTGTGGGAGGAATGGAGCGACAGCCTGGCGGAACAATCAGTGGAGAGCATAGAGCAGGCGATGATACGCCAGGAGGATGTAGCGCAACTGTATTCGGCTATTGCCATGATGTCCGAGAAGGATCGGGGCATCCTCATGCTATCCATCGTAGAGGAACTTACAACGGAGGAAATATCGCAAATCCTTGGCATACGGCCGTCCAGCGTACGTTCGCAATTGTCCAGAGCCAAACAGAGACTGATAAAGCTATACAGATATGAATAAGAAAGACAATACCGCATTGAAGCAATTGATGGAGCAGGCGTGGCCAGTGCCGCCACAGCCCTCAGGTAGCAGAGAGCGCTTTGCACAGAGATTGGCACAGAAACGACAAACCTCGCGCAAGTACTGGTGGTGGGGCATAGGCTCTGCCGTAGGGATAGCAGCATCTATAATAATAGCCCTTTTTGTGGGACAGCCCAGTGTCGGCACTCAGACAGAGGAACTCACATTGACGGAGGGCATAAATACCACCATTGCCGAGGTGAGAGGCTATTACAAGGCCCAGATGTGGAGCGAGACGGAATACATCCTGGAACTCTCCAAGGACATGAAGCCGGAGATGCAGGCCAAACTCATGGCCGAGGTGACGCAACTGACGGAGAATCCAGATTCCGTGGCACTTACCATCTTGAGCGAGGACATTGACGATGACAGAAAGATATACTACATCACTTCGGTGTACATGGCACACCTGCGCAGCCTCCAGTACATACATCAGATGCTTGCCGAGAACAAGATGGCATCGGACAAACAGTGAATGCTAAAGACAACGGTTATCAGATGAACAACAATATAACACCTTCTGCTATGAGAACCAATATCAGATACATCCTCCTTGCAATGCTCCTTGCACTTGTGCCCACTATGCTGATGGCAGGCAGGGAAGTGAATAGCGCCCAGATGTCGGGTGAAATCTGCATAGATAACGTATCAATAGCCAAAGAACTTCATATCTCCTACATGTACGGCGAAGTGGAACTGGTATTCTGGAACAAGAATGAAATCATGCTCAAGTACGTCGAAACACTAAAGGCACCGACAAAGAAACATGCCGAGGATGCTCTGCAAAGGAGGAATGTTGTTCAGCGTAATACCGGCGAGAAGTATTTTCTGGAGATACAGAAAACATCCTATGGAGACCGCAATCTCAGTTACGATAGCAAGTGGACGATATATGTGCCTGTCAGGCAGAAGTCGGTGTCGGTATGGAATGAGTACGGCAATGTCAGTGTCGGCACGGGATATGACAAGCAGATTAGGATAAATGTGAAACATGGCGATGTCAGTGTACCCAAAACCAAGGCTATGTGCATGGTAATAGTGGACCATGGCAATTTCTCCATGGGTAATGTCGGGTATCTGAACTTGAACACCAAGTATGCCAATGGGACAATAGGGTTTGCCAACGTGCTGAACTTGAGTTGCGACCATGCAGAAGCGATAATGATAGATGAGGTCCAGGACCTGAATGTCAATAACAGTCAGCATTCCAAGATGCGGATAGGTCGGTTGAATAATGCAAAGGTCTCTGCGTCGTATTGTGAGATATTTGCAATAGACGTACTTGGAACCGCTCTTATGAAGTATGTCAGATATTCGGGAATCTCCATGACGAACCTTCGCGGACGGTGTGATTTTTCTGATATTTCATACTCCAAAATCAACGTCACGGTCGGTAAGTCCAACCGTGAACCCAGGGTCTTGGTCCCCGATGCCCGCTTCAGCGACGTCACCGTGTCCATCCCCAAGACGTTGCAGGTCAGTTGCCTGCTACGGAACAAATACGGGAAAATAGAATTTGACGTCCCTGCCTCTGTGAAGCAACATGTGGTAGAGAACAAGAAAGACTATTCCCAAACCACTATGCACACGCTGCTCAACACCACCTCTTTTGCACCGTCATCGGTGATAGATATCCAGAATTCCAACGGTAATATAACGATCAAGGGCTACTAAGCCTCGCGTCGGCATGCCAGTACCGCCGTGTCGGTACTGGAGTACTCTCGTGTGAGGACTGCAGTCCTTCCATAGGAGGACTACATCCTTGTCACGATATTGTCACACGTTTGTCACGCCATGTTGTGCCGATTAACGAGGTATTATCCTTACCTTTGCATCGGAAATCTGCCTATTACTATGAGTAAAGGTTAAAATCCTCATAATAAAAAAAATACGTCTATTAGAGCATTGCGTTAATGCTTGGTAATACGTATCTTTGCATTGACGCTTGCCGTTGGAAAGTGGACGCGAAACCTTCTTGGTCATTACTAATCAAAACATATCTAATACCCATGAATTGCAGAAGACTTGTCTTGCTCTTATTGCTACTGTGCAGCATCAGTGCCTGGGCACAAACTTATCAGGTGAACGGACGGATTACGGCGAGCGACACCCGGGAAGCCTTGCCACAGGTGAGCGTGCAACTGCTTGGCACCGACTCTGTGCGTGTGGCCATTGCTGCTACGGACGAGAAGGGAAACTTCACGCTAAAGGCCAAGGGGGCAGGGCAATATATCCTGGTGGCCAGGATGATGGGTTTCGCAGCCTTCGTGCGCAATGTGACGTTGACGGCAGAGCGCCCGTCGGCAACAATGAACATAGGCATGAAACCCTCCACCAAGGAACTGGACGAACTGAACGTTTCCGCCTTGTCGCGCATGATGACCATGAAGAAGGATACACTCCTGTTCAGTACTGCTGCCTTGCGCTTGCCGCCTAATGCGTCGTTGGCAACGCTGATGAACCAGTTGCCCGGCATAGGCATAGACAAGGACGGCAACATGACCTATCAGGGCAAGGTGGTGAACCAGATTCTGGTGGACGGCAAGCCTTTCTTTGGCGATGTGAACACCGCCCTGGCCAATATGCCCACCGATGCCGTGCAGAACGTGAAGATATACGATAAGACGGACGAGGAAAAGGAATACCGCGGGGAACTGGATACGGACAAGGCC
>JAGBYI010000222.1 GCA_017628845.1 Bacteroidaceae bacterium
GATGGCAGGCGTGATACTCATAGCCTTAGGTGTGTTCAAACTGGGTGCCGTCATCAAGTTCATTCCCTACCCCATTATCATCGGATTCACCGCAGGTATTGCCGTAACCATCTTCACCACACAGGTTGGCGATGTCCTGGGTTTGACACAGCAGGCTATATCAGAAAGCGGTGAGGCAATAACCGTTCCTTTGAAGACCCCTGGCGACTTTATTGGCAAGTGGATATGCTATGCCAAGAATATCAGCACCTTCAACCTCTGGAACTTCATTGTTGCCATAGGTTCATTGCTTGTCATCATCTTCTCCCCCATGGCATTGAAGCGCGTACCTGTGCTGAACAAGATTCCTGGTTCGCTGTATGGTATTTTGGTTGGCACACTGGCCGTACTCGTGCTCAAGAGCCAGTTTGGCATGGAAGGCATAGACACCATCGGCGACCGCTTTGACATTCAGGCACAGTTGCCCGACATGGTAGTACCCAGTTTCACCTTCGACACCCTGCAGAACCTTCTTCCCGTGGCCTTCACCATAGCCATTTTGGGCGCTATTGAGAGTTTGCTCAGCGCTGCTGTTGCCGATGGTGCTATTGGCGACCGCCACGACTCCAACACCGAACTGGTGGCTCAGGGTGTGGCAAACGTGGTTACACCTCTCTTCGGCGGTATCCCTGCCACAGGTGCCATAGCCCGTACAATGACCAATATCAACAACGGCGGCCGCACCCCCATAGCAGGCATCATTCATGCCATAGTGCTGGTACTCATCCTGTTGGTGCTGATGCCCTATGCCAAGTTCATCCCCATGGCTACTCTGGCGGCTGTATTGCTGATTGTCAGTTACAACATGAGCGAATGGCGCACTATCAAGAGACTGATGAAGGATCCCAAGAGCGATGTTACCGTACTGCTCGTCACCTTCTTCCTTACCGTCATCTTCGACCTCACCATTGCCATCGAGATTGGCTTGGTTATCGCCTGTGTGCTGTTCATCAAGCGTGTGATGGAAACCACCGAAATCTCCGTTATCGAGAACGAGATACATCCCAGCGAGGACACCGACGAGTGCCTCAGCATTCCCGAGGGCTGCGCCGTATATGAGATAAACGGTCCCTACTTCTTCGGCATTGCCAACAAGTTCGAGGAACTTGAATCCGTGCTCAAGGCCGGTCACCGTCCCAAGGTGCAGATTATCCGCATGCGCCGTGTGCCCTTCATCGACTCCACCGGTATCCACAACCTCACCACCCTTGTGGAAATGAATCACGAGAAGGGTACCGAAGTAATCCTCTCCGGCATCACCCCCAAGGTGCAGAAGCAGTTGCTGAAGGCCAACTTCCACAAGGTATTGGGCAGCAAGAACTTCTGCAACAACATAGACGAAGCATTGCACAGAGCCAAAGAACTTTTGGCATAAGGCAGGTTCATCCCTCGCCTCTGTACATACAAACTAATCCGAGGATACGCCATTTGGCACATCCTCGGATTATTAGTTTGTATCGGGTTAACAGAACTGTATTACTTCAACAGAACACCCACGTCACCGATAGAGGTCTTCTGTGCAGAGTTGATTTCGCTTACAGGTTCCAACTTGAAATAACGTGCATTGTAGACCTTGCCGAAGCGGACATAGTAGGGAACTGGGTTGTGCATGATGTTGCTGAACTCACCGCTTGCATCGCACTTTGTCCAGTTCTCACCGTCGTTGCTGACATAGAAGTTGTATTTGTAGATAGTACCGCTCAGGTCCTCACCGGCTACAGGAGCATAGCAGAAACCCTTTACAGCCTCTTCCTTGCCCATATCCACTACCAGAGCAGAGAGACCTTCAGATGTCCAGACCGTCTCGCGCTTGCCGTCGAAAGCCATTGCCGCATCGGCACCAACTGCCTTCCACTCAGCAGTATTGACATGACTAAGCAACACCCTCGCATTCTGCTCTGCAAGAGGTTCTGCATAGTACATGCCCACATTGGAGATGTTGGCCACGGCACGTGTACCGCGTATGGTGACACGGATCTTCTCGGGCTGGCAGTCAGAGAAACGAAGCAGACGCTTGTAGCCTATGGTTGTACCCTCAGCCGCATACTGCCATGCGCCATTGCTATATGTCTCCACAAGGAAATCCTCCACGCGCTGACCCTGTGCTATATCCTCCTGAATCAGGAAAGTATTTACCATAGCACCAGGCTTGAGGGCATACTCCATTGTAGCACCAGCCTCGGCCTTCCACAGAGAGTTGCCGTTGACAACCTGGTTCTCAGCAAAGGTCTTGGAGATATAGTCAGACAGTTCCTTTATGCGCTGTACATCCACCTCGTGGAGCAAGCCGCGTCTGTCGGGAGGAATATTAAGCAGGAGCACTGAGTTGCAACCTACAGAACGATAGTAGATGTTGACAAGATTGGCCAGAGAACGCACCTGACTGTCCTGATAGTCGTGATAGAACCAACCCGGACGGATGGACAC
>JAGBYI010000223.1 GCA_017628845.1 Bacteroidaceae bacterium
TTGTACTCCAGCATGTAGTATGGCTCTGGGTAGTCTTTGGTAGCGTCGAGCAGATATTCCCGCAATTCGGTCATTCGCTCGTCCGTCTGTTGAGCCACCCGTTTTGCCTCCAGCTCTTCGCCTGTCGGCAGATCGGGTAGAATGTTTTGTTCATCTGTCATAGTTCCCTATTTTATGTCGTTGTTGCCTTGTCAGGAATCGAACCTGCTCACGCCGTGATGCAAACGGCTGCTCTACCATCGAGCTCCAAGGCAAAGCACTGATTCTCCTTTGGCTCAGTGCCTGAAGCCTATACTATTACACACAAGCCCTTCACGCAGTCTCAGCATTTCTGCACTATGCGTTACTTTCTTGTGTCATGCGTTTTGTTGCAATAAGTCAAAGAGCTTGCAATAGCAGTGGGCAGCAGAGTCACCCAGTCTCTGTTCATTAACGTTCGCCTTTCGGCAGGGCTGTACGACATGCTATTGTTGTGGGAGGTGAGGGACTCGAACCCCCAGTCTCAGAGAGAAAAGATTTACAGTCTTTGCGGCTACCATTTACCGGTTAACCTCCCATATGCTTCTGCGTATCTTCGCAGACGTGCAGAAGCCAATGTATTTGCTACAAAATGTGAAAAGATTCGGGAAGCATTGCCACCGCTGTGGCGTGCCTTGTTCTATCCCGTTTATCTTAGTATGGCAAATCGTCATTGCCTTGGTTTAGGTCTGCGAACGGTTCGTCCTTCTTTGATTCTTCTACGGCTTCACCAGCCGTCTTCTGCTCTGGGCGGTATTCCACGATGCCCCAGGCACGAACCTCGTTGAACCATCGGCCATTGTGCTCGTGAGCGTCAATCTCGAAGCTGACGTCCACTGTCTTTCCTACAAGTTCCTCAAAGCGTTTGATAAGGTTATATTGCCCGTCGCGTACCTTGAAGTTAATCTTGCGCGTATAGTTGCCCGGTATCTCCACGAGGAACTCCGCGTTTTTCCACGGCATTCCAGTCTTCTCGCTTGTGCCGCTGCTCTCTCCGAGCTTCTGAATGAGTATGCCACGTATTTCCATAACTATTTCTTAATTTCTTCGGTTAACTTTTCAAGTTGAAAGTATGCCACTAAGCCGCACGCCAGCGCACCGACCTTCTCAGCTATCAGCATGACAATCCACATTAAGCCCGTGTAAGGTTTATTAGGCTCAGCCATCAGCAGGATAAGAGCAAACATTACACACACGAATACTGTTGCCAGACGCAACCAGTTCTTCAATACTTCTTTTTTCATAATAATTTTTATTTGGTGGTTTTACATTTTCTTTTGCTTGGACGATACACAACCGCATCCTTCGGCTTCATGATGAATACCAGCTCATTCCTGTCTATCATCTTCTGAATGGCGGCCACGTTGTAAGCCCAGCCCGTCTGCTCGGTTTCGCCGTCCTCTCCGATGAACGTCGCACGGATGCGTGGCAAAGTAGAGCCCCAAGTCTTCAACCTGGACGGCGTGAACATCTGATACATCTCACACAGCCTTGCGCCTGTAACGAACCGCTCGCTCTGCGCCCTGGTCGCCGCTGTGATAGCCGCACCCACAAGCTCCGTGAGCTCATTCCGTATTTCCTTATCCAATGCCATGTCGTTAAAAGTTCTTAAAGTTTTATATGGTTTTATTCGTTTTTCAAGAAAAAGCCCTACCTTTGCCGATACCCCTATCGTTCTCAGGTGACCTTTTCAGGCCGCAGGGCTATTTTATGTCCGATTGCTCGATTTAGGTTTTCTGAGTGCAAAGATATATAAATCTATTTAAAACGACCTAAAACCACTTAAATTCTTAACATAATTTAAGATTAAAGTGGCTTAAAGGCACCTAAATCGGGTTAAAATGGTACGAAATGAGCGTTTTAGGGTAGCATTGGACTACCTCTACAAAAATGGACTCGTTGCTGACCAACGAGAACTGTCTGAAAAGATAGGTGTTTCCGAGACTTCAATCTCGCAAATCCTTAATAACAGAGTAAAAAAACCTTCTGAATCAACAATCCGAAAACTGAATGAAGCATTCGGCAATATCTTCAATCCTGAATACTTCCGTTGCAATTCCGATCAATTACTTTCAGAGGTTGAGCGCGTGTCCGAGCCGATGAGCGACTATGTGGCACTACCAACCTGGGCAGATGCACTGATCCAAATGGTCACGGAACAAGTTAAGGCAAACGAAGACATGAGGCGTGAACTTCGTCAATCATTGGAAGAGGTGGCATCCCTAAAGCAAGAATTACAAAATGCAATAAATAAATTAAAATCTTAGAACTATGTCACTCATCATTTTTCTTTTAGTAGTAGCTCTGATTGCTATTTTCATCTACGCAGCAACTAATCCGTCGCGCTTACAAAACGAGCCAGAGCAGCAGCAGGTCGTCGAACCGGCAAGCAACAATCCCAATGCAGAAGTCCAGGAGTTGAAATTCTTTTGCATTAAGGACAAAGGCTACCACGTCAGCGTGTGGCCTAAAGATGTATATCAGCCTGACTTCATAGAATTCGAGATTGCTGGAATCACGCATCATGCAGATGTTGCCATGAAGCACCTCGGTGAGTCAATGGCTTTGCTTGTGGCAGAACCTGACAATCCCTACGACCCGAACGCAATCCGTGTGATGACATCCGACTGGCAACTCCTCGGCTACGTCCCACGCGACATGACCGACATCATCCACGAGCATACCAGCGGAAGTACGTGTCCCTGCTTTATCTACATCGGCTATCGCGAAGACGATGACATCTTCTACACCGACGCATACATCAACTTAAACTTAATCAAAAAATAACCCAACTGGATCAGAACAAAATTACAAATCCGTTTCCCCACGATTTCGCTAATTATCGCACCCTCAGCCACATACCAAACCCCAACGGAATCACTTTTTAGAGTTTGACGGAAAGCCGAAAAAGACGCGGAAAGCCCGATAAATAAAGGGTTTCGAGAGATTTCAACGAAAGACGAAACAAGGCGAAAAAGGGCGATTTAAGTGCAAATGTTTCCCCAATGTTTCCCCAGCCGAAAAAGGGTGGGGAAACAAGGGAAACAAAAGCGGGGAAACAAAAACAAAAAAAGACATGATTACATCTGCCATTGTTTTTGATCATCGGGGTCGAGTTCGCCCTGGTGCTGAAGGACCGCTTGAAGTTCGCGTGACCGCCGACCGCAAACCTTATTACATTAACACGGGCGTACGTGTGCGTGCGCATCAGTGGCAATTTGACAAGGTTGTTGACCATCCGCAAGCCAACGCTTTAAATGAACGGCTCGGCATTCTGCTTGACAAGATTATGTCCATAGTGAACAAGTGCATCGAGACTGGGCAGGACATCGACATCGCGTCCGTGCGTCGGCAAGCATGGCAGACTGTTCACAAGCAAACTGCAATCGAGTGGATGAAGAAAGAAATCACGCAGTTGCCTGTCACCTATGGAACATATAAGCACTACAAGTCGGCAATAAATCGTCTCGAAGAATTCGGGCGCATTTCCGACTGGTCAGACTTCACAGCCGAGAATATCTACAAGTTTGATGCTTTCGTTCGCCGTTTGCGTGGGCGAGGCGTACGCATCACGACTGGCTCCGCATACAATTATCACAAGTGCTTAAAGGCTTTGCTTTCCCGTGCTGAGAAGAGCGAGCTTATTTCATCCAACCCTTACAACCGACTGCGTGGCGAGTTCTCGCGTGGCGAAAAGCAAAGCACGGAATACCTGACCGAAGAGGAGATGGCGAAGATTCAGAAGTTTAATCCTGCACCTGGTTCCTTCATGGAAAGAGCACGCGACCTTTTCATTTTCCAAATGTTCACGGGGCTTTCCTTCTCGGACATGATGGCGTTTGACATATCCGAATATAAGAAAGTGAAAGGCAAATGGTGCATCATTGCGTCGCGCATCAAGACGGGCGTGCCATACGTCAACCAACTCTTGCCGCCAGCCGTGGACGTTCTGCAAAGGTACGACATGAACCTGCCGAAAATGACCAATCAAGTCTATAACAGAGAACTGAAGCTGCTGGGCATGGCTTGCGGCATCACCATTCCCTTGCACTCACACCTTGCCCGCCACACCTTCGCAACGTTTATGCTCAGGAACGGAGCTAAGATTGAGAACGTGTCGAGGATGCTCGGCCACACGAACATCAAGCAGACGCAACGATATGCCAAAGTGCTCGCAGAGTCCGTGCATGAAGATTTCGACATGATAGCCAACAAAATCAATAACAACAAAAAGAAAAAGGTATGAAGAAGATTGTATTTTTTGCACTTTGTGCAATGGTATTGGCATCTTGCCAAAAAGCAAACATCGAACCTCAAGCCGACGAGCCGGAGGAGTGGGGCGTGATTAACCTAAAAGGCAAGAAGTTCACTTTCACCGTGAAGGGCGACTTCGGAGCTGCTGCGTTCACTCGTGCCTATCTGCAAGCAGACGGCAAGGAAATGACAGATTTGTGGGTGTTCGACTACATGGACGGCAATCTCGTGCAGAAGATTCATCAAACGCCAGAAGATGCTGCATGGGGCAAGCCTGAAATGACGCTTGCCTACGGTCAGCATCATGTCTATTTTGTAGCATCACGCGGAACTGAGCCGAGCGTGAACGAAACCGACCACATCATTTCGTGGGGCAGTGTTCGTGACACCTTCTGGAAAGATTATGAGGTGAGCGTAGTCTCTACAAGCAACGGGAACCGCGCCGTGACGCTTGACCGCGTTGTCACGAAGCTACGTCTGACCGTGAACGATGAAGTGCCTGCAACTTGCACGCTGCTGAGCGTCACACCTTCCGTATGGTATTATGGCATCGACTATGTGACCGGCTCCGCTGTGAGCGCACAGAGTCAGGAAATGACGGTAGATATTCCATCGTCTTATGTCGGCACGTCCGGGCAGCTCATGGCATCATTCTTCAGCGTGAGTGCTGCTGACGAGTGGACTACCAATATCTCTGTAAAGGCGAAGGATGCAGACGGTGGAGTGCTTGGCAGCGTGAACATCAGCGGCGCACCATTCAAGGCAAATCGTGCCACGGAATACAGCGGCAACCTCTTCGGCTCTGGCGGCACCCTGGATGTCAGCGTGAACGAGGCATGGGAAACTGCACTCGAACGTACATGGTAAAAAGAAAGCCGCTTCACTGAGCGGCTTCTTTTTTTAATGCTTCCAAGTATTCGGGGATTTCTTTTGCAATGGCATTGTGGATGTCCGTGTACTTGTCTTTGTTTATATGCCACAGCGCAGAGTCAGGATCAAAGCTGAGCATAAACGGCATGTTGTTGGACGATAGTTGGCGGAATGTTTTGCCCGCTATCTTGGCGAATGCCCATTGCCACGTCTCGTCACTCGTAGGCGAGAGGCGCATGAAGAGTTCGCGGTCGAAGAAGCGTGGATCAGTGAACGTGTGTTTAGGATAGAGTGTTCCGCTTGCTCCGTTTGCAGGTTTCATGTTGATGGTCACTTTCCCAGCGTTTTCAAAAGAAAAAGGTTCGCGCACCTCCACAATCTTGTCGCCTTGCAACTCTACATGGCTGAGCGATTGCCCGTAGATGATGTCATTCGGGTGTTGCTCGTGGTCGCGGATAAAAGTCTGCAACCATCCTTTGCACTGGGCGTTGTCGTCGTCAACAACGAGGATGGGATTGTTCGGGTATTTTTCGAGCGTCGGTATGAGCTTCTTGTGGCTCATTATGTTGCCGGGGTCGAGGATGACTTCCACGCCCAGCTTATACATCTCGCACATCAGGTGGCAAGCAGCTCGCCTTGTTTCCGTGGCGCACGCCTCTTCTTCGCTGAGCACCATGACGCAGTGAACGCGGTCTTGAAGGTTTCCGTCCTTTACTTGCTCCACGATGGCCGCCATTGCCTCGTAAGCAACAGCAAAGCGAGGCGGCCACGTTGTCATCGATACGATTATTTTTTCCACGGGTTGCCAATCATCTTCATTTCTTCCTGAATCTGTGCTATTTCCTCTTCGCTCGGAAGGTCTGGCTTTTCGTTTGTGTCCCACGGCAGCGGAAGCAGGTCGGTTGGCTTACGGAGGCCAGCTTCACGCATTCCCTTGCCACCTATCTGTGCCGACATAATGTAATAGGTTTGCCAACGTGCAGCCGACCACATATCGCGGTGCCTACGTTGGTTGCCACGCATGATTCTGCGCACTTCCCAGAACTGCAAAACATAGAGGAATTCCCTGCGAGGTATGCCGATTTCGCCCACGAGAATTTCATATAGCCCGTGGACGCTTATGCGTTTTTTTCTTCGCCCTCCTGCTCGTCTGCTTTGACTTCTTCTTCGTCAGCTTTCGCCACATGGTAAAACTGACCGCGAAGGTCAATGACGGCGAGCATCGCCATGCCAATTTCAGCAGGTGCTGCCTCGTTCATCAGTTCTTTCAGCGTTAGTTGCTGCTGAGCTTCTTTGCCGTCCTCCTCTTTCCATTGGTCGTAAGCCATAGCCAGGGAGAGGATGGCGGACAGAGTTCGCTTTGCGTCGGGGTCTTTTTCCTCGCTGATGCTGGCAATGGCATGTTTAACGTAGTCAATGAGGTCTTCGCCCGTGATGTCCTTGTAGATGATTTCGGTGGCGTAACAATAGGCAAGCGTCACTTGCTTGCCGCAGATGGTGATTTCTTTTGTCTTCATAGTTCCCTTGTTAAAAAGTTAAACCGCCCGCCTGCTTGCACAGTACGAAGTCAAGACAGACGAGCGGCGCGATAGTTTATGAACCGACCACAAACGGCCCCCAGCCAGCTAATTGAGCATCATAGCTCGTATTCTGACGATTGGGTGCGTTAATAGTTAATTGAGACAGGATGACCGAACCGCTGATCAGGACGGCACCTTTAGTTCGCTGGTTTGCTCCGCTCACATTTGCAATCTGGAACTTCACGGGCGTGCCGGCTTCGTAGATTGCCTCAAGTTCCGACAGACCTTGCGCTTGAACAGTCGATGTGATAGTGTCGCCGCCGCGTACGAGTGCGTTGGTTGTGATGTCGTATGACAAGCCGGTGGGTTCTTGAACATCCCACATTCCTTCTGTGTCCTTCGTTGACGCGCTTTCCATCTGAAGCGACACATGAAGCTGCAACTGCGTAGCTGAACCAATAACCTTGGCAGGGGTTGTTGTGTTGTCGCTGCCCAGGAACAGGCGAACGAACTGGCCCTTGGTGTAGGTGCCTTGAGAAAGCACTTCGTAAGACTGTCCACTTGTTGGAACGGTGGTCAGCTGAGAAGCTCCCATAAATTGAAGACTCTTTACGCTATTTTCCCTGTTGTTAAAGGAAAATGTTGCATCGGAGATGTAGGCATAACCTTGACGAGCAAAAGCTGTTGATGCAACAGGCGTCTGGTTGTCTGTTGTCCCAACTTCGTCCCACATAATTTGAATTTTGCTCATGGATTTAATTGCTGTGAGCATCGCCGCTGCGTTCACAACATTCAGCGAATCAACCTGAACTGACCAAGCCTTGCTGATGACTTCTGGCTTCGAAGCGAGACCTACGTCATCTTTCGTGCTTGCCTCGTCCGTGTTGTTCGTGAGCGTGATGGTGCAGTTCGTGGCCATGCCTATCACGGCAGACGATGTACCGTCAAAAGCATAAGCAAGTATTCGTAAATTCTGACCTTTTAATGTTGCCATAGCTTTGTATTATTTTACGAGTTCGACCATGAGAACGAAAGTGCCGTCTTCCCTCGATTGTCCGACGGCTCCGGCACCGTATTTCACATCGGCAGGGATTTCATTGACCATCTCAGCCAGCTCTTCGCGTGTCTTCGCTCGGAGTATTGCAGACCCTTTTTTCATAAGCTCTTCCACGAAGGCGGGTGCGGTCTTCTCCACCTGCTCCTGTGTGTTTTCGGTTTTCTTTCCCATAGTTTTATTCGTCGTTGAGATTTACATACATGTCAGCCTGATAATGCAAGGTGTCGAAGTAGCAGGGCTTAATCCAGTCCCAGGCAATTCCCTCGTTTGTGAGGTTTTGCAGGTATGGCTTGTTCTCGAGCTCTGCCGTCTCGATGTAGTCAGCCACGGCTTTGCGGACGAGTCTGCGGAGGCGTTTTACCTCCTTCGGACTGTCGGCCGCAATCTCGACACCTGCTTGTACGCTGTCAACATCACCCTCCCATACGTTGTCTTTTGTTCCGGTTTGATTTTGGAACGGGTCGTCAGTGATGATGATGTACGGGAGCGGTGTATTGTCTGCGTCGGTTGGCGGCACTTCGATACAAGTCGAGTGGATGCCACCGGCGAGGCTTGACAGCTCAGAGTTCGCCGTGAGTGCTGCGTAGATTATTTCATCGAGTTCGACTACCATTGCATATCAGATTGACGTGTTTTTGTTTTTGCTTAGCTTCACCGCCTTGGGGCTGGCGACTAACCGGCTGTTATCTCGGTCGCATGTCGCCAGCGGGGGAACTATGATCCACCCCAAGACAGATGAACATCGAGAGATTAGACGGTAGTGGGCTCTTCCTCTACAACCTCGTAGATGGCGAATGCCTGAGTCACGTCGTTGGCACCGTTGATCTTCTTACTGAGGTCAGTAAACGACCATGCCGTGTTTAAGGTGATTTGAGTCAGGTTCTTCTTAGCCACGGCGGTACTCGTCGCGTCAGTCGTCATGCGCACCGTTCCGTGCTGCTGGAGGGCGAACCACTCGAAGTAACCGAATGCGATGTACTTCTTAGCGGTGGGCACGAGAGAGCCTGCACTGTTGAGCTCGGTGTTCAGGTAGTGAGTCACCACGTAGGGATAGCCTGCGCAGCGGCCGTTCTGAACAACGAAGCCACCTGCTGCACCAGCGATGAGAGGAGTTGCCTTCAGCTCGGCCTCGGTCTCGCGGTCCATGATGATAACAACGTCACCCTCGAAGAAGCCCTTGTCGCTGAACTTGGCGACAGCCTTCAGGATGTTCTTGTAGGAGTCGGCACCGATTTCGATGTCGCCAGCCTTTGTGAGGCCAGAGAACGGACCCTTGTTGCCTGTCCACTGAGCCAAAGAATAGAGCTTCTTGGCGAGGTAGATGCGGAGGGCGATTGTGAACTTGGCCTGCACGAATGCCAACAGGTCGAAGGCAGCGTTGTCGATGGCCATGTTGCTGACGGGAATCGTCAAGCCTACGCGACGCTGGGTCGGTGTGATGTTGGCGAAGTCGAGCACCTGGTCGTTGAGGGCTTCCACCTCACCAACCTCTTCCATCTCTGCATCGTTGATGCTGACGGGCCAAATCTCGTTGCCGGTGACGCCAGTCACGATGCGCAGAGAAGCGGGAAGGTCGAGTCCTTCGTGCAGGGTAGGAATCATCTCGTGGATGCTGAGCTGGATGGCACCAGAAGCGGTGACGTTTGCGCTCACGTTCCCGTCGGCGGGGAAGAGCAGAATTTCGCGGTCTGCCTTTCCCTGGCGTACCTGCTTCAGATACTCGCGGAGCTGTTCGCCCTTGCTGACGATTTCGCGATGCTTGGCGAGTTCCTCGTCTGTCATCATGCTCTGCATCTTCATCTCGTTCAGCTCGTACTCACGGCTGAGGTTGTTCCACTCGCGCTGCTCCTCCTCGTTGAAGTTCTCGCGCTTTTCCTTCACAACGGTTTCGTTGAGTTCGGACATGCGGTCCTGAATCTCACGGTTGCGAACTTGAAGTTCGTCTTTAGTCAATTTTCCCATTTTTCTTAAACTGTTTAAGGGGTTAATAACTGGTTATCTTCATTAAATGAATTTGTCTCTCTCTGGCTGCACCGGCATTGATGGCTCTCTGCTCGGCTTCGCGCTGTGCTTGCTCCTGGGCTGCAATTTCCGCTTTCCCCTCTGGAGTCTGTTTGTCCATTTCGCGTGCATTGACGCTTGTCTGCCTGTATGCAGGGTCCATTCCGATTGTCAGGGCTCCAAGGTATTCGAAGCTCTTGTGGCGAATGACGACTTCATCTTTGCCGTCGGCACCCTTTGTACGCTCCACCTCATAGTCTTTAGGATAGAACTCGAAAGAGCAGCCGGAATAATCACCGCGACGCACCATTTCCAGGCAGCGGTCGCCGATGTCACACTTGGGGGCTTCGAACTCGAATGTAACGCCCTGTTCGTCCACTGCCATGCGCAAGGAACCTACGCCCTTATTGCAACGAGCAACAGTCAGCTCCCTTTCATGCAGCATATTCATCTTAACATCCTGCGTGTTGAGGAACTCCATTGTCACCGCCTCTGGCAATATCACTTCGCGGAATCTTTCTCCCCAATCGTCGAGCACTTCGCTTTCAGCATTGAAAACGATGGCACGCCCCGTGATTGTGCGAGACTCGCCCGCCTGACCGCCTTCCGCTTCTCGAACGGCCAACTGGCAGTCAATGGTTCTAATTTCTCGTTTTGCATCCATATTCTTTTTTGTGAAAAGTTATCTACATATCGCGCACAAGTCGCGTATGGGTTTACCTTTAGCCTTCGAGTTCTCCGCCCTGATTGCCACCGCCGTTGTCGCCACCGTCATCGGTAGTGGTGCCGTTGTCGTCGCTTTCCTCAGCCTCCTGCTTGGTTGCCCAGGCGAGGCGGGCACCGGCAATGGCTGCTGTGATTTCCTGACTTGGACGGTAGGCCACGCGCTTCGTCAGCCCGTCGATGGTTTGCTCCTCTTCCGTTTCCGTCCAATGCGAGCTGATGGCGGGGTAGAGCCGTCCAATCTGGTCGAGGTCAACAATCTTGCCGTTCTTCAGTGCGTCGCGCACAGCATCGAGTGCGAGGCCGAAAGCCAGTGCCAACTCCTTCGGATGGAGTGTCGTGTTGAGTGCTGCCTGTGCGCAGATGTCGTCGAAGGTTGCCACACCGTTAGCGATTGCACGGCTGGCGAAACCCATTACTTTCGTGCGAAGGTTCTTGTTGGCGACCTTCTTGACCTTAAGCGTTAATTGTGCCATATCGTTACGTCAATTTTATTTTTACCTTACGTCAATTTTCATTTTCCGTTACGTCCTCTTCTTTTTTCGGTTCTCCGCTCGGCCTTCCTCCGCCGTTGCTGCGCAACTTCTCGCTTCCCACCTCGGCAAGATTGGTGCTGACGTAGTGAGCGTCGCCGTTGGGGATGCTGGGCAGGTCGTAGGACGAGCGTATCTCGTTGACGCTCCAGCCTGCATCGAGGTGTAACTTGTCGATTTCGGCTTGTCCCTTTGCGTCGAGTCGTTTCAGGGCAAGTTCGCACACATGAATCCTGCGCTTGCCGAAGTCGGACGGCGAAAGCAGCTTTGAGTTCAGTTCGTCCTCGTGCTCACGGATGCGTGGCTGTATGGTGCGGAGCAGGAACTCCTGCGTGGCGTGTTCTGGCATTCGGTAGTTGCCGCCTCCGTCGCCCACGATGGCGATGATTTTCGGCACACCCATCAGACGGCAAAGTGCCTCGTCCGAGTAGCCGCGTTGCTCGAGCAGTTGCAACTGCTGGGCAGTCTGCGAGATGATTTTCAGGTCGTTCAGTCCTCGCATTGCCACGACATCGTTGCCGGCCAACTTCTCCTCCAGCTCCATTGCGTACTTGTCCATCTCCTTCTTATCGAAGAGGCCCATTGCAACGGTGCCCTGGAAGGTGGGCTGCTGCTCCTCGCCGATGATGATTTTCATCTTACCGCCCTTGGCCACGTCTTGCAGTGCCTGCTCGTCGCCGGTAGCTGCAATGGTGAGTGCCTTGAACGCATAGTCGATGGTGGGGATGCCCATATACATGTCTTCGGTCATGAAGACGTTTTTGAAGTGCAGCACGTCGGCTGCGTCGGCCTCCACCTTGACACGCGGACCTCTGTCCGAGTTATACACGAGGTTGTACTTATTGCTCAGCGGATTGTAGCCGCCACCAGTGCAGAGCCACAAATGGCGAGGGTAGCCGTCACGCTCACGCTCGATATAGACGTAGGCGTTGCCGTAGTAGATTTTGCGGTACTCGATTTGCTCTTGAAGCTGGCTGGCCGTCATCAGGGGGTTCGGGCGAACCTGCAACAGATAGTTCAGGTAGCCGTTCTTGCCGTAGCGGTCCTCGATGAAGTTTCCGCCCTCGGCATTGATGCGCTGGTATTGCGTCACCATCTGCCCCATCGTCTGCATGATGAGCGTCACGCAGCGCGTCCATGTCGGTATGAGCAGAGAGGAGCGACCGTGTGGGCGCACCACGTTGGCCTCCCAGTTGCCGCCCTTCACGTCCGACTTGTTGCTTGCGGCGTTCGGATTGGTCGTCTGCGGCACCCCTGGCGTCGCTTCGCGCTTACCAAAAAAGTTCATTCCGAATAGTTCCATAACTTACTTTCCTTTCTTATTCGCGCGTTTCTTGCTCGTGGGTTTACTCTTCTTCTCCTCGAACGGAACCTCAATCTTTTCGTGCGTAACCTTTAGCGGCACCTCGTAGGCGCGTGGAAATTTCCAATCCATCCAAGCGGAGTTGATGCGCTCGGCAAACTGACCGCCTACACGCAGCTCGTGTGTGAAGGTAAAGAAGGGCTGTTCTCCGATGTGGTATGCCTTGGGGTTTTCTTCGACTCGCTTCACGATGTCGCCACCGATGCGCTTCAAGTATTCCTGGGCAACGTCCCACATTACGTTGAGCATTTCCAGCCAGTCGTCGGTCTTCATTATCGACAGCGTGCCTATGTGCATCTGTTTGCTGGCGAGAGAACGGTTCCATGCCGGTGCAAAGTCGGGATATTTCTCGTTGATGATCTGCGTGCAGATGTCAAGGTCTTCGGGGTTGCCCCAGGTTGCATACTGTTGGCGCATGGTCATATTCAAGTCGGCTTTCTTCGTTGTGATGGCTCCGCGTGCTTCAATGAGTTTCCCGATGTTTGGCACTGCATCCATGAAGCCGAAATAGCGGCGATAGTGGCAGAAGCCGATATACTTCGGTAACGTCTTCCTTTCGCTGACATTCTTCATCTGCCACAGTTCTGAGTAGTAGAGGTCAGGCACATTTCCGCTTTTCATCTTGCGGCTGTCCAGAACTTCGTATATTTCATTCTTCACCACCGGCTCGAAGTCCGTGTGTGTGCAAATGAATATCTTTGCGTCCGAGTTGTCCTCCGGCTTCCAGTACGTCTCGTTCTTGCTGAGCCATTCGGCCTGCTGCTTGATGTCGTTGCCGCGCCACGAGCCGCCGCAGTAGTGGATGTAGCACTTGTCGAGGTCGGAGTAGAGACGCGCAGAAAGCTGCGGCTTCGTCTTGATGATGTCCTCCAATAGCGGTGCGCCCGTGTCGTACCAGTTGTTCGGGTTCTGCATCCCTCCTGGCTGCAAGCCCCAGCAGCGTTCGGGGTCGTAATACCTTGCGCCGTTAGCCGTGAGCAAAGGCACGTTCATGTAGCAGAGCCACGGCAAGAGTCTGTCCTTCTCGATGCGACGGCCACGGAACCACTGCGCCTTGCCTGTGGCTGCATATTGCTCGTCCCAAAGGAAATCGAACGGCTGCCTAATGAGCACGTCGCTCTCCACAAGGATGAAGCCCTCCTTCAGCACGCCCCACAGGTATTGAACACTCATCATGTGCTTTGCGCTGCCGTAGTTCGACTTTTTTGCCATGTCCCAGCAGCGTTCCGGGAAGCGTTCCAGTTCCTCGTCGAAGTCGATGATTTGTCCCTTCGTGTTGTCGATGATGGTCACGCCCTTCATCTTCACCTTGAACGGACGCTTGTCGCTATTGTCAAGCACCGTCACCGGCCAATGGCACCCCACCTTGCGGATGCTCAGGATGCACGACTCGGTGAGCTCTGGCGTGTTGAAATGTACGATTGCGATTTGTTTCTTCATAGTTCCCTATTTTACTACCGCCCCGCCTTGCTGGGCAGGAGCCGGAGCACCCTGCACCAGTTCGCAGGCAGTGATTTGTATTTCGTTCTCTTGTTTGTCGGCGTGGAATGACAATATCTGATAGGTGATTCCGTCATAGATGAGCAGCGAGTCGCGCGTGGTGAAGTTGTTGTAGCGCATACGTATCATCACCGTGTCATAAGCGTCGAGGGCTCCCTCGTGCATGGCTTTCATGCCCTTCGTGAACGTCACGCTTGCCCATACAGTCGCCACGTCCTGAAACTTCGTCGTTTCGCCGAAGCCCTTGCCGGCCACCTTGTTCTGCACCGTCACCCTATACTTTAAGAATCCGCTTTGGTATGCCATAGTAGTCTTTTCTATTCGTACGAAAGTCCGCGTTGGGTTTACTCAAGCGAAAGGTTCGGAGCCGTGAGCGGTCCGTTGCCGATGAACTTCCACGAGCCTTGCGCCAGCTTGCCGCGCGTGAACGACTGCTTGCCCTGCTTTACGATGGCACGTCCTTGTAGCAGGGTGCTCATTGTGGTGCCATCGCGTCCGACCACGACGATGCCGACCTCCGTGCCTGATTGCAGGATGCCTTGAATCTGCGCAAAGTTCGTGATGAGATAGTTGGCCGACATACTCCATTCCTTGCGTTTCACGATGTGCTGCCTCCACTCCGCCACGTTTGGCCCGCTGATTTCAATCGTCTCGCACTCCGTCTGTATTTCGTTGACCTTCGTGCCTGCAATAATCGTCGAGGACGTCCCCTCTCCGATGCTGATATATACATTATTTCCGTTCATGATGTTGGTGGTGTTAATCCGAGGTTAGTTGATACAAGTGTTATTCTTGCGATATTGTCACGCGGACTCATTCCGAAAGCTACCGGGACATATACCGTATTGCCGTCGTTCACAAGGAAAGGACGCACGACAAAATCCATGTTGAACTTCACAGCCTCCAATTCTATCTTTTGGCGGTTGCCCTTGTCTATGTATTTTTGTGAATCACAAAAGCCATTCGCCGGTGCATAAGAATTGCCATTGATTACAACAGACGTTCGTCCGCACATTGTTTTGAAGTCAACGCTGATTGCTTCGCCAGAACTGCCAAGCGAAGCCCTTTCACCTGTGTTTTGCAGTGTGCTCGTGAAGGTGTCGGCTACGCCCTGGTTCGTATATGTGTCGTCGCGCACATATTCAATGGTGATTTTCACATACATGTTTTGTCTTGGAGTCCCTGCAATCAGTGGACGTTCTGCAAGCACAAATCGAAGCGTGTGCAAGCTGTTATCTCCTGATTCACGAGGTTCGTTGAACGTT
The DNA here is from genome assembly GCA_017628845.1 of Bacteroidaceae bacterium. Classification (GTDB taxonomy): domain Bacteria; phylum Bacteroidota; class Bacteroidia; order Bacteroidales; family Bacteroidaceae; genus Physcousia. Next base: position 15,105 of record JAGBYI010000223.1, read on the forward strand.
ACCTTGCAATCGCTCAGGTATCCCATTGATTGGAATGTCCAGCTTGTATAGTTGCCGCTCACATCATTCCATTGCCTTGTGGAAAGGTCCAGGTATTTGCCTGCCGTTGCATCTATTATTCGAGGAGCAAGTGTTTCTTGCATAATTTCTCCTGACGGGCTTCTTCCCTCGTAATTTGTCGAATACACATCGAATGACACCTTCACTTTGTTCATGCCTGCCGTTGACTTGATTTTCACCGGCACGTCAAAGCCAATGGTTCCGCCAGCAGGAACGTAAAAGGCGAGTGGCATTTGGAGGCTATATTTAAATGTTGTGCCTCCATCTTCAGTTTCTACATGGACGACTCTGCAAAATTGCGGGTCGTTCGTTCCTTGTACCAATCCATATTGATATACGGGTTGGTATAGTGCCTGGTCAACATAGTCGCCCGAAAAGTGATATGTGTATTTATTAAGAGAATCAAGCTGCACGGACACAACCTTTGACGAGTCCTGTACTATATCAGCATCACAAGGCAACGAACTCTTTATGTAGGATTCGTCCATTTCATATACGTCGCTTTCTACGTTTATCTTATTGCTGAATTCGTAGCTTGATGGCTTTGCGACAAGTGTGACGCTGTTCTCCGTGCTTGCTATCTGCAAATCCGACAGATTGATTTGCGTTTGTCTTTGGCTGTCGCTGACGAAACGCCGATAGTTTATACTTATTCTATCCGTTACAAGTGTGTAGATGTGATTGTCTCCGTCTATCCACTTGCCTGCATTCATCATGATCGTCACAAAGTCGCGGCAATCATTAACCTTTCCGTAAGGGTAGCAAATGGTTTCGAGGACTTCCTTTATTGTTTTGGGTTTTATTCCGTCCGACTCGAAATCGTAGAAATACATCGACGAGCATTGCCCTTGCGTCCAGTGCATTGGCCTTCCGCCTGAGTCCACTCTTGTGTTTCCATTGAAGTCCTCGTATATGGGCTTGTTCGTCATGATGGCATTTATGTTGCATCCGAGCAGTCCGATGACATAATTCAGCAAGTCGGCTATATATGTCATTTCGCTGACGTAATTATATTCCGGCATTGTGAAGAACTCAGTTGCAGCAATGGGCGAAACGAGTGGCAATTCCACCTCCAACGGAGCACTGTCCCAGTCTTGCGTGTATTGTTCCGGCTTGATGAATCCCTGCCATATCAAGTCCCACACGGCAGTGCTGCCGTCCATGCGCTTTCTTGTCACATCCACACGGCGGTCGTTGATGACTTCGGGGAACAACCCACCCACGACAAATATGTTGCTGGCTTGCTCAGCCGTGCGGCATACCAGGCGAAGTGTGCCCGTAGAGCCACACACGACCTTTGTCTGGCTTTCATCACCTACACCGAACCACTCAATAGGATTGGCTGCGCCCGTCAATTCAACAGGTGTGAAAACGTCCGTCGGGTCCATTATGCTGATTCGCCATTCGTTCCCGTCAAGGTCAACAAAACGGACAAAATACCTTTCGCTGTAATCGTCTTTGTCGAAGTACGTCATATTATCTTCTGCTAAAAACTAATTCACCCCAGCCCTGCTTCTTGCCATAGTTGTTGATGCCGAGGACTATCTTCTCGCCAGTCACGTATGGCGTGCCACCTACGGCTCCGCCCTGATTGTTGCCAGAAGTCAAAGCCTCTGCGAGCGTTCCTTGCTGGCTCCTGTTCAGGATGAGCTCGCCTGCGTCTAACATGACGGGACCAACGTTGTCGCCACTATATGCGTTGCCTTGAACGATACCGCCCTCTGCAAACCCAGTCAGCGAATGAATGGTTGCAATGGTCGTAGCCGTTGCAGCGGCACCAGCGGCAAGGAATGCGAGCCATGCCCACGGACCCATTGAACCTGCTTGTGCGGATGCTTGCGCAAAGCCGAGGGCGATGCTTGCTATGGCTTGCATCACTGTTCCCATTGCTTTTGTGGCTGGGTCTTCAATCTGAGAGAATGCCGAGCCGACACTTTGCACGGCACTTGCGGCCTGTTGCCACGTCTTATCGGCTTTCTTTCCGTCCTCTGCAATTTTTCCCGTATTGAAATCTATCTGGATAGGCTCTTCGCCGATGGCTGCCTTCAGCTCGTTGTACTTGTCGAGGATTGCTTGCCATTTTTCATCCGGCACATTTATTCCTTCGCCTATCTGTTCGGCAATCGAAGTGAGGTCAAGAGATGTTGTGTCGATGTTGTTTTGCAAAGCATCCTTCAGGAGAGTGTGAAGCGTTTCGGTATCTACCTTTGTGTCCTCGGCCTTGATTTCCTTCATCACGGAATACTGCATTGACTCGAGACGCGATGCCGTGCCGCCATTTGCCTCAAATATCTTCTTCTGTTCAGCCTCGAAAGCCTTGCGGTCACCAACCTGTATATTCCAATTCGGCTCCTTGCCTTGCACGAAGTCCTGGATTGATTTATATACATTCACCTGCTCTTGCAGTGCCGCAATCTCTTTCTTGATAACTTCAAGCCGTCCCTCGTCGGCAGTCAGTGCTTCCTCAGTAAGAGCCGATATTTCCTTCTGCGCCTGCTGCATCGGATTGAGCTCCTTGGCCACCGTCGTAGTAGAACCACCGCCACCAGTGCCACCGCCAGTTCCGCTTTTCAAGTAGCGTGCATCTCCGAGCAGTGAACTTGCAGCAGAATTTCTTGCAGAGAATGAAGCATCAAGCAATGGCTTATACTCTTTGCGCCATTCGTCTGTAAACAAGTCGAGCAGCTTTTGCTCAGTGTTGCGAGGATCAATTTTTTTAAGGTTTAAAGGATTGCTGCTATCAACCTTATATGTGTCTTGCCCTGGGGTTTTTGCTCCGTTTGCATTCCTTTTTAGCGTTTCGAAAACCGCATCATCGCTAAATGAACGCATGAGGAAATCATAGCTTTTTTTGTTAAGATTGAGGCCTGCTTCTTGTAGTTTTTCGTCAACCTTTTGTTTGAATGCGTTATAATTGAGCTTTTCCTCAGTCTTGTAGGCTTTCGTAAGTTGCCCCTCAAGTTGTTTCAATTCTGATTGGGCAGCCTTTCCTGCATCACTATCTGCGCCTTGTCTTCTGATTATAGACTTCAATTCAGTCTGTCTTGCTTGAAGTCTTAACCTCTCGCTGTTTACAATGCCGCCTCGCGTTTGTAGCTCATCAAGTGCATCGTAAGCATCACGCGCCTTAGTTATCACATCTTGTATGCGAGATAAAAAGCCGGAAAAGTCGCCATTGTTTAAGGTTTGCAAAAAGCTATTATATACACTTTCTGCCGCTTCTACGGTTCTTCCCCATTCATCGACATTTGATTCAGATGCAAAGATTGCATCTTTTGCGACATCAAGTGCCACTTTTGCTGCGCTTATAGCGGCACCCCATCCGGCAAGCTGCTGAATGTTCAGTCCGAACTTGCCAGCCAGTTGGTCGAGCGCACCCGTCAAACCTCCACCGCCATTTATCTCGCCGTTAATGTCGGAGATGTCTTTCTTAGTGTCCTGGATGCGTCCCTTCAGAATATCAAGCTGATTTGTTATTTCCTTGCCAACTGGCGAGGCTTTTTCTTCATCCGTCATTCGCTTATAAGCGAGACTGAGGTCTGTGAAGCCTTTCGTCAGTTCTGCAAGTTGTCCGCTTGCTGACTTGCTCTTCGTTTCCATCTGCCCGAAAGCCCTGACGACCTCCATCGCATCATCGTCGATCACCTCAAAGGTACGGTCGCCCTTCTTGGCCTGGTCGAAGAATTTATTAAGTGCTTCACCTGCACGCTTGATATTCGCGTCAAACTCGTGCGAGTCTATGCTGAGTTTTACTACACTGTTTGCCATATCTTATTTTTTCATTCCGTTTAATGTTGCTGCGAGCTCCGTTTCAATAAGTCCTGCTAGTCTATCTGCTGCCAACTCCATTGCACGTTCGCCATAACGGGCAAAGAATCCGCGAGCCGCTATTGAGCCACGGTTGCCGGTGCGGTTCTCGCCAGCATCCCATCGGTCTTTCGTCTGAAGGTATCGGTTGTGGTTAGCTTTCATAGCATTACGGAAGCCGACAAATCTCTGCTTCGTACCCGAGTCAACAAAGCGCATGATGAACTCGCGGTCGAATGGTGCATAGTCAAGAATCTGCTGGGTGCGCGGAGAGCGAGCCATTCTGTTGCCGCCGCGCCTCGTTCCTCTTGATGTTTTTGGTGTCTGATATGAGTTCTTACCGTGCGCTTTCTTTGAATTGAGGATGTTCAGGTTGCCGCCGAGTATTTTTCGATATACAGTCGTACGTACAGCTTGCCGGGTGTTTCGGGGGTCGCCGTTGTCGAATTTGATGCTGTTCACCACCTTGCGGCGAGCCTCCAGGACAACCTCACGCACAAGTTTCTGCAAGGCTTTCTGTGTCTTGGGGTTCGTGGAGAGCGCGGCTTCGAGTGCCTTCTGCTCCTGGAGTATCACAACATTATCGGCTTCAAACGAAAACATAGTTCCTCTTTTCTAATCGGCTGAAAGTCGGCGATGGGTTTACCACCGGGAAACAAAAAAGGCGGAGCCCAACCCCGCCTTTCAATCTTCAATTTTTCAATCTTCAATTAGCTTCAGTCCACCCATATACACCAGGTTCCCAAACATTCGCATCCACATCGGAAATCCAGTGCTTCTCATTGTGTGAAACCTTGTCACCTTGATTGTAGGCATCTACTGCACCAATAGGCTGCACCCATGCAGGAAACTCGTCAAGACTTACAACCACCCACAAAGCAGGTGAAACATCAGGAGTCCAATCTGCTTGTGTGGTATGCGCTTGTACGCACTTGTAGAGAGTTTCTCCATACCTGTATCTTTCATCCACTTGCACAGCCTTGTCTGCTTCCCATAGTGGATATAGATAGATGTTCTCCAAAGCCTTCTCATCACTTTGCAAGGCAGCAGCAGCCTCTATGCTTCTGCGATATGCCCAAGCCTCTTTCCTTTTCATTCCTCAATCCCTCCTGTTATAATGTTTAATGCTTCATAAGGGTCTAACTCATCTTCAGGTGTTGGTGGTTGTGGCTCTGGTGGTTCAGGTGGAATATACTCCACGAATCCCCACTCAGTCAGTTGCTCACTTGTTGGAATGCCACTCCAAAGTGTGCTATTGTCCAGCATTCTTGTCATTGCAGTTCCGCCGTAGTACATTTTTCCTGTTTCTGTGTGAATGTATATCATAGTCGCATATTTTTATTCAATATCTGGGCCAAGAACAAAACTCCCACTGCCTCCATTGGCAAAAATCTGTTTGCTTTTCTTATCATATAAATATCCAGTTGTACCTATACGAACAGGAACTAAATCATATATGACAGAATTATTTTTCTTAATATAAAAATCATATAAATATGTGCGACAAGACCAAGAAGGAGAAGAACTTCCTCCAAAAAGTCTAAAACCACTTACTCCCTGTGTAATAGGTCGCAATATACTTGTTTCAACATCATTCTTTTTTATAAATGTTGTTGAAACAGCAATGGACATTTTTTCGCTTGTTGAATAAGGAATTAAACCGCTGACATCGCCAACTGCCGTTTTTGTTCCAACGTATGTTTGTAAGCCAGAACTTGCCACGGCTCGAAATTGGGTGTTGCTATATTGGTTATTCATAAAATAAAGGCAACCTGAACCAGCTCCAAATGATATAGTTCCACCTACTTCAAAATAGTCCCCAGCATTAACGTTTATTGGGAAATCAATATAATGGTTTCTGTCATAATCCACATAGATGTACGAAATTCTTTGGTATGGAATTATTTCACTTACACCAGCATACACTCTTCTTCTTAATAACAAAGACTTCATATTATGCCCCTCCCGCGTTTATTTTTGCTGCACCAACTACCCAAGCAGTTCCGTTCCAAAGACAGTTGATTTCATACGATGTGCTTGCCTCAATCAGATAACTGTCGTAGTATTGAATTGTAACGCCCGCGCCACCAGATATTGTGATGTTTGGCGTTGTTCCTGTCGTGAGTGCAATAACAAGCATCTCGACAATTCCTGTGCTTGTAATGGTCGGCAAAGTGATTGCCAAAGTGTCAACGGCTGCATCCAGACGATAGTATTTATCTATCTCGCAAGCAAGTGTCGTAATGGTTTGCGCTTCTGCTGCAATATCAACCTTTGCGACTGGGCCTTGTGGACCAGCAGGGCCTTGTGGACCAGCAGGGCCTTGTGGACCAGCAGGGCCTTGTGGACCAGTTGCACCCGTTGCGCCTGTTGCTCCTGTCGGACCTTGTGGACCTTGCGGACCAGTTGCACCCGTTGCGCCTGTGGCTCCCTTCGGACCTTGCGGACCTTGTGGACCAGTTGCACCCTGCGGACCTTGCTCCCCTTGTGGGCCTTGCTCTCCTTGTGGGCCTTGAACGTTTTTGCTCGTGCTGACGCCAGCGCGGTTTGTCACGGTCAATATCGTGCCGCTCAGTTCTGCGTTGACTTTTTCAGCACCTTCAACAGCCTCTGCGTTCTCGGATTGCATTTCCGCAAAGATGCGTTCGCGTTCTTCCTCGTTTGCGATACGCTGTGCTTCGTTGGCGTAAGCGGGCAATGAGAACTGAATTTCGGGCGCAGTTTCTCCTGTAAAGTCAAGCATAACCTGATATTGAACGCCATCTATCTCGATGATGATGCTGGCGGGGTTGATTACCTCGTCTTCAATGGAGGTTGGGAAGTCAGACACCGTGAAATGGTAACCGACTTGGTATTTCAAATTTCCGATTGGTAGCTTGTGGTCGTCGAACTGAACAAGCAGCTTTGTTGGTTCACCTTCCACCGGTTCGCAGTTGGTGTAGGTCGTACCGTCCCATCCGGCAAAGTATGCCTGCGATGGGGCACCCGTCCAAAACTTGATGCAGAATGGCGTCATCCAGCCTGCATCGCTTTCTAAAGTCAGAATAAAATCCGACTTATAATTGATTCTAAAGATTGCAATGTTTGCCATATTGTGTGTTGTTTGTTTGTTCGTCTTCGTCTGACAGTTTCATGTAGGGCTTCAGCTTGAAGTCCACGGCGTAGGGGACCTGGTAGAGGTTCTGCGAGCTGACAGGTCCGCGCTCTTTGTAGCTCAAATCCACGAGCATCAGGCTTGCGTGGACGAGCGGCGTGGGCACCTTGCCGTATTTCTCCAATACATCTTCGTGGCTCCTTCGTATGATGTCAAGCACGCTGTCTTCTGCGCTCTCGCCATACATCGTCAGTATGTCGTCCTCGAGCGTGAAGCTCGGGTCGATGCGCAGCTGAGCCTTAATTTTGTCTAAAGTCAACCATTTCATATCTTCATTTTTGTTTGTTCTTTTCTTATCGCATGAAAGGTGCTAATAGGTTTACCGAAACAAAAAAGACCCACTTCCCAGCGAGCCTGCGATAAAAAAAATGCACAAAAAAACACTTATTACTTCAAAAGATTGTCGATTACTTGATGTCGGTTCTTGCCCTGGGCGTTGAACGAGACATGCACCCAATATGTTCCATTTGAGTTGTGTTCCAAGATGAGCTGATCGAACGGAAGATTGCGACGGATATACTCGAACCACTTCAAGCCCTTCTGCTTGTCGCCGTCCAGGCAGAGGTCGGCAGCCTGGCCTGTAAGGTGCTGACTGTTATACACACCACCGACGGCTTGGTTCAAAGCCTTGCAACGATAACCGCTTCCGATTTTGACTTCGTTGCCCCACCATTTTCGGAGAGGTTCGAGAACGGAAATGCACAAGGCCGTGATGTTCACGACGGCTTGCTGCGTCGGCGTGTTGGCAATTCCTTTGGCTTTGGCTGTCGCGCTGGCTGTGAATTCCTCCAGGCAGAAGTGTGATGTGATGGGTGTCATGCTTCTTTCTTTTTTGTTTGTTTCTTGGGCTTCTCAGCAGAAGGGGCCGCTGATATTGCCACGGGCTTTCTTAGCTTGCAACCAAGCACGCCACAGAGAAAAGGGCGCATCATGTCAATTTCTCTTCGATTCTCGCTGACTTGCTCTTGCAATTCCCTGACGAGTGATTCGGTTTTATCTATGCGTTCACGCAGTTCGTTGCGGTCTTGCCGGAAGTGGTCACGGTCTTCGCGAAGTTCAGTGATGATGCGGTTCTTGTCGGCCACCTCTTCCTCTTTGTCTTTCAGCATCTGCTGGTATGTGTCTTGCACGGCTTTGGCCATGTTCACTTCTTCTGTCTGGGCTTCAGCTTTCATCTTGCGACGTTGCCATTTCCAAGCCACAAAACCGCCGACGCTTCCGCTCAGGAACAGTCCGGCAATGTTAATCAGTGTATCGAATGAGATTTCCATTTTATATATAAGTATTTCTATATATCGTGCGCGACATGGTGACAGGTTTACCTTACGGATGGAAAAACTTCCACAGCTTCCATGCTTTCCATATTATCCACATAAGCATCAAGCCGAGTGCGATGCCTCCGATGCGCTGCAAGGCTTTCTGCCACCAATTCAGTTCGCGCGGCACCTTGACTTCGACAGGGTAGGGGTCGGGGATGGTGTCGTGCGTGGCGATGTAGGTCGTGTCGTGAACGGCTCTGTCCACATACTTCGTGTGCCACTTGGTGATTTTGATATACATTGTGTCGCCGTGTTGCTGTTCGCTGACGTGCGTTGAGTCCTGAATGTATATCGAGTCGCGTTGGTGCTTCGTTATGTAGGTTGTGTCCGTGCGTACAGTCTCGACCACTACCGTCCGCGTCTTGCAGCTGGCCATCAGCAGCACGAGCATGATCAGAACTATCCAGAACACGACGGCCGAGAGGCAGCCTTTCAAGACGCCGCCCATGAGCTCAATGTCGTATTCTTCTCGTTGTCGTTTGTTCATAGTTTCGAGCGTTAAAAATCCGCCAGTTTCTCGTCGGTACCGCGTTGCACGGCATACCCCGATGGACTTGGCGGAAACCATGATAGAAAAATCTATTCCTCCCTCCTCGGGCATTATATCGTATGAAAGTCGGTCAAAGGTTTACTCTTCATCATTATTTCTTCGTTTTTGTTTGTTGTACTGTTTGTTTTTAGCTCGCTGCTCGTTGCGAAGGCTGCTTTCGGTATCAGTTGGCACCCATCGGCCATACCATCGCACAGGTTGATGCGAAATGTGCCATCCGCAGCACGCTCGGCAATAGTATGCACGAAGGGTCTCGCCACCATATTCGAGCTCGTCCTTGTTCCACTTAATGAAGTTGATGGCTTTCTTTCGAGTCTTGAACAGCATCTTCAGCCTCCAACAATCAGGGCACATGACGCGGTTCCTCGTCGGTTTCATAGTTCCTCATTTTCGCATCGTGTTTTTATCTTTTCATGTTCTTCTTTTAACCTTTCGCATATTTTTAGCCACTCGTCCATGATATTTGCGTTCTTTTCATCATCAATAAGTGCCTCATTTTTGAGGAGTGTTCTCATGCAAAAGTTCCTTAAAAGATTATAGCATACATTGATATGCTTAGCCCTGAAACTCTCGTCTTTAATTTTTTCTATGAGCTCTGCAATGAAGTTCTCTTTGCTGTCAAATTCAATGTCATGCGCTGGACTTACATATCTGACTTGCGAAACATTTTCTATCAGATAGTATTGTGGCGTTTTCAAGACCTCACCCTTTGGCCATACTTCCACACATCTGTTCGTTTCATTGTGATTTATTTGCAAGCATTCATTTTCATTTATGAATCGTGTTCCTGCATCTGTCTTAATTATTACCATAGTTCCTCCTTTTTAATCAATACTTATATTGCATTCACCATTAGGAATTGGTTTTTTCTTTCGTGTGACGATCATCGCCACGGTGAATACCAGCCATCGGATGACAAAATAATATGATTTTTCATCACAAAACACATCCCTACGTTCAAGAGATATGGCTGGCGTGAAGATTACTGACCAGCGTTCATACCCCATGTGCAGCGTATTATAAACATCAAAATAAATCTTCATAGTTCCTCCTTTGTTTATGGTTAATCTTCAAGTAATAATGCAAGGTCTTTAAGTTGCTGGCAAATGCAATGGCGGGCAAACTTATACTTTGACATGCCGAATTTTCGACGAAGAATTTCAAACTGCCTGATTTCGCTTAACGTCAATTTACAAGCCACAGACCAATGTGGCTTTTCCAGGTCTCTTGTGTTGACGTTCACGAGCTGTTCGCCAAACAAGCCGGTGAACACTTGCTTGCCCTCTAAATTTTCCACGCATTCAATAGGCATAGTCATTTCCATAGTTCCTCCTTTTTTTTACTGTTGTATTCTTCCTTCGCTCAAATCGAAGCAATAGAACGCGTCGATGAGCGCATGGATATTATCAATCTTTTCGTTCGGTGCGGCTTTTAGCAACTTGCGGAGCTCGTGGACTTCCTCGACGCGACAGTTGCCGAATTGCCACGGCCACATCGGGTTGTTCGAGAACGAGAGCCACGGCTCGCCGTTCTGGATGTAATACTCGACCTCTCCTATCAAGCCGTTAAATACCATGAAAGTTTGCGGCACCGGCACGACCATTTGCTTGATGACATCGGCGTGCAGGCCGAGCGTCTGAAGCCATGCCTTTATGGTGTTGATGGGCAGCTTGCTTTGAGCTGGGTCGTAACCGAAGGCGAAGAGGTTCACGCCGTACTGTCCCTTCTCCATGAGTGCATTGATTGGAAGGTTCGGGTCGAACACTTCTCCTGGGCATACTTTCAGCCATCCTTGTTCTATCCACTTCTCATAAAGCGGACGGTTCGGAGTGGTTTCCAGTGTCTTCTCCACTATCCATGCCTCCATGTCTGCGAAGAAGCGGCCAACGGGGTCCTTCGTCTTGTAGTTAATCGAGACGTAGGTGATGGCAAAAAGGTCGTCACCGCTCGAGAAGTCAAGCCCAACGAATGTCTGCCAGCCGTCCTGATACTTGCAATCGGTCACCCGTCTGTCTTGCTGAAGCGGACGAATCTTGTCGCCGCTGAGCCACGAGGTGATGCGACTGGTTTGCCAGATGTTGAAGTCCTTTGTTAATACCTCTTTCTTCGTGTCGTCGCTCTGCGTGGCTTCGTAGAGGCGTTCCCGATAGTATGTCGGCTGGACGGTGATACCGATGCTTCGGTTGACTTTTCTGAAGAGCTCCGTATCGTCCAGCTTTGTGATGTCTTCCGTCTGCTCCCACGGATCGAGTTGCAGAAGGAAAGCGAACCACGAATCGTCGGGCGTTCTGTTCGGTTGTCCGAGTGGGTAGTCCAGTTCTTTGAGCAATGACGGTTGCACCGATTGCTCTATCTTGTCCTTGTAGGGGCCTTCCTTCACGTTGCCTGCTGTGGTGGTATGGAGTAGGAGTTTCTCGCGCCGTGGACCCGTTGAGCCCCAGCACGTCTCGACGGCTGCTTGCATGTCGCAATGTCCGTTGATGTAGCCGGGCTGACCGTGCTCGTCGGCATGTACGATGTAGGCATATAGTCCGTCCTTCGATGTCTTGCCAGCCGCCATGCACTTGATTTCGCCCTTCATCGGATGCCCTGGTTGCCAGTTCAGTCCGTTGCGCGTCATGCGGAAATACTTGCCGCCCATACGGTTCGAGCAGGTCGGGTCAACTTGCATCGCAAACTCGCGAATGGCTTTGTAGGCTATTTCGCTTTGCTGAGCCGACGGGGCACAGATGAGTGCCTGACCGTTGGCAGGGCCGAGGAAGCACACCTCCGTGAAGTCGATGGCTGCACCGAACTCTGTCTTGCCCGACTTTCGCGTCTGGAACAGATGTGCCTCCTGTGTCAGCCGTCTGCGGTCCCACACCATGCCGTCGCGCACAAACTCCGTTGGCAGCAGCTCGTCGCCATCGTTCCACTCGCGTTCCATGTCCGCCTCGGTGATGAAGGCATTGATACCGAAGAGGCACCACACCTGGTAAGGCATGAGCAGCACATGCTGATTGCCGCGAGGCGTGTCAAACTTCAGCCCGCCTTTTTGGTGCTTGCCGTTCGCCCATTGTCCCTCGATGGCCCTAAGCGAACGCTGCACCCTGGGGATGTCCATCTCGTAGGAATCCATCAGCCTGAGCTCTTTTCTTATTCCCAGCAGCTCATAAAGATTTGAGTGCGATGCGTTGTTGCTCAGAGCATCCTCGACGTATATCAGCAGACGCTCATCAATCGCATTCAGTTTGTCAGCATAGCGCGGCAATGCCTCCCGAATGTCCGATAGGCATCGCGCCTTGATCTGTTTAAGTTCGTCGAAATTATTCATATTGTGTTTGGGTATAAAAAAGAGAGGCATCCCGTCCGTGGGATGTCTCTCTTCGTGAGTTGTTGCCGGTAATGTCTTATGTCAGCCGTTTCAGCGGTGCAAGGTCTTGCAAGCCTGGGTCGATGATGTCAACCGTCATGCCGAGAGCTTCGGCTACCTGCTGGATGGTAACGTAGGCCACACTCACCAGTTCGCCCTTTTCTATGCGACCGATGTGCTGACGGGTCAGTCCCGCACGGTCGGCGAGTTCCTGCTGACTAATACCCTCCAGCTTGCGCAGAACAGTGATGCGCTGCCCCATGCGCTGTGCTTGTTGTTCCTTGTTCATAGTTCCTTAATCGTCTAAGCTGTTCATGAAGTTTTCGTGTGCCTCTTCGTTGTCATCCCAATCCGGGTTGTACTCCTTGAAGTATTTAACGCCTCGGCGTACACAAGCCTTTTCCCATTTCAGCATCTCATTCAGTTCGTCGTCGATTTCCCACTCATCCTCGTTGTCCTCGTCCCATGTGAAGATTGCGCGGCAGAGCTCTGTGTCGCCAGAGTAGAGGTGTCCGTCCTCCTTGATGTTGTAGTTCGGCTCAACGTATTCAGGTAACCCTTCGATTGTGCTGCTGTTGTCGAGGTAGAGGTCAGTTTCTCCGTGACACTCCTTGATGCACTCACGAATGTATTCGTTTAGCTTCTCAACCTTGCGGTTAGCTCTCTTGATGATTTGCTCTCTTGTTGCCATAGTTCCTTTGCTTTTAGAATGTTATTACTTATGTTTTCTGATGCAAAGATAAGGCAATTATTCTAAATGCACAAGTTTTTGTGCATTTATTTCGCGTCAAAGCGCAACTTTTTGCGCTTTTACTTATTTTTTTGCATAAGATAACCCCAAATTGTAACATTAGAGATTACAAAACAGCCCCTTTTCGCATAATTGCTTATTCGTTCAATTCGTTCAATTCGTGTTCAACAAAAAGAGAAGCACCATTGGTGATGCTTCCCTCGTCCGCTCGGCTTGCCGCTTGGCTCGCCAAGAACTTATCTGGTTGGCTTCCCAGGGCCTTGTGGTAGAGTCTTCATCCCTCAAGCTCTCCGCCCGGAGTATTGCCGCCGCCGTTGTTGCCGCCGCCGCCCGATGGTGTCTCAGGTTCGGGATCGGCTGTTTCCTGCGTTGCGCTGTAGTCCACCTTCTGAGCCTGTTTGTTCAGAGCGAACTGGTTGCTGAACTTGCGGCCTATGCTGGCACCGAGTGCCCACTTGATTCTGTCGGCAGTCAGCATGTCC